>JBKOUS010000065.1:0-14105 GCA_046723505.1 Actinomycetota bacterium
TTCTTCCAGATGAACGGGAACTTCTCATTCGGCGACTACTTCAAAGCCGAGGCGATTCGGTACGCCTGGGATCTGGTCACCGGTTCGCAAGAGGCTGGCGGCTACGGGTTTGACCCACACAAGATCTGGGTCACCGTCTTGTACTCCGACGACGAGGCGGCAGCGTTGTGGGAAAGCATCGCCGGACTACCACCGGAGCGCATTCAACGCCGGGGCCTGCTCGACAACTACTGGCACATGGGCGTTCCGGGCCCCGGCGGGCCGTGCAGCGAGATCTGGGTCGACCGTGGTCCCGAGTATGGCCCGGACGGAGGTCCGATAGTTGACGAGGATCGCTTCCTTGAAATCTGGAATCTGGTCTTCATGCAGGAGGAGCTATCCACCATCCGGAAGAAAGACGATTTCGACGTGGCGCGTCCGCTGCCGCGCAAGAACATCGACACCGGCATGGGACTGGAGCGGGTTGCCTACCTATTGCAGGGGGTGGACAACCTCTACGAGATAGACCAGGTATACCCAGTGATCGACCAGGCGGCGCAGCTGGCAAGCAAACGCTATGGCGACCACCACGATGATGATGTGCGGCTGCGCGTGGTCGGGGACCACATTCGATCCGGCCTGATGTTGATCACCGATGGCGTGACACCAGGCAACGAAGCCCGCGGCTACGTGCTCCGCCGGCTCCTGCGACGTGTGGTGCGTGCCATGCGACTGCTGGGCGTGGGCGAGCCGGTATTGCCCGAGCTGTTGCCGATCAGCCGCGACCTGATGGCTGAGTCCTACCCGGAAGTCGCCTCTGACTGGGCACGGATCTCCCAGATCGCGTACGCCGAAGAGGACGCCTTCCGCCGAACGCTGGCCACCGGTACCCAGATCTTCGACCTTGCCGTCGCCGCTGCTAAGCGGGAGCAGCGAACCGTTCTCAGCAGCGAGCGGGCGTTCCAGCTGCACGACACATATGGCTTCCCGATCGATCTGACCCTGGAGATGGCTGCCGAGCAGGGCCTGAGCGTCGATGAGGCAGGTTTCCGTCGGCTGATGCAGGAGCAGAAGGACCGTGCCAAGGCCGACGCCAAGTCCAAGAAGGCAGGCGCTCAGGCGGTGGAGATCTACCGCGAGTTGCGCGCACTCGGACCAACCCCGTTCACCGGCTACACCGAGCTCAGCACCGAGTCGAAGGTCCGAGGCATAGTCGTGGACGGGATGCTCGCTGAGGCCGCAGAGGAGGGCGAGCTGGTCGAGGTTGTCCTGGAGCAGACGCCGTTCTATGCCGAGTCGGGCGGCCAGGACTCCGACGCCGGCCGGATCATTGGCGACGGCGTGGAGCTGGAGGTCGTCGATGTGCAGCGCCCCGTGAAGGGCCTGATTGTGCATCGGGTTCGGGTCAAAGAGGGCGAACTGCTCAGCGGCACTCAGGTGTTGGCTGCGGTTGATGGTGAATGGCGACTTGGGGCCTGCCAAGCACATTCGGGAACTCATGTGATGCATGCTGCGCTACGGCAGGTGCTGGGCCCCACGGCGCTGCAGAGCGGCTCGTACAACAAACCGGGCTACCTGCGGCTCGACTTCGCCTGGCAGAGCGGGCTCAGCCAGCAGATCCGCGCCGACGTCGAGGATGCCGCGAACCAGGCAATTCGCAAGGACTTGAACGTCAGCGCGAACATCATGCCGTTAGCCAAGGCTCGCGAGATCGGTGCGCTGGCCCTGTTCGGCGAGACCTACGACGAACAGGTTCGGGTCGTCGAGATGGGCGGTCCCTGGTCCCGGGAACTGTGCGGCGGAACCCACGTGCAACACACCTCCCAGATAGGACTGGTCACCATCACCGGCGAGTCCAGCGTGGGGTCAGGCGTCCGTCGCGTGGAAGCGTTCGTCGGCATCGAGGCTTTCCGCTACCTCGCCAAGGAACGGTCGCTCGTGTTCGAACTCAGCGACGCGCTCAAGGTGCAGCCTGAGCAGCTCCCGGATCGGATCAACAAGCTCGTTTTGCAGCTCAAGGAGGCCGAGAAGCGGATCGCTGATCTGAGGAGTCAGACCGTCTTGTCTGATATCGGCAGCATCGTCGCCAAGAGTCACGACATGTGGGGCATTGGTTACATTGCCCACCACGCTGACGGTCTATCCGGCAATGACCTGCGATCCCTGGCGTTCGAGATCCGCAACCGCGTCCAAGACACCGCATCAGTGGTGGCCCTGGTCGGCGGAGCGGCCGATAAGCCGAGCGTGGTCATCGTGACGACCCAGGGCGCCCGGGACCGCGGTCTGGACGCCAGCGAACTGGTACGTGTTGCCAGCGAGACCCTCGGGGGTCGCGGTGGGGGCAAGGCCGACATTGCCCAAGGCGGCGGCACTGACGGCAGTCGCGCGGAAGATGCCCTCAAAGCCGTGGAGTACGCCATCGGTCATGCGCTCCAGTCCTAAGTGGCCGCGCGGTTCTTACTCCTTCGGCGAAGGACTCGGCGGCGGGCATGCGAAAACGGGGTGCTTGAGTTTGGCGGACGCGCAGACCTTGTGAGCCTCAGGTTTCGAGCATCTTAGGTTTTCGCATGTCCGCCGCCGAGCCCTTCGCCTTCGCACAGGTCGCGCGCTTCAAGGTGCAGCGCGTTCCGAGGCTGGGTCCCGGCCTCAGGTGACGTTCAGCGCGCGGCTGAACAAGCAGGCGGGCGGGGACGGTGCCGGGTGCCGGGAAACCTGAGATGCTTGAATCCTGGGATGCACTTAGTCTCGCGTGCCGCCCGATATCACCACTGTGTTTTCCCGGCAGCCGGCAGCGTTCACGCCCGCGACCGTGTCGAACGATGAGCCAGTTCCGGCGTGGCGTGCGGCTCGCATTCGATTGGGGGGATGCGCGGATCGGGGTTGCGGCGTGTGACCGGGACGGCGTGCTGGCATATCCGGTGAGGACGGTCCGAGCAGGCACAGACGAAATCGCCCAGCTTGTTGCAATGGTCGACGAGTACCGGCCGATCGAGGTACTCGTGGGGTTTCCGAGGAGTCTGAGTGGCGGCGAGGGGCCGGCGGCAGCGAAGGCTCGGGAGCGAGCGGGACGGTTAGCTGGTGTGGTCCGTGTGCCAGTCCGGCTGGTCGACGAGCGGCTCACGACCGTTACGGCCTCGCAGCGTCTTTCCGAAGGTGGAAAGCGGGCCAAGGAACAACGGGAATTGATCGACGCTGCGGCTGCGGTTGCCATTCTGGAGCAGGCTTTGGCGTATGAACGATCGCGGGAAATCCCCCCAGGGGAGCCAGTATCCGGCGACTCCCGTCCCGGCCAGTAACGCTGCGTCCAACGAAAGCGGCTCTCACTAGGCGTTGGACCGCGCTCCCGCGCCTTTTCATCCAATCGTGTTCTGTTCCGTGCTAACGGGCCCGTGAGCAAACGGTTTGCAGAGGGAGGACACACCAAGATCACTTAACACGCTGACTGACATCCGACATGTCAGTTGAGCGCCGAACACGGGCCGGGGCAGGAATCCGACTTAGCAGAGAAGCGAGACGCCAATGTCCAATCATCCGATCACCCCTTTAGCGTCGGCCCAGGTCAACCACGACCACCTGAAAATCGAATTGATCGAGCCCCTGGGCATGCCTAGCGCGGTGCGCATCACCTGGCCCGACGCCCCAACCATGAAACGTTTCCCAGACGTTGCAGCCGCGGTAGCGCAACTGTTCGCACGGGCGCACATTGTGCTCGCTGCAATCCGGGCGGAGCGGCGACTCTAACCGCGGGCGAAGCGAACAGGGTGGCCGCACGTGCGGCCACCCTGCCCAGATCGGCCCCGCTATCACGAAGCTAACCGATTTGAAGCCCCGCCGGTCGGGGATCATATCTTTGCCCCGGGGGGCATATCGGGTGGGGTGACCGGCAGGGTCGAGCGCCGACGATACTCACGGTCAAGCCTCCAGGAGGGCAAACCAAGCACAATTAACCCGGGCGTAACCGGTTCACAAATGCGTGACACTTTGGTGCGGGTCGGCCGCGGTGCCCTTCCAGGTCTCAGCCGCCTTTGCCCCGAGCCGGCCCGCCTACCTAAAGTTACGGGGTAGGTGTCCAACAATCCACAAGCACCGCACGAACAACCCGGACCCGACACCGAGACATGAGTACAGCCCACCAAACGGGGTAAGCAGCAGTTACGACGTGGCGTGGCGGTACCACCAGGTCACGCCACAGGCTCGGCGGGCTCAAAACGCGATGCCCGTCGAGCTGCTTGCCATTGCGGATTGGTTGGGAGCGTCGCCGCGGGTCAACTATCCCGTACGCGCCGACGAGCTAATCGAACGTACCTATTTGGGTAAGTCCAGTGGAACAATTGAAAACGGCGGAAGCTCACTCTTCCGAACTGGCCCCGAGCGAGACGCAAAGACCCCCAGACCGCCCTCGCTCGGGGCGAACATTTCTATGGGCGGAAGAATCGCACCTCTGCTTTAGCCGCCAGCCTCCAAAAAGGCGGCCACGCCAAACAGCAACATCGACTTGCATTGTCACGCCACGAGCGGAGCCGGCCGCATCTTCTACAGCTTTTTGGGGTGCTGTAAGGCTCTCAGAAGCGACGATAACGTCGGAGGCTACCGGGGCTCAGAAGACGCCACATCGCCGCTGACAGGCTCAGAAGGCCGCTCAGGCGGCAGAGACGGTATCCGGTAGAGAGGCCGATACCACCGTAGTCTGCTCACGGTCGGTGATGGACCGGTTGGTGAGGAACGGCAGCCAGGCCGCCAACCCGCGGTTGCGGAACCGGAGACCTAGGAAGCTGACAGGCCGAACGGTCAAGAACAACGAGGTCACGTCTGCGGATGTGGTGTTTGATCCGGTCTCCGCGTGATCTTGGTTCGTACCTTATGCGGTTATGGCAGTGATGGTCACCTCCTCGGTTTCGGGTGCGGCATCGGCGAGGTTACGTAGCCGGCTTTTGGCGAGGATGTCGAGTCCGAGGTAGCGGCGCTGTTCGGTCCATTCGTCGTGTTGCTCGGCCAGGACGGCGCCGACGAGCCGGATCAGCGCTGTCCGGTTGGGGAAGATGCCGACGACATCGGTGCGGCGGCGGATCTCCCGGTCAGCCTTTCCTGGTTGTTGGACCAGATCTGCCGCCAGGCCGCCTTCGGGAACGCGGTGAACGCCAGAATGTCGGCCCGGACCTGGTCGAGGCGGTGGGCGACGGCTGGCAGCTTGTCGGCTAGGGCGTCGAGGATGCGGTCGAACTGGGCGTGCACCGCGTCGGCGTCGGGCTGGTCGTAGACCGAGTGCAGCAGCGCCTTGACCCAACCCCAGGCATTCTTCGGGGTGGCGGCCATCAGGTTCGCCGCGTAGTGGGTGCGGCATCGTTGCCAGCTGGCGCCGGGCAGGGTGGCGCCGATCGCGTCGACCAGGCCGCGGTGCGCGTCGGAGGTGACCAAGGCGACCCCGGACAGGCCGCGAGCGACCAGATCCCGGAAGAACGCCAACCAACCCGCGCCGTCTTCGGCGGAGGTGACGTGCAGGCCGAGGATCTCCCGGTAGCCGTCGCCGTTGACTCCGGTCGCCAGCAGGGCGTGCACGTTCACCGTCCGGCCGCCCTCACGCACCTTCAGCACCAACGCGTCCGCGCCGACGAAGGTGTACGGCCCGGCGTCCAACGGGCGCGTCCTAAACGCCTCCACCTGGCCATCGAGATCTCTGGCCATCTCCGAAACCTGCGACTTGGACAACCGGGTAATGCCGAGCTGCTCGACAAGCTTCTCCATCCGTCGCGTCGACACGCCAAGCAGATAGGAGGTAGCGACCACGCTGATAAGGGCGGACTCGGCCCGCCGGCGCCGCTCCAGCAGCCACTCCGGGAAGTAGCTGCCCTCCCGCAGCTTCGGAATGGCCAGGTCAATCGATCCGGCCCGGGTGTCCCAACTCCGGCGCCGGTAGCCGTTACGCGTATTGGTCCGTTCAGTGCTGCGCTGGCCGTAGCCGGCACCACAGACGGCGTCCGCGTCGGCCGACATCAGCGCCTCGGCGAAGGTCTGGATCATGTTCCGAAGCAGGTCTGGACTGGCCTGGGACAGCTGCTCGGCCATCCAGCCGGGCAGGTCGATACTAGGTGTTGCGGTCATCGCGTACTCCTTGTCGAAGATCTTTGGAAGGACTTCAAACAAGATCACGCGGTGGCCGTGTCACGTCACGACGCCACGCACATCAACAAGGAACCCGAACACCACTTCCCTGGACGTAACTAACAACGATTGCACTCAGACCCGGTTTGCCGACCCACGACGAGTAAGCCGCGACGCCGGGCTGAAAGTAGAACTTCAACGTTTGATACTCACCGGGGGCAGCGAAAGCGATCCGGCCAGCGCCGGTGCCGTCAGCCCACACGGTGCCGTGCCCGGTGCGCTACCGGGACTCCTCCGCCGCAACCAACGCCTGACGCGCCTCCCGCCAAAGCAGCTGCGCGTACCCTCCTCCCGCAGCCTCGCTCAACCGCACAACCAAAGTCCTTGAGGCAACATCATTGAAGACGGCGCATCAACCGCGAGCGGCTGCGGGACTCTGACGCTTGCGGCGGTCACGACTCGTCTTCGCCGTCTAGCAGCGGGTGATAGACCATGCCTCCCTCGCCCGCCAACGCGTCATCCAGCAGCGAGCGGCGGCGCGGGCGTTCAGCGTCGTACCCGGCCTGCATCAGCGCGCGGGGCAGGGCTCACACCGGCGGGGATCTCGTACCAGGGCACACCACGGTTCAGCTGCTCCCGCCACTGCCGCTCACGCTCAATCGCCTGCCGCTCCTGCCGCTCCGCTATCTCCCGCTGCCGAATCTCATTCTCGCGGCGTTCGCTGAGCAATTGCCTGGCATCGGCGCGGCTGATCGACCGGCGGCCAACATTATCGAGAGAACGACCGGGATGTTCCGGCTGGCAAGGAAGGCATCCCAGCCGACGGCCGGCGGCTCTAGGTCCAGCGCGAGCTGGCTGATCGGGACAGCTCGGCCGAGGCCACCACGTCATCGTGGGCCAGCTCTGCGGCGGGGCGGTGCGGAATATTGAAGTTTCTCCCATTCAGTCAGGTTGAATTTGGCGGGTGCGCAGGACGGTGTGTTTACCGGTGAAAGGAGTAATCCGACTGAACCGACCTTCGTTTCCGGGGCTGTGCACCCGTGCTGCTTATCAACCACGGCTGACGTTGACGCCAACCCCGCCAGGTCATGTGGTCCGTGGCTGCTCCAGCCCGCTGTGTTCGGTGAGTGCGTCAAGTAGTTGCCTGCGTTCGATCTCGGGGAGTTCGTCGACCCGTGGCACAAGCTCACGGGCCAGACGTGCCGGGACATGACCGCGCCACCGTCTGGCCGACATCTCCCTCATAACAGCAGACACAGCACTCGTCGTTGCGGCATCACTCATACTGCAATTCTATAGCCTGGCTAAGTAACTTGATAGCCTAGATATGTAAATTGAGCACGTGGCGATTCACCGCAAACAGTGATAGACCCCCCCGCTGGCCGAGCTGCTCAAGTTCGACCCGGAAAACTGGCCAGGATCACCGGACACCTTGACCGGCGGATGTACTTGATTAACCCGTCTCCAAGTCAGCTTTGGCTGCGTCGATGAACTCGTCCCGAAGCTTCTCGTATTGAGCCTCACAGTCGTTTCCCTGATTCGCGACCTGGTACATGTAGTTGTTGAAGTTATCCAGCGGCTCTCGCAGATCCTCCTTGGATACAAGTAAAGCCCGAGCATGCGCGTCCTCGAGCTTCTTTACAGCCGATTTTCTCTGTTCGTCACTGCTGCCGGCGAACAGGAAGACAATGCACTCCTGTGTGGTGGACGCCAAATATTCCTCATACACGCCCCGACGAAGGTCCTGGCTCTGAGCTCGGCGCTGCTGGTCAAACTGGTCGTGCACACCCCAAGTTGTGAAGATGCCGCTCAAGGCAGAGGCAGTGATGGTGCTGACTAGACCAACAATGGCAACAAGGACAACCACGCGTGAACTGCCCTTCTCGGGAGATGTTGTTTCCATTGCGCCATAGTCCTCCACTGGCCTGCGGAACGGTAAGTGACATGAGCCCACCAGATTCCCTGCGACCGCCAACGCGATCATGAGTCAGGCAGGCACCCGCTGGACTGGCGGAGATCCTCGGCGCGTATCCAAGCGCCCCATCCCGACCGGAGACCAGGCCCCACCAGCCATCCTCGGCGCGCAGCCGAGGCGGCCTGGCTACCGGCTTACTACCGGTGGCGCAGAGCCCGTCACACGTGAGAGGCCGACCAGCCCGGATGGGTGGGCAGTCCAGTGAACCAGCTAAGCGACGAGCACCGGACCAGGATCCAGTGGATGCAACGCCACCCGCTCGCCGACGAACACGGCAACTGGCTGACCAGCATCTGGGACGCCTCGCCGTCCCGCGGCCTCCAGCGGGCCACCGCCAACAAAACATCAAACCTCATCTGGTCCAACACGCTCCCCAGCTCCGAATCAGGATGCTGCTTGGAATATGAGCGGCGTGCATCTTTCCAATGTTCAAACGGAACCCATGACGCCTCATCATCGGGGGCAGCCCACTCCTCCTCAGAGAACATCAGCAACTCAGCCGGAGTCGGCGCCGCAACCGGTCTACGATGCCTCGCCACTACGGCACCCACTCCCGCAGTCCGTGTTTTAGCTGCACCTCAGCGCGGATCACGTCGAGCATGTCGCCCAGATCCGAGTCGGGATGTGTTTCCACCCAGGCATGCCGCGCAACCTGCCAACGCCGAAACGGAAGCGCCCACGACGGCCCATCATCGGGGGCAACCCACTCCTCCCGACGGAAGCTGAGTAGCTCGCCCGGAATCTTCACAGCAGGCGGCCGCAGATGCATCGCCACAGTCACCACCGCCTTGCCCGATCGCTGTAAGCTCAGCGAGCTTGCCGTTACCCTCGTCGGTCCTCTTCGCCACCTACCCTCAGCAGCCTTCCGCGCATGCCTACTGCCAGCGCGAGAACCGACTTCCTCCGTATCGTCAGGAAGGTTCAGAGCCGTTGTGAGGCGCTCCAACGGCAGACGGTGCCGGCCTGACCTCCTCGAGCAGCGGATGAGGGCGTAGCTGGCCCGTAGACCCTATGGTGGTGAGTTCAGGTAACGCCCGGACGGCACGCTCAAGCCGGTCCAACTCATCGGCTGTCCGGCACGCCTCCCCCAACATCGCCAACTCAGCCGGAGTCAACACGTAGGGGCCAGCCACGGAAGCCCACAGCCGCTTTCCCGGTGCTTTCAGGCCAGTCGGCGGCCTCAAATCGTCTTCAGAAGACGATTGGCCACACCATGGGCTGATTGTACGGACATTAAGCCATTTAACCGTAACAGACGCCTGGACCACGCGCACCGTAGGTCTCCCAAAAAACGAGGGTCGAGCATGCCGGGGACGGAGACGGCTCGACTGGCTGGTCACCTGAATGCGCCTCACAAAAAATCGAGGGGGACGTTGATCATGTTTGGATGCATAGTCTGCCTGGTCGGCGTGTGAAGCCTCGTCCTCCCCAGACGCCGAAGGTTTCAGGTTGAGCCTCGTCCGCATCGGGTTCGTTCTAAAACTGCCTGGCTTGTCTGTTGCGTTAGTGGCTGGAGAGTCCCAAGTATTCCGGTGCCGCACTCATTGCTTGATCCGCTGCATCATCGGCCAGCATTGCGGCGGGCGGCCTGTATTGCTGCGCTAACCACTTCAACTTTGCCCGCCTTATAGCTACGATGCGCCTCCGAACCTTCCGACCATGTATGACCTTTTGAGTGTGCATATCCTTGAGCCATGTTTTGCCGCGTCTGTCTTTGAACGACACTACAGAGCAAAGCTTCACACGCGGATCAGCGACTGGCACCTCAATCACTTCAGCGCCATAGGGAGGTAAGTCCTCCAAAGCAAACTCTTGACCAACCTCACCGTCACTTGCGATCCACGTGTAAACCCTCGGAAGTATTATCAGGCCAAGTGAGTGATTTGCGATATGAAGTTGGGCAAACACGTCCGCAGTCGGTGGGTCATCCTGGCTCGGCCTTAACTGCCAACTTCTCCATACAGATACTTGATCCGCTACCTTGGCCGCACTATCTCGCCTGAGTAAATGCAAGCCCAGCAGTATAGCGCCTGTTGTGCCGACCGCACCGACCCACAGAGCCAGGTTGCCTGCCGCCGGCGTAGCCATCCATGCCCAGAACCGGTCCCAGAGCCGCTCCAACTCCGGCGTAGCCATCCATGCCCAGAACCGGTCCCAAAGCCACTCCACCCTCGTAGATGGTAGGCGCTTGCCCACATTGATTGCCTTAATGCTGGGCTCGGCGTGTCTGCCGGTCCCGAAGATGCCTATTCGAAAAATGGGCGATTCTTTCGCGCTCTCTTTGTGATCAACGGCGGGTGTAGTCGCGGCCTCCCCAGACGTGCCAGCGTTCGTTTCTGGCGTCGGCTGCTGTTCGGCATTCCACGATGACGGGGCAGTGTCGGCAGAGTCGTGCGGCTTCGCGTCGTTCGCCGGGGTGGTCGGATACCCAGAGCTCGGAGAGTGTGGCGTCGGAGCGTGGGTGCGTAAGCCCGCAGCACCGAGGTTGATGAGGGCGCGGGTGAGGGCTTCGGTTTCTGCTCTGCCTCGGGTGGAGATGACGACAGTGGTCATTGGGGTTGTTGTCCGTGGAGTCCTGTCGGGCAGGTCGCTGGATTGTGCAGGCCGAGGTGGATGGTGGATCCGTCCGGGTGTCAGCAGTTCAGAGCATGCCGAGATCAAGGCGTTGAAGGCCCAGGTTCGGCGGCTGGAAGAGGACAATGCGATCTTGAAGGCTGCGACGGTTTTCTTCGTGGGGGAACTCGACCCCCGCAACCGCTGATCATGGGATTTATCGACGCGATGAGAGCCGATGGTCACGCAGTCGAGTCGATCTGCCGGGTGCTGCGTGAGCAGGGCTGCCAGGTCGCTGCGCGAACCTATCGGGCCTGGCGGCTCCGCCGTCTGGCGGCCAGAACAATCAGCGACGCCCAGGTGGTCGATGCTGTCCGTGACATCGCCTGGACGATCAGACCCGACGGTCCACGGGAGCTGACGCCTGAGGGTCTATACGGGCGACGCAAGATGACCGCACAGCTGAGCCGCACCACGATGCCCACGGTCAGTTCCGGCGCGGTGGATCGGGCCATGAGGATCCTCGGGTTGGCTGGTGTCTGTTGTGACAAAGGGCTGCGCACCACGATCCGGGCCAAGGACGGCACACGAGCCGGGGATCTGCTGGACCGCGACTTCACCGCCGACGCACCGAACCGGGTGTGGGTGACCGACTTCACCTATTGCCGCAGTTGGGCCGGGTTCTGCTATGTCGCCTTCATCGTTGATGTGTTCGCCCAACGCATTGTGGCCTGGCACGCCGCGACGTCGAAGACCACCGACCTAGTCATGACACCGTTGCGGATGGCGCTGTGGCAGCGCGACCGCGAGGGCCGCCCGACCGAGCCCGGGGAGCTGATCCATCATTCCGATGCCGGCAGCCAGGGCGGATTCAACTGGTCGTCGCAACACCTTGATCGTGGAGGTATTCATGGGCAGACCAGCGGGGTGGATGCAGGGGTTGACGGGCAGGGTGCCGATGAAGTCGCCGGGCAAGCCGTCGCTCCGGTGTGATGTGGAGCGTCGGTTCTGGTGCGAGATCGCGAAGGGGTTGACCAGCGAGGACGCCGCGCTCGCGGTCGGCGCGTCGCAGGCGGCGGTGGCGCCAGCAGGACCGCCATGGAGGCGTCGTAGGCCTCCTGGGCTGCGGCGAGGCACTCCTCATGGCCGCCTCAGCCACGTCCCGAGCCTGCCGTTCGGCCTGATCCACGGCCGCCATGGCGACCTGGTATTCGGTGTAGGTCGTGATCGCCACTCCGCGCACCTCCGCAATCGAAACAGTTAGCCCTGACGGGCAACGCATCTTCGACAGCAGCCACCATCGTGTCAAGCCAGCGCGTGCGTGAACGCTGTGAGCTTATGACCAAGCGGGCGGTTTCGCCACAGCCCAGAGTTTGGCACTAGCGGCTGGCGCCAGTTGACGCGGGCGGTACGAAAGGGCCGACAGTGGCGATGCGGCTAGTCCTGATCTACTGCACAGAGCTACGGCTCATGGTTCGCTACGACGTGGGCGTGACAGCCAAGGAGACGTACCAACTCAAGTCCGTCGACGATGACGTCTTCGAGGACAGCGAGTGGACACGTCGACTGTTCCCTTTGCACGTGCGCCTATGCGCGTATGGTCGTCAGCCAGTCGTGGAGTCGTCTCAGACGGCCATTGGATGCTGTGAAGAGAATTTTGGGCACGTGTCCGCGCAGGGACGCCAGGCTCGGCTAGTCCGGAGTTTTGATCCTCTAGGTCATCGGCTTTTAGGCCATAGTTGAGAGGTTTGACGACTCCGCCTTCCCGGGCAATTTTGTCGAACTCATTGGTGGTCATGGGCATTTTTGTCACGCTCCTTTCTGTTCGTCTCACCATCAGGTGAGAGCGGTGGATACCATTCCCGGGGACGTGTTGATGGACCGCAACAGGAAGCAGTTGACCCGAGCTACCGTGGTTGCGGCGGCCGTCATCACAGCGGGGCTCACTGTCGTTATCGCGGCTAATCGCGTGGCCCGGGCAGATCTCGACCCGCAAGCTGCCGACTATGCCGTGATGGTCGATGACCTATATGGGGCTCTTCGGATTTCTCGGGGTGAGGGGTCCGAGGTCGGGTAGGTCGTGTCGTTGCGTATGAGATAGGTCGAGGTCCTTCAGGATCGGTAGCGACCAAGCCAACCTGACTGAAGGACCTCGACGATGGCTGAGCCTACGTCGTGCTGCGTGGAGCCGGGTGGCTACTGCGCGCGCGTCGACACCTTGTTCAACATGCCGAACATTCACGTGCTGGAGGTGGCCTGGCGTGAACCGGCCAAGAGGTGCCCGGCGGGGCTTCGGCTGCTGGTGGAGTCCGGCCCGGCCGAGACCGGCTGCCTAGGATGCGGGGTGATCGCCGCCGGGCATGGGCGACGGCTGCGACGGCTGAACGACATCCCGGCGTTCGGCGCGCCGGTGGAGCTGGTGTGGCGGCAACGGCGCTACCGCTGCCTGGAACCGGCCTGCCCGGTCGGCGGGTTCAGCGAAGATCATCCACTAGCCGGTCCGCGGGCCAAGCTGACCACACGGGCGGTGTGGTGGGCGATCAGTTGCATCCAGCGGGACACCGCCTCGGTGGCGGCGGTGGCGCGGCGGCTCGGGGTCGACTGGCACACCGTCTGGGACGCAATCGCCCCGCTGCTCCGCGACCTGGCTGATGACCCTGATCGGCTCGCCGACATCGACACTCTCGGTGTCGATGAGCACATCTGGCACCACCAGCCGCGACCAGGAAAAGGACCCAAGGAACTCACCGGAATCGTGGACCTGACCAGGCGTAACGGTCGGCCGATGGCACGACTTTTGGATCTGGTGCCGGGACGGTCGGGGAAGGCCTACGCCGACTGGCTGAGGGCTCGCGGCGAACCGTTCACGACCGCAGTGGGCGTGGCGACGCTGGACCCGTTTCGTGGCTATTCCAACGCTATCCGCGACGAGCTCGAAGACGCTACCGCGGTACTGGATGCCTTCCATGTGGTCAAGCTCGGACTCACCGCGATGGAGGAGACCCGCCGCCGGGTCCAGCAGGAACAACTCGGCCACCGCGGCCGCAAACACGACCCGCTCTACAAGATCCGCAACACTCTCCGTGCCGGGGTTGAGCGGCTCACCGACCGCCAGCTCGAACGGATACATGCCGGTCTGCAGGCCGGCGACCCTGATCTTGAGGTCACCGTCGCCTGGCGCTGCTACCAGCAACTCAGGTCGGCCTACCACGCCAAGAGCCTGACCGAAGGAGGAGCCATCGCGGCCAAGGTTGTCGAGGGATTCCACACCTGCCCCATCCCCGAGATCGCACGCCTCGGCCGCACCCTGCGTGCCTGGAAGACCCAGTTCCTGGCCTACTTCACCACCGGCCGGGCCAACAACGGCGGTACCGAGGCCGTCAACGGCGTGATCGAACTCCATCGCAGGATCGCCCGCGGCTTCCGCAACCTCCACAATTACCGGCTACGAATGATCTTGGCCGCCGGACGCCTCACCCACCCAAATCTCCGATGAGCC
>JBKOUS010000121.1:0-7959 GCA_046723505.1 Actinomycetota bacterium
GAAGATCTCGGAGAACAGCACCAGCCCGGGGTAGCGTCCCGCTGCCGCCGGACTGAGGACGTAGGTGCGCATCGAGCCGTAGGGCGTCTTCAGGTCCACGTACTCCTCAGGGGCGATGATCATTCGCCAACCATAATTGATGTACCGCCGGGCGCGCTGCCGGCTTGATCTTCGCGCGTCGCCCGGGGGAGACGTCCACCACCCACCTTGCCCATGATCGAAAGACCTCACCACTTCGTCTGGCCCCCGAGGAAGGGCAGGCACCTTGGCGCGTTGCCGGCCTAGCATGCTGATCTTGGCGTCGCTGGTCCGCAACAGATTCCTGCTCTGCTCGGCGGACTCAGCTTTCCTCGTCGAGCAGTCTCCCTAGGTGGCTGATGTGTTTCCCGTCGCGGTCGACCCGCAGGACCCCGCCACCGGATGCGTCAGGCTGAGGACGAGCCTGTGTCCGGGGCACCACCAGCGTCAACGTCGACTTCCGGTGCTGGCCGCCGCGGTCAACCTCGCGCGGTGGTAGTCCTCGGGCTGCGAGGAGCCGCCGGAGGATCTGCGGTCGCGTGGACTAGGCGCCAAGCCGATCACACTCCGGAATCGGCCGTTCGACATGAGCCAGGTACCTCGCTCGTCCCGTCCCACCACTCGATACAGCTTCTGATCGGTGCTGGTTGCGAGCCATCCCGCTCACGAGATACACCGTGCTTGTCGACGCGAGAGTGATCACCGTGATGATCTTGCCGGGACTGCTGGACTATCCGATTGTGCGGATCCTGGTTGTGACTGAAGTTAATGCGATCCTAGGTCGGCGTCATCCCCGCTTACTCCTCATGATCATTGCTCGATCACGCGGTGAAAATGATCTTGTCGACTGGCTCGCCAGTCCGGGTGTCACGGTCCCGCGAACGATGTTCGTGCGATTTACGTCGTCATGCTTCGGCATGATTGTCGAGTTCGCCCCACGATGGCAGTACACCGGAGCCTGTCCAACCATGGAAGGAGCCAGTTTGCGATGCCACCCTCCGTGCCGAACGGCATCTCGATCTTGCGGCTGCGCGCCCAGTTGAGGGGCCGCGTGGTCACGCCCGATGATCCCACCTACGACCAAGCGCGCGCGATCTGCTCCGGTGGCTTCGACCGCCGCCCCCAAGTGATCGTCCAGGCCGCCGACCGACCGACGTCGCACGTGTCGTCCCGCTGGCTCGCGACACCAGGCTTGAGCAGGCGGTGCGCAGCGGCGGCGACAGCCCGGCTGGCCCTAATCGCGGCAACGGCACTGTTACCACTGGGAGCAGACACACCTACCCAGCAGGTGGACTTGCCGAACCCGGTCCGATGAGCAGCGCGCACTGTCTGGCCAGCTACGCCGCCGGGCTCGGCGGGCAGTGAGGCTGCATGCCGGCGCTGCCCAGTCAGACCAAACGTAGCTGCCTGATCTGGACACATAAGGTCGGCGACAGCCAGGGATGATGCTGAAAGAAACGCAAAGGAGGCAACGACATGAATACGCGTGGTCGCTCAGCAAAACCCTGGCAGCGGGCGTTCGTAACCATCGCGGCGATTGTTGTTGGCGGCTTCATGCTGATCTTCGGAGTCTGGTCACTGCTGTTTCCCCGTTCCTTTGACGCCTTTATCAACTTTCCGCCGTACAACGAGCATCTGCTACATGACGTCGGCGCCTTCCAGATCGGCATCGGTGTCAGCGTGCTGCTGTCGCTGATGTGGTCTGACAGCATTGGCGTCGCGCTCGTCGCTTTCATCGTCGCTGGGACAATTCATTCGATCAATCACGCGCTCGATCGGCATCTGGGCGGCCACTCTTTCGATCAATGGGCCCTCGCCGGTCTCATTTTGGTGGCCGCGGCCGCGCTGATCGTCCATCTGTGGGGCGGGTCGCAGCAAGAACAGTGACCAAACGCGTGTCGGTATCGCCGATACATCTAGTCAGCCCTCCCGTTTCCGGTGAGCCACCCGCTTTGCGGTGCTCTGGTGTTGTCGGCCGCGCAGCTCGCTTCACAAACTGATGACAGCTGAGAGCCCAAGAAGGTGACAAGCCGACGCGCCACCC
This sequence comes from Actinomycetota bacterium, assembly GCA_046723505.1. GTDB lineage: Bacteria > Actinomycetota > Actinomycetes > Propionibacteriales > Propionibacteriaceae > Microlunatus. Next base: position 2,063 of record JBKOUS010000121.1, read on the forward strand.
TACGCTCAAAATCGAGACCACGTGTACGCGCGCTTGGGAAGAAAGAATCCTAGCGAGGGAGCGCTGCAGCAAGCCGGGTCCGCCAAACTTTGAGGAGGTTGAATGAGCAGCCAGATCCTGACGATCGACGAGTGGGCTAGTGGCCCACCGGTCTTCGAGCGTTGGTTGGGCCGGTTCTACGCGCTCGCTGAGAACGACGAACTGCTCGCACCGCTGTTTGGTGGTAGCGCCTAACCCCGGCCAACACGGGATGTGGAATTATCCGACAGGACTATGGACACGCCGCCTGAGTCGGAGTTGCTCGTGGCTGCTCGCCGGGGTGACCCGGCGGCATTCGAGCGGCTGGTCTCCAGGCACCGGCGCGAGCTGTATGCGCATTGCTACCGGATGCTCGGCTCGGTTCAGGATGCCGAGGACTGCCTCCAGGAGTCCTTGCTCGGCGCCTGGCGCGGCCTGGCCTCCTTCGAAGGCCGAAGCTCCATGCGCGCTTGGCTCTACCGAATCACCACCAACGCCTGCCTGCGGTTGATCTCGCGCCGGCCGCGGCGGATCCTCTCGCCGGATTATGGGCCCCCATGGCGGAGCACCGCCGACCTTGGCAACCCCGTGATGGGACCGATCTGGTTGGAGCCTTGGCCGGATGACGAACCTGCCGATGAGCCGGGTGACGTCGATCCCGCGGCCCAGTACCTGCGGCGGGAGAGCGTGGAACTCGCGTTCGTCGCGGCCTTGCAACACTTGCCTAGCACCCAACGCGCTGTGTTGATCCTGCGCGACGTGTTGCAGTTTTCGTCGGCCGAGGTGGCGCGAATCCTGGATACCACACCGAGTGCGGTGAACAGCGCCCTGCAGCGCGCTCGGAAGGCCGTACAACGGGTACCGGAGAAGACGCAGCAGGCCGAACTGGACGCTATGGGCATGAACGGTACGCGCGAGCTGGTGGACGCCTTCATGAGGGCCTGGGAACGCGCCGACGTTGCCGCGCTCGTGGATCTGCTCGCAAAGGACGCCCGGTTCACCATGCCGCCGCTGCCCGCCTGGTTCCTGGGTCAAGCGGATATCGGCCGCTTCTTCGCTGATCGGATGTTCACAAGGCCGTGGCGGCTCGTGCCGCTACGGGCCAACGGGCAGCCGGGGTTCGCTGGGTATCGCGGCGGTCACAGCGGCAACCGTTTCCGGCTCGCTGCGATCAACGTGCTGAGTCTTCGCACTGGTCGGATCGCCTGGATCGCCAGCTTCCTGGATCCTGATGTGCACCACCACTTCGGCCTGCCCGCGGAGTTGCGGCCGGGCGATTTCCCCACGGAGCGATGAGTTGCCGCCTGGTCATGTCTCTCAACGTTGAGAGCGGTCTCGCCAGGCCCGATGGACGTGAAGGGTCTGTGCGGCTGCAGAGCGAACGAAAGCGAAAGGGATGAAGATGCGCAAGATCGTGGTAGTCGAGTGGATCACCCTGGACGGGGTTGTGCAGGCACCGGGTCACCCGGATGAGGACAGGGATGGCGGTTTCGAGCACGGTGGATGGCACCTTCGCTACTTCGACGACACGTCTCGGGACTGGGTAGTCCAGGGTTACGCCGAGGCGGGCGGATTCCTGTTCGGGCGTCGCACCTACGAGGCCCAAGCGGCCTACTGGCCACATGCCTCCGAGGAAGAACAGGTCATCGCCGAGCCGCTGAATACAAAGCCGAAATACGTTGCCTCGCGGACGCTCGTGGGGCCGCTCGAATGGCCGAACTCAACGGTGCTCACAGGCGATGTCGCTCAAGCTGTGCTCGAGTTGAAGCAGCAGGACGGCCGGGACCTTCACGTGATCGGCAGTCCGCAGCTCGCACAAACGCTGGCCGAGCACAACCTTGTGGACGAGTACCGGCTGATGATCGACCCACTGATCATGGGCAGCGGCAAACGACTCTTCGGCGACAGCACCGCACTAAAGCCGCTTCGGCTCGTAGAAAGCATGGTGACGAGCACAGGCGCGATCCTGGCCAAGTACACAACATCCGAGCGCTGATCGAGTCGTGCGCTCTCCAGTGGGGCCCGTGGCTCCGCGACTGAGTCGGCACTAGATCCATCTAGCGCCAGTCCTCCTCGGGGAGGGCGTCCGCCTATTCGACGGCGTCCCACCCGAAGGCCCCGTACGGCTGGAACAGACGCGCGTGATTGAGGCACCCGGTATCACGCATCAGAAGGTTTGGGGCTTGAATCCAAACGCGAACGGCGAGCCGAACTGCCGGGCCAAGTGGTGCACTCGGACGTGGGCGCCATCGGCACGAGCTACTCAGCCGCGACCTCGAGGTCGATCGACTGGAGCAGCACGTCGAGGCCCGACCGTGCCTCGAGTGCGTGGTGCTGACCGCGTACCTGTTTCAGAAGGGCTTGGCTTGGTTCGACGTCGGACAGGGGAGCAACGCGCTGGACGCAGGGCGGTGGGCGACAGAGGTAGGCAGACTTCAGTTCTGCCTTACGCCCCTGCGACGAGTCACTCGTCTGTCGCGTCACAGCACCGAGCCAACTGGACCAGACGCGCCGGTCCAGCCGGTCATCTAGCTGGACCAGCGGGCCAGACGGACCGCGCTTAGCGATCCGGCTGAGAGTCGTTGCGGGTGGACGTAGGGGCCTGAGCGCGATCCGGTAGGGATAACCCGATGTCGAATCGGCCCGATAGCCTGATGGTGGCTTTGACGCCAATCGAGGAACGTTAAGGGCATGACAGCTCCTAACCTCCGCGGTGAACCGGTTACCGAAGTTTTTGCGACCAAGCTGTTCGAGCCGGGCGGTCCAAGCCAGAGCGCGGTGTCGTGGTCATTCCCCGCTGCAGCCCGGCCGCCCAGGCAGCTTCGGGCTTCCTTCTGGCTGTGGCTCGTCGCCGTCGCCGCCGGCCTGTTCGAGACTGCTCTGGTCGTGATCGACGCCACGGCCGGGGAGGTCGACACTGCGGCCGAGGTGGCCGTCGGCGTCACCGTCAGGCTACTGGCCTTCACCGGACTGGTGTACCTGGCCGTACGGCTGCGACAGGGCAGGAACCGGGCTCGGATCGCCTTGACGGTGCTGTATGGCGGGTTCGGGACCCTGTCGCTGGTGATCGGGCCGGTCACCTGGCTCGCTGAAGGCGGATCGCTGGCCGACGCGATAGCAGCCACGGATTTGGGGTCTGTGCTGTTCGCGACCAGCCGGCTCGTGCACCTGGGAGCGATCATCGCGGCGCTGATCTTGATGTTCCACCCGGCCACCAACGCCTACATCCGAGCAACGCGACGGACACGCGCGGAGCGGAACCGCGCACAGATCGGGTGAGCACGTTAGCGGCAAGCCTGGCGCACTGAGCCGATGGCCACCACTAGCCCAGACTTTTGACTCCCTACAGATCTTCCTGCAGCGGGCTGAAGGGTCGCACATAGGCGCGGGCGACGCGGCCGTCGGTGGTGCGGGCCGTCACGTGGAGACTGAGGCTCGCGATTCATCAACTCGTTCCGGTGTCGCGGTGGACGTTAAGCATGCAGCCGACTTGTACGCCCAGGGTCGGACCCTGCGCCAGGTCGGTGCCGAGCTGGACGTTCCCTGGACCGCCGTAGGCCATCAACTCGGCGTGCCGGCGTCACCATGCGTCGCGGCGCTCCGGCTCATCCCGCCTCCACACAACAGATCCGAGAGCGTCCACGACCCCACTCACCCACCCAGGTGGTCCAACCGTGTGCGATCAGCCCTGGCCTTCCTGCGCCGCTTCCCGACAGCGGCGGCCGTCGCACACCTGGGTGAGAAGCGCTTGGCCGCGTTCGTGGCCAAGCACGGCTGCCTTGCGCTCGGCGTTGACCTGGAGGACGCCTGCTCCGCCTTCGTGAGTCTCCTGTCGAATTCCTGAGACCACACCACTAGTCGTGGCGGCGCGAGCATAGGCCATACAGATCCCGGCCTCAAGACGCCCGGCTCCTGGATACACGCGTGTCCCGCAGTGCATGGGCACAACGAAGCCAGCTTCAGGCGCCGCTGTCGATCCGCCCCGGTGGAGCGTTGGCAACGTCGGCACCCCGCACAGCGTCGAGCTTCCGGTGTGCGCGAAAAGGGGCCTGGAGTTCACGGCCTCTCGACGGGCGCCCCGGCGGTGTTCTGCAGGGCCGAGCGCTCGCGTGCGGCTCGGCGCCCCACGAGAACACCCATCACGAGAAGCCACAGCGAGATGACGGTCGGGCCGATGATGGTCAGCACCAGGGAGACCGTCGTCGGCTTCCCGGTGAAGGCCTGAACCAGCCCGGCGGCAATCGATCCGGCGCCGGCGAACGCGGCGACCCAGCCCAGCCACCGCGGGTACGCCGCACCGATCGCCACGGCAAGTCCAAGCAGCAGGAACGGCACACCCGCGAAGGAGAGGTTGAACAACCCGGCCAACGCAAAGTTGATCGTCTCGTTGGTGCTGACGGCGCTCAGCGCAACCACTTTCTCGGCCTCCGGCGCTGCCGCCCACTGATCGGCCAGCTGCTTGGCCGCCACACCGTCCAGGAAGACGGTTATCAGGCCGATCGTGACGCCGATGATGGCCGCGTATACGCCCAATCGGGCAAGTGCCTCGGCGATTCCGCCGTCGATCGAGTACCGGATCCCGACGATGCCCGCAAGCATGAAGACGATGCCGACGACAATGACGATGTGTATGAGCGTCCAGGCGTCACTGTCGGCGATCGCTTGTGCCACGCCCGGGGATCGTCGCGGGGCGTGACAGGGTGCAGGACGTTGCCCACCGCAGCGCACAGCGAACCGAGGACGGCCGCCACCGAGCCGATCTTGAGCAGCCAGATTCTCGTCTCGGTCGACAATCGCATCATCTCCTGACGCTCGGACCTGACCATTCAGCTCAGTAGACCATTCAGCACAGGCTAAGTCAGTTGGAGTGTCTCCCGCGTGGGCTGGCGTTGAGTGGCTCAAGACCGTTATTTGCCTCATCGAACTCGCAAGAGGCGACTACCGGCTACCTGAGAAGTGTCTAAAGCCGCTTCGGCTCGTAGAAAGCAGGGTGACGAGCACAGGCGCGATCCTGGCCAAGTACACAACATCCGAGCGCTGATCGAGTCGCGATCAGCGGTGGCGCCGTGTTACTCAGCGACCGGCGCAATTCCTCGGCTGTCACTCGCCGAGGCCGATCGAAACGGCACCCTGGACGCGTACCCGGCTGCGTCGCAGCGAGCCCCCATCACTTGGCTCTGATGCCACGCCGAGTGCTCACCCGTTCGCGGGCGGGATGTTGTGGCGGAGGCGGAAAGGTTGTCCCGGGTCGTAGCGGCGCTTCAGCTTGGGCCGCGCGCTCCGGCAGCGGCGGCGGATACGTCACGGTGAAGCTGGGCCTTCACCTTGCGATGACGAAGGCAGTGCGCGGCGTTCCGCGTCTGCCTGGTCGAGCCATCCGGCTGAGCAACCGCCTCAACCCGTGGGGCCGCGTCACCTCACCCACCCAGCAGGTGCTCAGGATGGGCGAGCATGCCCGCCGGCCGCGCTGCCGATAGTCGGATTCCGGTGCCGTCGACCCATTTCGAGGACTCCTGCAAGCTCATCATGTGTCCTCCCGGTGGTAGTCATGATCCACCAACACGCTTTGGCGTTGTCTGCCGTTGAAGCGGGCCCGTCAATTTGATGCGCGAAACAGCGGGGCGACCACTCGGTGTCCAAAGCAGCCCGCAGTTGCGTCTGTTCCCGGACGGCCCAGTGGGGCCTATGAAGGGAGAGAACCGTGGCGAGCGAGCAGTCGCAGGCGCTGAGCGCGCACTACCGGCGCAGCAACGCGGTGGCGGCGATGAATCCGCCGCTGAGCCTGGCCGAGATGCGTGACCTTGACGAGCACTGGGGAGACGTGACGGCCGAGCCGGGCGGCGTGAACTACATCGAGATCGAGGCGGACGGCGTGCGTG
>JBKOUS010000105.1:0-9031 GCA_046723505.1 Actinomycetota bacterium
CGCGCGCGCACGCAGGAAAAGGTGAGTTTGAAGCGAAACCTGTCACCTGTCACCAGCTTCGTCTCGGCCGTCATCTTGTAGGCCAATGCCGCGATAGATCCTGATCTTGAGTTGGCTGTGCTTGGTGCTGATCACCGCGTACTCGTTTGCCAGCCTCATCGTGATCGCCTTCGCCGAGATCGGCTCGCATGCCATGTCTCGGCAGTGGTGTTCGTATCGCGCTCGGAGATCAGCGATCTTGCACCAGTAGTCGGCACCGAGCACGCACTGGTCTTGCACGAAGGAAGCCAGCGAGTCCTCTGAGATCCGGTACGCCTCAGTGGCGGCCAGCACTAGGTCGGGGTCGCCAAGTCCACTGGCGAGCACCTGAGCCGCCCCGCGTGCTGCCCATCCCAGGATGGCGGGACCTTCGGCGGCCAGCAGTTGATCAGCGAGATCAGGTATCTGCTGGTATTCAGGCACGACATGCTTGAATGGGATGAGCCGTACGCGCCGCCAGAATGCAGGTCCGCCTTCCTTGACGGCAGGCAGGTGGTTGGACAACACCATGATCAAGTGTGAGGGATGGAAGTCGAAGAAGTCTTGGCGCATCATCCGACCAGTGAGGATGTCGCCGCCGGTCAGTCTCTTGATCTTGACCTCATCGAAGCGGTTGCCGCTGCTCTGTTCACTGGCGATCACCAAGCGTGCCCCCCTCAGTCTGGCGATCTCGGTCTCGTGCTTGTTCTCGCGACCAGCCATGAGGAATCCGTCGGGCGCTGACAGTGCGTAGCCTCCAAGATCAGCTTCCCCGAGCAACCCCTGCAACACGTTGACAAACACAGTCTTTCCGTTTCGACCGACGCCATGAAGGAATGGCAAAACGTGATCAACGACGACACCAAGCAGTGCGAGCCCCGAAACCCGCTGCATGTAGTTGATCAATCCAGTGTCGCCCTCGAAGGTCTCAGCGAGGAACCTGTCCCACCGTGGATGTGGCGCATGAAGCTCGACTCCGTGTGCCGTGATCCGAGTGATCAGCAACTTCGGGTCATGTGGCCGAAGCTCGGTGCTGCGCAAGTCCAGCAGACCGGATTGCGTATTGATCAAGGTGGGGTGGCTGTCCAAGTCAGCAGCCAGGATCGAGATGCGCCTGTCGCTCTGCGCCACCCTGGTGCAACTGGCAATCCCCGTGGCCGACATGGCATTGCGCCTGAATGCCTTCTGTTCCGAGTCGCCATTCGGCAACTCCCGAGCAAGCTGGCGGGCGGCTTCCCGGATAGCTCGGTCTTCATGATCGATGGCCCAGCGTCGGCCGTCCCAGAAAAACCACTTGCGCATGTCGGCCACCCTGCGAAACCGATGGTGGTGATCATCAACCAAGCGCAGCGCATTGCCATCGTCAGTGTGTGAGTACGGGTTGCGCCGCCACTCTGTCGTTGCTTCAGCCGAGATGTTTTCCTGAAGACCATTGCCCTGGCCCGGCGCGGCGTATGCCGCGCCGGCTTCTGCGGTGGTCTCGGTGGCATCCATCTAGGCCACCCTTCCCAAGGCGTACGCGATCTCCTCAGCGAGGTCGCCAGGCGGGTATGTGTCCAACAGAAACGCATGTCGGCGGCAAGCCAGCGATACCTGCGCCGCCTCAGGTACACCTTCAAGGTCTTCTGGCCTGGCATTCAAGGGCAGCCGTGGGATGCCGGCGATCTCGTCATACTGGACAGCAATCCGCCGCCAGTGCTGGGGATCGTGCCGCGGCATGAGCTTGGCCATCTCTTCTTGGAAGATGCGAAAGCCGATGTGCGCCGGATCAATGGCAAGCTCACGGCGACCGATCCTGAACCTGAGCAACTGAGAGTGTCGCCGCCGGTTTGGACAGGCGGCACCATCGGGCACCCACTGACCGCATCGCTGACCGGTAGTGGGCAGCCAGGCGCGGCATAGGAAAACGCTGGTGCTGCTGCGCCCCGACCGCGATATGCTTTGATCGTTGATGTTCGTCGGATCGATCTTCTGAGCGCCGCCCTTGCCGGGGCGGCGTTCGTCATTGTCACCCGGCATGTTGATCACCGCCGCGGAGCAGCGCAGCGAGACGCTCGGCCTGTTCCGGCGTCAGGCCCGGCGCTTGATCAACAACCTCGCGAATGTGCTCTTCCAAGGTCATCGCGCGCAGGTCGCGAACAGCCGCATCGATGGCGGCCCCGCCTTCGGGGTGATGGCGCTTCAGCGCGGACACGCGTGCGCGTGCCGTGGTGCGGGCAGGAGTTAAGGGTTTGGGAACGTATGTTCCGGGCATGAATCCTCGCAGCAGGTATTAGCCTGCTGCTCCGACAGCCTGGCGGAAATGCTCTCGAAGACCTACTCGCGAGGGGCGGTCAATCCGATTACGGATGATCTTAGCACCCGCTGGTCCAGGTACTCGGCTGCACGTTCTGGCCTGCCGATCATGACCTCCATCTCGTGCACATTCACCCGCCAGACGCCCGGTGGTAGCGCCGCGAGCAGCGTCCGCACCTTCTCAGCGCGCCACCTCGGCGTAGCGCCACAGACGTCGCAGCGGGGCGTCAGCTGGAACCGCGCACCGGCGCCTGGCTCGGTCCCCTGGTTCGTCGCCCGTGCAACGGTCGCACCTTGATCACCGGTCATGGTGAGTCCGCGCTCATCCAACGCAGGTCGGATTAGGATCTGCGGCGTTGGGTGCGCGTCGCACACCACTTCGAGCACGGTGCCGCGCTTTTCGCGGTGTCTGCGACCGGTCATGCTGTCCGCCATATCACGCGAGAAGCAGCCGGGACATGCCTGCCCCCAGGCCAACCGGGTGGTCGCGGCGTGACTCGCATCTCGCCGAGCATCTCCGGCGTCAGCAGCAGCCGCGCGACCTCGCGCCTGGCCGACATGGGTGCGGCCTCCCAGCGACGTGCGGCATCGGTCCCGGGGGTGATGAAGCCGTGGAGCGCCGACGGGGTCGCCAACTCCGCTTCCCGACGCTCCAGCGCGGCGATGGTGGCCAGAATCTGCGGCTCAGCCCGCGCCACCGTGGCGATGCTGATGGTGCCGGTTGCCGCGGCGTCGGCCAGCTCGGCCAACCGGGCTCGAGCGGCGGCCAACTCATCACGCACGGCCTGGAGCGCGTCAGAGTCAGCCTCCGCGCGCTTGATTGCCTGGACGCTGTCCGGGCGCGCCAGATAGGCCAAGATCACACCCGTGGCCAACTCCTCAATGTCTTGAACTTGCACCTTCACACATCCGCGGCGGCACTGGTAATACGGCCGATGGTGCCGAAACGAGACCGTGATCGGAGTTTCGCACTTGTCGCAGACGCCGATTCCGCTCAGCAAATGCTTGGCCCTGCCCGGCCGGGTCGTGGTCCGCTTCGGATCAGTCAGAATCCGCTGCACCGCGCGGTAGGTGCCCTCGGTCACCAGCGGGTCCCAAGTCCCCTTGACCACCTGGACGCCTGGCGCGCCTGGCTGGGGGCTGTGGCTTCCTCCGTGACCATTAGTGTCGTGCACCCGCAAGCCGGCGTACGCCGCGGTCGTGGCCAGCACGCGCAAGTGCGGCGGGGTGAAGATCTTGCCGGTGCGCGAACGGATGCCGCGCGCCTCGAAGTCGAGCGCGATTGAGCGCAGGCTGTGACCAGACTTGACCCGGTCGAATAGCTCCCGGATCACCGGTGCCTCGATCGGGTCCGGCTCCTGGGCGATCATCTTGCGAGTGCGTTCGTCATAACGCCTGCGGTAGCCGAACGGTGCTCTGCCGTGCGGTTTGCCGGCAGCAGCGTTCGCAGCAGCAGCACGCTTCAGCCGCGCGCTGATCTTGCCAGACTCGTATTCGGAGTCCACAGCGTCTTCCAAAAGCGACCGCCTGTCCCTCCCATTGCTCGGGTCATAGCTCCGGTTGTGCGTGGTGACGTGGATATTCACACGCTGCTGCTCGCACAACTCGATCAAGGTCACCCACTCGCCGACCCTGCGGCTCCCGCGGCTGGACTCCCACAGCCACAACTCGTCGGCCCCGAACCTGCCCTTTTCAAGATCAGATAGCAAGCGGGCGAAGTCGTCCCTGATCTTGGTGCTATATCTGCTCGCCGAGACGGACTTGTCCTCATACGGCGTCCCGAGCATCACGCCGCGCGCCACGGCGGCCTCCAGGTTCTCGTTGTGCTGCTCCTCGATGGAGCGTGCCTGGCCTGACTTGTCCAGGCTGACTCGCAAGTACTCGCGCCCCGTCGTCGTCTTGCCTTCTGTCCCCATAGGTCATATGGTACGCGTAAGGAAGTTTGGACTTGACCAACTGATTGCGGCCGCGATTCCAGCCAGCGCACCGCAGACGAACAAGAAGCGGGCGCTGCCGAGCTCGCGGTAACTCGGCTTGCCGTCTCCGGGGATCGATTCCGGAAGGCGCCGTAGCAACGGTCGTACCAGCAAGGCTGAGGTCATGCCGATCATTACTGCGATAGCCATGGCCGCGAAGCCTTCCCCGATCACCCGGGCGATCCTAGTGTCGTTGCCGCGCGCAGGCTCCACGTCATGCCGCGCCGCTATCACCGCGCCAGTCGAGCCGGTTTCGGTAGCGCCTGGTGTCCTCGGAGCGAGCAGCCGCGGTCAGCCGAACCGTGAGCAATAGCGAACAAGTATCCGCACCGCATGCCACTTCGACCAGCTCAGGAACGGCGACGCGGACTCGCCTCGCAATCGCGAGATCATCCCAACCTGCACCGTAGAGGCGACGCAGCTGCAGCCTCGCGGGGGCAGCCGGCACCATGATCCGCCGCAACGCCTGCACATGTTGGTCCGAAATCTGGATCAGCCGACGCGCTGTATCGGGGCTGATCCGTCGCAGCGGACGGCCGTCTCGTCCATGGAGCAGGCGGTCGGCCAATCGGATCGAAATGCCAGCAAATGCGGCTACGTCCTCGAGCGTGAGCGAGCCGCTTGCCATCAGGTAACGCAGCTGGGCCCGAAATGGCCCTGCGTCCACCCAGGGATCGCTAACCTCAACTCGTTTGGCGAGCACCGCCATTCCAACGTCCCTTCGTCGAAGCCTCCTATCTGGAGAAGGCCTCTGGAAGGGGCCGGATGTTAACGCAAGGCCGAAAGTTGCTCGATTTTGCCGAATAGACGGCCACCGACCGCAAGAAATCGCACGGACGATTGAGTTCAGTCGATGGCCAATTTATGAGCTAGCGCTGGGCGCGGACGAAGCCGGCTTGCTGGGCTGCCTCCTCGCTGTTGAACCAGACTTCGGCCACGGTGCGGCCATAGCCCGCCGACTCCGGCACGTGGTACTTCATCGATCGCTCGTTGCCTTTGATAGTGAAGCCCTCAGGCGGCTCGCTTCCGACGTAGACCCCCTCGCCCTCATATTTCGGCTTTGCCGCTTCGGGAGCTGCCGCGGCCTCACCAAATGTGGCGGCCTCGTCGCCGATCGCAACGGGCTCGGCAGGTGGCTCCCCGGTGGCAGCGGTCTCGCCACGCACTTCCTCGTCGACGGTGATTTCAGCCGACATCTCCTCGCCGACGCTCGTTGGTTCGGCGGGAGCTTCGTCGGTAATTTTCGCTGCTCCCTCGGCTAACGAGTCGTCGACGAGTGTGGTCATATCGGCCGGAGCTTCGTAGTCCCGGCCCTCAGCCGGCTGGTCCGGCACCGCGGCTCCGTCAGCCTCAAGGTTGAGCAGATGCGCCGACATCCCGCCCTGAGGATCCTCCCCAGAGTCGTCCATCTCGTTGACGACGGGAGCCGCCGCCGCAGCACCGGCGCCGGCTGTCTCCGTTGGCTTCGGCGGCGCATACGACGTGGTCGGCCGAGCAGCCTGCCAGTCTGCGTCTTTTGAACCCAGGAACTTGCGGACCAATACCACTGTGGCCCCTGCGATTGCGGCGACGACAGCCAGGCCTATGAGCCATCGACCCTTCTTCTTTCCCTTTTCCTTCGGCAATTCCAACTCCCCCTTGGCCGCGGCGACCGCGGCTTTGCCGCGCTTCTTTGCTTCCACGACGACTGGCGCGCCTGCTGCAGCGCTCAACGTCTCGCTGAGCTTAGGCAATACCTCAGCTGACATCTTGTCGCGCGCGGCCTCAACGGCGGGGCTCAGCCGCTCGAGTGCATCGTCGAGAACCGGCCCGATCTTCTCAACTGCGTCGTGAGCCACGCGAGCGCTACGTTGCTTGGCCGAGGTGGCGATCGGCGCTATCCGCTCTGCAGCCTGGTGGGCGTACGGGGAAACCAATCCCAGGGCCTGCTGCGTGTACGGCGAAACTCGTTCGACAGCTCCGGTGGCCAAAGGAGCGATCCGATCCGCGGCCGAATGAGCCAGCGGATCTAATCGATCCGCGGCTCCGTGAGTGATGGGGGCGACTCGCTCGGCAGCCGATTGGGCCAGTGGTCCAAGGCGATCAGCCGCGGAATGGGCGAGCGGTGAGACCTTGTCGGCGGCCACGCCAATCCGATCCGCGGCGGCTTCGGCAAGCGGCCCGACTCGGGTGGCGGCGGACTGCGCGAGCGGCCCTACTCGATCGGCTGCGGTGTGGACCAGCGGTCCAACACGATCAGCGGCCGAGTGAACGAAATCATCGGCGGCTGGCGCAGCCTGCTTTCGGGCGGCTTTCGCGCGGCGGGAACTCTTGGACACGTTTCCTCCGTTGTGAGAAACCTCATGCTCCCCTGTGGAGCATTTCCCACCGTATCGCCATCTTGATCGGTCTGACAGGATGGGCTGCCGGACCAAGACCAGACGATGATCACGACAGAAAGGTGCCTCGACGTGGCACAGCAGACCGCAACCCTGCATACCAACTATGGCGACATCAACCTGCTGCTCTTCGGTGATCAGGCTCCCAAGACGGTGGACAACTTCGTGGGCCTCGCCTCAGGCACCAAGGAGTACAGCGACCCGAGGACAGGCGTGGTGACGACCGGCAGGTTCTACGACGGGCTCACCTTTCATCGGGTGATCGACGGCTTCATGATTCAAGGCGGTTGCCCTCTAGGGACGGGCACCGGTGGCCCGGGGTACCAGTTCGGCGATGAATTCCATCCCGACCTGGTCTTCAACAAGCCCTACCTGCTGGCAATGGCCAACGCTGGTCCGGGCACCAACGGTTCGCAGTTCTTCATCACCGTCGGCCCGCAGCCGCATCTCAACCACCGGCACACGATCTTCGGCGAGGTGGCCGACCAGGCAAGCCGAGACGTGATCGACGAGATCGCCAATGTGCAGACGGGACGAGGTGATCGTCCCATCAAGCCAGTGGTCATTGAGTCTGTGACGATCGATTCGGGTGACGATTCCGCGTGAGTCAGACCCCGGGCGCCGGCCCGGACTTCTCGCCTCCGGGTTTTGCCCCGTGCTACCGCCATCCAGAGCGGATGACCGGCATCTCCTGCCAGCGATGCCAGCGGGCGATCTGCGGCGAATGCATGAACCCCGCGTCGGTCGGCTTTCAGTGTCCCAGCTGTGTCGCATCTGGGCGGGCAACGGTACGAGCCCCGCGGACCGCCTTCGGTGCGATCTTGAAGCCAGGAGGCGGCAACGCGACCAAAGTCGTCATGGCAATACTCGCTGTCGAGTGGGTGCTCAACCTGGTCACTCGCGGGCTGCTGGATCGCCTGCTGGTCATGAGCAATGAGGCCATTTATCTCGGTCAGTTCTGGCGACTCATTACGGCGTCGCTGACCTCAGGATCGATCCTCGGCGTGCTGCTGAACCTGCTCGTGCTCTGGATCGCGGGCCGGGCTATCGAATCCGAAGTAGGCACGTGGCGCTTCATTGCGCTGTACAGCGCGGCAGGCCTAGGCGCCACCACAATGCTTTTCGTGTTCGGCCCGTACCAGAGTGCCGGCTATGGTGCAGCATCTGCGGTAATCGGTCTGCTGGCCGCCAACGCGATCTTCAAGCAGAAGATGCGCCAGGAGGTTCGTACCGATATCGGGCTGTTCGTCTTGCTCATCTTGTACAGCATCCTGATCGGCTTCCGCAGCTTCGGCTGGCTGATGCTGATCGGCGGAGTTGTGATCGGCGCTTTGGTGGGGGTGGTGCTTGCGTACGCGCCGCGACGCAACCACAGTACGGTTCAGGTGATCGGCCTGCTCGGAGTGATCATGGTCTGCTTGCTCGCCGTAGCCGTCAAGTTGATGATCTTCTAGGGGACCGTGTCGTGGTGAGCGTTATCCGCCAAGGGAGAATGCCGCCTCAAGATCATGTGCCGAGTAGGCGCGGAAGGCGATGTGAGTCTCCGTACTGACTACCCCGGGCACCTTGTTGAGCCGGTCTGCGACGACCTCAGCCACTTGATCATGGGTCGCCACTCGGATCATGACGATCAGGTCGATCGTGCCCGTTACCGAATACACCTCGCTGACGCCGCTGAGCGCGGCGATCTCCTCCGCGACTTCGGGAATACGGGCTACTTCAGCTTTCACGAAAACGATCGCAGTGACCATGGCGGTCACTTTAATCTTGAGCTGCTCGCGCATCGCGCTTGGGATCCGCCGCAGTCGTCGTCCCTCGCCGAGGAAAGAACGCCTCTGCGAGGGACTCCTCCGTGAGGCGGCGCGCGATTTCCGACGCTCGCAGCTCCCGTCTCGAAGCCGGCCACTCAGCCGTTGAGTCATCGACCTCACCGAGCGCGTACTGCACCAGGGCTTCGTGGTCCAGAACGGCGTGGAGCGGCCACATCCAGTCGCCCGTGATGTCGATCAACCGGGTGCCGGGCTGTTCGAGCCAGTCGGCGATCCGCTCGGTCTCCTCGATGCCGGCTGCTGGAAGCGGGTCGGGCGGCTTCGGTACGGTCTCGGCGGTGGCGCGCACTGCGCGGGCGACGGCCTGCGGCACTTCACGACGTGTTGCCATTGCAGCGCCGGCCAGCCGGCCGTAGCGGATGACATGTATCTCCCAGTTGAGGTCGACTTTCCGCGCGGCCACGATCTCGGCGCAAGATGCAAGGCTGCGGATCCGATGGAACCTCGTCGCCGTCCGCGTCAAGGTCTCCAGCCGCCGGCGGATGATGGCAGCTTCCTCGAACCGTTGCTGGCTGACCAGCCGGGTCAACCTGCT
>JBKOUS010000012.1:0-6058 GCA_046723505.1 Actinomycetota bacterium
GCCGCATCGGAATACTCGATCGTCGAGCGGTAGTGCGGCTGCAGCAGGTACAGCCGTACCGCGCGTGCGGGGAATCTCTTGATCACCTCAGAGACCAGTGCGCTGTTGTCCAGCGACTTGCTCATCTTCTCCCCGGCGGCGGTCACCAGCGCATTGTGCATCCAGTACCGTGCGAAGCGCTGTCCCGCGGCTCTGGATTGAGCCAGCTCGTTCTCGTGGTGGGGAAAGCGGAGGTCCAAACCACCCCCATGGATGTCAAATTCGTCGCCTAGGTATTTGCCCGCCATGGCTGAGCACTCCAGGTGCCATCCTGGACGGCCTCGCCCCCACGGCGTCACCCAGCTGGCCGTTACCGGCTCGGTGTCCTTGTGGCCTTTCCAGAGCGCGAAGTCCCGGGGGTCTTTCTTTCCAAGGGGATCGGCATCAGCGGCCGGTTCCATGTCATCGATGTTCTGGTGGGAGAGCGAGCCGTACGCCGGCCATGACTTCACATCGAAGTAGACATCGCCGGAGGAATCGGATGCGGGATACGCATGGCCGCGTTCGATCAAGACCTTGATCAATTCGATCATCTCGGGAATGTGACCAGTCGCCCGTGGCTCATAGGTCGGTGGCAGGCAGCCTAGTGCGGTGTACGCGTCGTGCAGTTCACGCTCGAAGCGGTAGGCATGCGCGAACCACGGCACACCGGCCTCGGCTGACTTGATCAAGATCTTGTCGTCTATGTCGGTAATGTTAGCGATCACCGTGACCTGGTACCCGGACCAGCTCAGCCAGCGCCGGAGTACGTCGAAAACCACTTCTTTACGGATGTGCCCCAGATGCGGACCGCCCTGAACCGTGAGCCCGCAATGGTAGATCGACACCCGGCCCGGCACGACTGGCTCGAAGGGACGTACGGAGCGCGTGGCGGTGTCATAGAGCCGGAATACGCTCTCCGCTTCCGATTCGCTTGGCTGGCTCACGGGCGTCGAGTCTCCATTTCCAGCGCCATCAGGCGCTGCATCGCCTGGACGCCATCGCGCAGCGCTTTGAGGTCACGTCGGGACATCGTGGCCAGATAGGGCTCAAGGCGAGTGCCGATCGAGTCGCGCATCGAAGATAGCTGCTGGTTGCCTTTCTTCGTGACCTTGATCATCCATGCGCGGGCGTCCCGCGGGTCGGCGGCGCGATCGACAAGGTGCGCAGCCTCGAGACGCTTGACGTGGTTGGTGATGGTGGGCTGGGAGCAGTTCTCGGCAACTGCGAGTTCGCTGATCCTCGTCGGCCCGTCGTCCTGCAGGCGTGCCAGTAGCCGGGCCGCGGCAAGGCTGAGGCCGAAGCCGTTCTCCTTGGGCACCCAGCGCACCACGCGTGCGGCGGTCGTGATGAGGTCCTCACCGAGCGCGTGTAAGTCGTCGTCCATTCGGGCAGGATATTCGGTTCGGTGGGCTCAGCGAGCGGCGCCTCAGCGCCGGATGGCGGCGACCACGAGCTGGGCCAGCTCAGAGTAGGCCTCGGCGTCGCTGAGCCCGGTGGCGGCCGAGATCTCTCCACTCGTGATGCGGCGCATTGAGGCAGTCACCACCTCACCGACGAAGGCAGCATGGACACGCCGGAAGGCGCCTGCCCGGGTGCCCTCGTCGATCAGTTCACGAACCCGCTGCGCCGCGGCTAGCGTGTTCTGCTCATAGATCTCGGTTGCTGGGCGGAAGTTTGCAATATCGTCCCGGAAGGCACGGCTGGCGGGCCGCAGCGCCTCGGCAACGGCCTCGAGATAGCGGGTAACGCGCTTCGCGGGAGCTCGGGTGCGGGCAATCGCTGCCTCAACCTGCTCGGTTGCGCGCTTGAAGAAGTCTCGAACAGCGAGCACGGCTAGCTGCTCCTTGCTCGAAGCAAGCGCGTAGAGCGTGCGCTTCGAGCAGTTCAGCTGGGCCGCGAACTGGTCCATGGTGAAGTGGCTGAATCCCTGCTCTAGAACGAGATCGACAAGTGCATCGCGCAGATGCGCCTGGCGATGGGTCAGTCTGCTTCCCAGCACTATGGCTACCATTGTGGTACTAGCGTACTGTCTTCAGTACCGGCTTGGCCGGGTGTGAGACGCACCCGCATGCCGCGAGCGTCGGCAGATCGCGCGCCCGACAATCGGAGGAGCGATGAGCGAACGCGCTTCATTGTTCGCAGAGGGCGACGACGACGTGGGATCTGTGCGCGCAGCAAGGCCCAAAGAGACAAGGAGCGAGATGGCCGTCGATCGCCTGTTGCCAACCGAAGAGGCTGCGGAACTCGTGGCCTTAGTGCGGGAGATCGCGCAGGCTGAGCTGGCCCCGCGTGCCGCGGGGGAGGAGGCTGCTGGACGGTTCCCTCGCAATGCCTTCGACATGTTGGGTGGGGTGGGGCTGTTAGGTCTGCCGTACCCACAGGAGTACGGTGGCGCCGGCCAGCCGTACGAGGTCTACCTGCAAGCCCTTGAAGAAGTCGCGGCAGCGTGGATGACGGTGGGCGTGGGCGTCTCGGTGCACGTGATGGCGTCATACGCGATGGCAACGTTCGGCACGCCGAAGCAGCGGGCGACCTACCTGCCGGAGATGATCGGCGGAAAACTGCTGGGCGCGTACGCGCTGTCGGAGGCGCAGGCGGGATCAGACATCTCAGGCATGACCACACGTGCCAAGCGCGCTGATCATGGCTATGAGCTCAACGGCGCGAAGGCATGGACCACTCACGGCTCGTGTGCTGACTTTTACACCACTTTTGCGCGAACTGGCGACGACCCACGCGGGGGTGTGAGCTGTTTCTACGTGCCCGGACACGCCGCCGGCCTCACCTTCGGCAGTCCTGAGCGCAAGATGGGGCTGAACGGGTCGCCCACGACCGCGCTGTACTTCGATGCCGTTCCGGTGGGGGATGGCCAGCGCATCGGAGACGAAGGTCAGGGAGCCCGCATCGCCTTGGCCTCGCTGGACTCCGGCCGGCTCGGCATTGCCGCGTGTGCGACCGGGCTCGCGCAGGCTGCATTGGACCTGGCAGCCGACTATGCGACGAAGCGTGAGCAGTTTGGGCGTCCGATTGCGGAGTTCCAGGGCCTTCGCTTCCTGCTCGCGGAGATGGCGGCAGCTGTCGACTCCGCACGCGCCACGTACCTGATGGCGGCCCGAAAGCGGGACGCCGGCCGGCCGTTCAGCCGTGACGCGGCGGTCGCGAAGTTGATCGCATCGGATGTCGCGATGAAGGTGACGACCGAGGCGGTTCAGGTCCTCGGTGGTTACGGTTACACCCGCGATTACCCGGCCGAACGGTATATGAGAGAGGCCAAGGTGACCCAGATCTTCGAAGGCACCAACCAGATTCAGCGGCTGGTTATCAGCCGCCAGCTGCTGAAGTAACCTCCGACTCAGGTAACCGACAGGTCGGAGGAGGGGGAGTGGGGGAATGAGGCTGAGCGAGCGCGATGTCGTGCTGGTGACCGGGGGTGCGTCAGGACTGGGGGCGGCCACCGTACGGTCAGCGGTCGCGCGGGGGGCGTCGGCACTGATCGTTGACCTGCCAAGCTCGTCCGGATCCGAGCTGGCGGCGGAGCTTGGGGATCGCGTGCGGTTTGCGACGGCGGACGTACGCAACGAAGATCAAGTGCAAGCGGCAGTCGCGGCCGCTACGCAGCTGGGAAGTCTCCGCGTCGCGGTCAATTGCGCCGGTGTCGCGACTCCGGGACGGGTGATCGGCAAGCGGGGGGTGCTGCCGCTGGAGACCTTTCGTACCGTGATCGACATCAACCTGCTCGGTACCTTCAACGTGCTGCGGCTGACGGCTGCGGCCATGATCGACAATCAGCCGCTCGACGGCGATCGCGGATTAGTGATCATGACCGCTAGTGTCGCTGCGTTTGATGGTCAGATCGGCCAGGCGGCGTACGCGGCAAGCAAAGGCGGCATCGTCGGGTTGACGTTGAGCGCAGCCAGAGACCTTGCAGACAAGGCAATCCGGGTGGTGACCATCGCGCCCGGCATCATGGAGACTCCGATGATGGCGGGACTCCCCGGTGAAACAAAGTCGATCTTGGAGGCTCTCGTACCACATCCGCGGCGGCTTGGTCGGCCCGAAGAGTATGCGATGCTCGTCTCCTCGATCATCGAGAACCCCCTTCTCAACGGCGAGGTCATCCGCCTCGACGGTGCCTTACGCATGCCTCCGCGCTAGCGGATGCATTTTCACTCGTCGCAGAAACCATGTCTGCAGGAAAACAATCCGCTAGCCCCATCGCTGCGCCGGATACCGCTAATGGCTACGTTCTGGCCGACGGCGTCAACAAGCCGCTCGGTTACTTCTTGGCTTTCGCGCGCAGAGCCGCAATATCCAGGTACGCCGCAGCAGGCTCCTCCTCTTCTGCGGACTCGGTCCCCTCGTCTTCCCAAGGGTCGTAGGGCTTCTCATGCTCATCGTCGGCGAAGCCCTGTGAAGGATCGAACGGGTTGGCCAGCGGTTCCATCGACTCAATCGCTGAGACTGCGACCGCCTCATCCGGGAGCCCGCGCAGCACAGTGTTCATGTACGACCGCGCTGCCTCCTCCATGGAGACCTCAGTCCTGGCTGCCTCGCTGAGGAACCAGCGGTGCTCCAGTACTTCGTGGTAAAGCTCCGCGGGCTCCAGCTTCGCTCGCAGTTCCATCGGCACCGACTGCACGATCGGCTCGAACTGCTCGGTCAGCCACTCATGGGCCACGATTGCCTCATCCGCCCCTTGCTGGTCGGTGCGGGCACGGTAGTAGTCGAGATCATTCAGTAGTCGCCGGGCCTGGTTCTCCTCCGTATCCATCCCGGTGAGCCGAATCAATCTGCGCGAATGGTGCCCAGCATCCACGACCTTGGGTTGGATTCGGATGGTTGAGCCGGGGAAGTCGGTCACAATGTCCAGCTCAGCAACATCGAAGCCGAGTGCGTTGAGCTGTCGGACCCGGCTCTCGATGCGATGCATCTCGCCGGTGTTGAACTCTTCAACGCCGGTCAGTTCGTCCCACAGCTCGCGGTAGCGGCTCTCGATCGTCTCCACCAGAACGAGCGGATCCAAGGCCTCATCCAAAAGGCCGCCAGCCTCCAGATCGCAGAATTCCCCGTACAAGTTGGTTCGCGCGATGGTCAGGTCATGCTCGCGCTGACCTGTTGTAAGCGTGTCATGCAGCTCGCTGGTCTCGGCGTCGACCAGGTATGCCGCGAACGCCCCGGCGTCGCGCCGGAACAAGGTGTTGGACAGCGATACGTCGCCCCACAAGAACCCGATGAGATGCAGCCGTGCCAACAGCACGACCATGGCGTCGACCAGCCGATTGACGGTGTCCTGCCGTACGCCGCGGTTGAAGAGCGAACGATAGGGTAGCGAGAATTGCAGATGCCGGGTGATCAAGATCGGATCAAGCGGCTCGCCCTTACGGTCGCGCCGGGCGGTGACCACGCCCACCGCCTCGACTGATGGGGTGTCCAGGCGGGCGAGGTCACGCAGCAGCTCGTACTCATGCAGTGCGAGGTGTTCTATCACCTCCTTCATTGCGTAGACATCACCGCCCACGCGGACGAAACGAACGACGTGCCGGGAGATGCCGCGCGGTAATGCCACCAGGTTTTCCTCGGGCCACTCGGCCAGGGGAGCATCCCAGGGGAGAGTTATCAACTCGGTGTTGGGCCGTGCCGCGAGGAATCTGGGCATGAGCCAATCCTGACATCAAGCAATCGGCCTCCCGCACGGTGCGGGAGGCCGATTGTTCTGATCAGGTCATCTCGGATAATCGTCGCCGATGCTATGCAGCTCAGGAGAGAGGCGGTCGCCGCTCGCCTTGGAAAACACGTGCACGTGGGCCGGATCGACCTGCAGCCGAACGGTCTCGCCACGACGCGGCGGTGTACGCCCGTGGATCCGGGCGACGATCTGCTGAGCGGTGATCAACTCATCCTCGGCGATACCCGTCAGGGTGCCGTAGATGAACGCGTCGGCGCCCAGTTCCTCAACGACGCCGACGTCGATGCCGATGCCCTCGGTACCCTGTGGGTCGTCGCCCATCTCGAAGTTCTCCGGGCGGATTCCCAGCAC
>JBKOUS010000236.1:0-5932 GCA_046723505.1 Actinomycetota bacterium
CTGGAGGCCCTGGAGGCCGAATACGGAGTCACCCAGGTGCTGCAGGTCAACGCCCGGGCTGCCGGACCTCGCCTAGGCAAGGACGTCCAGGCCACGATCAAGGCGAGCAAGGCCGGCGACTGGTTTGTTGCCGATGACGGCACTGTGACAGCTGATGGAATCGCCTTGCAGGCAGGGGAGTACACCCTTCATACGGTGCTGGCCGACGCTGATCCCAGGGACCAGAAGGCTGTTGCGATGCTTCCCCGTGATGGGTTCGTGATCTTGAACACGAACGTGACGCCGGAGCTGGCAACGGAGGGTCTCGCCCGTGAGGTGGTCCGCGCGGTGCAGCAGGCACGGCGGGACACTGAGCTGGCTGTCAGTGACCGAATCAGCTTGCAGCTTGCTGGAGACGAGGTCGTACGAGCCGCGGTCGAGACGTACGCAGACCTGATCAAGGCGGAGACTCTCAGTACGCAACTCGATCTGCTGGAGCATCTGGACGGCACGACCGCAACGGTCGGCGCCAACCAAAAGATCACATTGGCCGTGCGAAGGATCTAGGTGTGGCAGCGCTTTGGCGAAAGTGGTCAGAAAGGGCAATGAGATCGCCCATCTTCATGTCGTCGGTGACCACTTGGCGTAGTGCCCGGCGGCGAATGATCCAGACTGGTGCCGTGATCCGTCGCCGGGTGGTGGCCCATGGACGCGTGCAGGGGGTGTTCTTCCGCGACACCTGCCGACGTCAAGCGTCGACGCGTCAGGTGTCCGGTTGGGTTACCAACCGTGAGGACGGCGCGGTTGAGGCGGTATTCGAGGGCGAGCCTTCCGACGTGCAGGCAATGGTCGACTGGGCTCGCCGAGGCCCATATCAGGCGCACGTAACCAAGCTGGAGGTTATCGACGAGGCCCCGCGCGGCGAGTTGGGCTTCTCGGTACGCTGACGCTCCGAACTCACAAGTTGCAGAGGACCGACGGCTCGCAGGTGATCATGCGGGTCGGTGTGACGATGACGTCGACTCGATGGTCCCAGGCATGCACGGGAATCGTTTTCAGCACCTCGTCGTCATTGAGCAATACCCAAATCGGGGCACTTTGAGAGGCGTGGCGCAGAGCCCGGTCGTACCAGCCACCGCCGCGTCCCAGACGGTCGCCGTGGAGGTTCGCGGCAAGTCCGGGGCAGATGATCAACTCTGCCTCGGGAAGCTGCTCGCTCGGCACTGGCTCGCCTGTCGGTTCCAAGATTGAGTACGCCCCAACACGCAATGCGTCTGGTCCCTCGTATGGCGCCCATGCGGGCTTGTCAAGGCGGCCGCCAATCGGGTGGGAGAGCACGGGCAGCAATACCCGGACCGAGTTTGCCGCCAGCCAGGCGACCAGCTGAAGAGTGCCCGGCTCTGAGCCGGTGGAAAGATACGCCGCCACGGTATCCGGAATCCGGTCCTCCAAAGAGGACTCGATCATCATCATCCGCGACTCGTCGTCATGGTCGCGCTGCTTGCTGGTGCGCGCGTCACGGCGGAACACGATGGCTTTCCGGAGGGTTTGCTTTGCCCCAGCGATTGCGGCGGCATCGATCGCCGCCATCGCCGTGCGGTCGACGGCATGATCTGGCTGGGTTGGCACGGACCCAGCCTAGTCGCGCTGACGGCGCAAACGCCTGCCCCCGCGTCAGCGTGTCTTGGCGCATGATCATCTTTTGGCGTACCTGACGGGCTGACCCCGCCCGACGTCCCAGCCATCGCATCTGGGCCGCATTACTGTTTGGAGCATGCCGTTGTTCACCCGCAAGAGAGTCCACGAATCGCAGCATGGCGCGCAGGAGTTCGAGCCGCTGCCCGGGCCGCCGGAGCCGGATCGTGGCCAGCTCCGATCGATGCCAGCTCACCGCCAGTATCTGCTCAGCTGCGTGAACCCACTGAGGCCGTTCCGCCAGCAGATTCTCGACGCCGTCGGCCTGAATATCTGCGAAGACATCATCTCCACAATCGACCTACCGCGATTCGACAATTCAGCAATGGACGGCTATGCCGTACGTGCCGAGGATGTAGCCGAAGCCAGCCAGGAGGCGCCGCTCAGCCTGCCGGTCGTCGGTGAGATCGCTGCAGGCAAAGCCGCGACGCATCGGCTGTCTCCCGGGACCGCGATGAAGATCATGACCGGGGCGCCGGTGCCCCTCGACGCGGACACGATCGTTCCATATGAGGACACCAATCGTGGCGAGACTGACGTCAAGGTCTTTGCGCCTAGCGCAGTAGGTCAGCACATTCGTCGGATTGGCGAGGACATCAAGGCGGGGACTCGGTTGATCAAGACCGGCGATCGGCTCGGCCCGCGCGATATTGGGGTGCTCGCGGGCATCGGTCTGGACAAGGTGATGGTGCGGCCGCGACCGCGTGTGGTAGTGATCTCCACGGGATCGGAGCTCGTCGAGCCAGGCCACATGCTCGACAATGAGCAGCAGATCTTCGACTCGAACTCCTACCTGCTCGCGGCTGCCGCCAAAGCCACCGGCGTCCAGGTCTTTCGGGTCGGGAGAGTGAGTGATGATCGCGACGAGCTCAAGACGCTGATTGCTGATCAACTGCTGCGTGCCGACCTGATCTTGACCACGGGTGGCGTGAGTCAAGGCGACTTCGACATTGTGAAAGCCGTGATGCCGGAGATGGGTCCGTGTGACTTTTCGCAGGTCGCCATGCAGCCGGGCAAGCCGCAGGGCTTCGGATTGATCGGTTATGACCGAGTCCCAATGATCATGCTCCCTGGCAATCCGGTGAGCGCATTCGTTTCCTTTGAAGCGTTCGTACGCCCGGTGATCCGCAAACTCATGGGTGCGCGGCCATACGTGCGGACCGTAGTGAAGTGTCAAGCAGCGCACGACATCAAATCAATTTCAGGTCGCCTGCAGCTAGCCCGCGGCATCGTCACTGTAGATCGCTGGGGTGGTCGACAGGTCGAACTCGCAGGTGGACACGGCTCGCACCTGCTCGCCGATCTTGCCCGCTCGAATGCGCTGGTGCTCTTGCCTGAAGACGTTGAGTTCGTAGCCGCTGGGCTCGACGTCGATGTGTGGCTGCTTGACGAGTCGTCCGGATGACTCAGGGATAGCCGTGAGCGAGAGTCGTTTTCCGCATCTCGGCGCCACAGGTGACGCCCGGATGGTCGACATTTCCGGCAAGGCCGTGACTGCTCGTTCGGCAACAGCTTCAGGGCGGGTGTTACTCAGCCCTCAGTGTGTCGCAGCGCTTCGAGACGGCACTGTGCCCAAAGGGGATGCGCTGGCGGTGGCCAGAATTGCGGGCATACAAGCGGCAAAGAAGACCCCCGATCTCATCCCCCTCTGTCATCCTCTGTTCATCAGTGGTGTCGAGGTCGCGGCGGAATTGATGGATGAGGGCGTGGAGATCACTGCGACGGTCAAGACGACGGATCGGACCGGCGTGGAAATGGAGGCGCTGACCGCTGTCGCTGTCGCCGGACTCGCGGTGATCGACATGATCAAGGCCATCGATCGGGCTGCGGTGATCAGCGAGGTACGCGTGCTCACCAAGTCCGGGGGGCGTCGCGGCGACTGGTCTCGCGAGGACGATTCATGATCGACAGCGCACTCGTGGTCACTATCTCAACTCGTGCAGCTGCAGGTGTCTACCCGGACAAGTCGGGGCCAATCATCGTGTCTGCTCTTGATGATCTTGGCTTCGCGGTGGCGGGTCCAGTCGTGGTGCCCGACGGGGACGCGGTTGGCGCTACCCTGCGTGATGCTGTTGCGGCCGGCCATGCGGTGGTGATCACCACCGGGGGCACAGGGCTGAATCCTCGCGACCATACGCCAGAGCAGACGAGGGGGGTGGTCGAGCGGGAGGTGCCACAGCTCGCGGCGGCAATCGCTCGGTATGGTGCTGATCATGGTGTGCCGGCAGCGGTGCTGAGCCGGGGCGTAGTCGGCGTCGCGGATCGCACCTTGATCGTCAATCTGCCCGGATCGAGCGGCGGCGCTCGGGACGGGATGGCGGTGCTAGCGCCGGTGCTGAGGCACGCGGTCAGCCAGCTGCGAGGTGGGGACCACTGACATGGCCGGCGCGGAGCAGCCGTCACAGGGACTGACTGGGCTCGGCGGCGGCCGTCACCACTGGCCGGTGACTTTGCGACATGGCCCGGTCATCCTCGCCCCGTTGCGTCATCGGGACCGGGCGGCCTGGGAGCGCGTACGCCGCGAAAATACGAGTTGGTTGCGGCCCTGGGAGGCAACCCTTCCTCCTGGCTCACCGATCGGGCCATCGACCTACGCCGGACTGGTCCGTTCGGTAAGCCGTCAGGCCCGCGAGGGACGAATGCTGCCGTGGCTGGTGTTCTACGAGGAGGAGTCGAACCGCTCCAAACCGCGACTGGCGGGCCAGCTGACGGTAAGCGGGATCGTGGGCGGCTCGGCGTCCTGGGGCCAGATTGGCTATTGGATCGACCAGCGATTGGCCGGACGCGGGATCATCCCGACGGCCGTAGCGCTGGCTGTCGACTACTGCTTCCGGGTCATGTCATTGCATCGGATCGAGATCGCGATCAGGCCCGAGAACACTAAGAGCCTCCGGGTGGTGGCCAAGCTTGGCTTCCGGCCCGAGGGGCTCCGTCCTCGCTATTTGCACATCGACGGTGACTGGCGGGATCACTTGGTCTTCGCACTGAACGCTGAGGAGGTTCCGGAGGGACTTCTGCAGCGGTGGGAGAACCTCCGCCAACGGTGATCGAACAAGATCATTTGTGTCAATGGGCCCAACCGCCGGTATGCACATCCGTCACATCCGTTTCTTGCGACACACCGCTCAAGATCGCCTGAAGGACGCGGTTCGCCCCGTACCGTCTGGGTGTGGGGACGACCGGCGTAATTTTTGCTGCCATTGCCATCGCGTGGCTGGCGTATCTCGTCCCGCACTTTGTACGTGGGCGCGATGGCGACGAGGAGCTGCTGGAGGATTCCGATCCATCGGATCGCTTCTCTGACTCGATGCGCATCGTCCGCCATGGCACCGCTCCACTTCTTGATCAGGACCTAGAAGAGATCGCGTCCTTCGAGGTGTCCACACCGCAGACTCGGCGGGCGGCGGTAAAGGATCTTCGCCGGCTCGAACGACTTGCCGCAGCGAGGCGGCGCCGCGTGCTGCTCGGTCTGCTGGTGGCGCTGAGTGCCGTAATTGGCTTGTGTGGAGCCCAGCTCCTCCCGTGGTGGAGTACCGCCATCCCTGGCGGGCTGCTGTTGATCTTCATCGTCGTCGCTCGGATCAGCGTTCGCATCATGCTGAAAGGGCTTGACGCTCGCTATCGCGACATTCGCCATGGCAGTCACGAGTCGACCATATTTCTCAGCCGGAAGGACTTCGCTACGAGCGGCGCGGATGCGCATTCCGCGAGTGGCAGGGCCAAATCGGCGGCAAGCCCTGGAATCCTGTGGGATCCGATTCCGATCACTCTGCCGACCTATGTTTCGAAGCCGTTGGCACCACGGACGGTTCGCACCATCGACCTGTCAGGTCCCGGGGTGTTGACCCCGGCACGGCACGAGGGGCCGGTCACAGCGGACGCGCCAGGCTCCGCAGCTGAGGCACCTTCAGCGGACGAGGGCGGCGAAGCGCGCCAGGTAGCCTCAGCCTGACGGTGATAAAGTCTGCGTGCTGATCGGCCAACCCCGATCCGCGGGGCTATGGCGCAGTCGGTAGCGCGTCTCGTTCGCAACGAGAAGGTCAGGGGTTCGAGTCCCCTTAGCTCCACTCATCTCGAAAGCAGGTCTGACTAGCTCAGACGACAGATCCGCTGCTGGCTCAGGCTCCTGTGATTCTGCCGCCGGGTCCCCTTGTGCACCCCGTATGCACCCCGCCGACTGGTTGAGCCTCGCCAGTCCGGCGCGGTCGGATGCAGTGCCAAGGTGGTGAAGGTACAGATTGGTGGTGGCGATCGACGC
>JBKOUS010000203.1:0-9797 GCA_046723505.1 Actinomycetota bacterium
CTCACAGTCCGGACGCTGCACCACTACGATCAGCTCGGCCTGCTGTCGCCGCTGTCGCGGACCGAGGGCGGGCATCGCTGCTACACCAGCGGCGACGTCCGGCGCCTCCACCGCATCGTCGCGCTGCGCAGCCTGGGCATCTCGCTGGAGGAGATCGGGACGCTCCTGGACGGCGAGCCCGACCCGACCGGCCTGCTCCGCCGTCAGCTCGACGTCGTGGAAGAGCGCATCCGCAAGGCCTCCGAGCTGCGGGCGCGGCTACTGGACGTGCTGAACAAACTGGGCCGAAACGCCGAACCTTCCACCCAGCAGCTCCTGCAACTCATCGAGGAGACCGTTGCAATGAACGAGCCGATGACCCCAGAGCAGTTCGCAGAACTCAAGGAAGAGCTGCAACGGCAGGTACGCGAACTGCGCGACGAGGACTTCGCCGCACTCAGCCAGAAGAGGGAAGACGCATGGAACGCACTGAGCCGCCAGGAGCAGCAACGCCTGACACAGCAGCGCCGCAAGATGGTTCCGCACGCTGCCAGCGGCAGCACGAAGGGCCAGTCATGACGCCCCTTGTCTCAGAGCTGGCCGACCGTGCCGAGATCACCAGCCTCATTGGCCGCTACTTCAGCGCGATCGACGACAAGCGCCTCGACCGCGCGACTATGGAGGCGGTGTTCACCGCTAGTGGCTGCCTGACGCGGCCCAACGGCCCGTCACTTGTCGGACCTGAGGCTATCGCCGCCGGGCAGAGCGAGAGCTTCGCCCGCTTCAGGGCAACCCACCACGTCAGCTCCGACCACGTCATCGACCTCGACGGCGACAGCGCCAAGCTCCGGGCCAACCTGATCGCCATGCACCTGTGGGCCGACCAGGAACGAGATCCCAATACGCTACAAACCCACTTCCTTGCCGGCGGGGTACTCCACGCTCTCCTGGTACGCACCAATCGGGGATGGCGCCTCAGTGAACTGTCACTGCGCAATACCTGGCGAACCGGGAGCGGGTACGCCGCGATGCTCGCGACCGGAAGATAAGGAAGGCAAGCGGCTGCGCGGTGCGGCGGGGGGCGGCTGGCCGACGGTTGACCCACTCGTCTCGGCCCTGACGGTTCACCAGCAGGTGAATCCGCCATCGACCAGCAGGTCTACTCCGGTGCAGAAGCTGGCTGCGTCACTGAGCAGGAAGATGGCCGGTCCGACCAATTCGTCGACGGTCGCCATCCTGCCCAGCGGCGTATCGGCCTCGAACTTGGTGACCTGTTCAGCAACCTCGGGTCGCAGATTCATAGGTGTGGCCGTGTAGCCGGGACTGATCGAGTTCACCCGGATGCCGCGGTGGGCCCATTCCATAGCGAGACTTCGGCTGAGGTGAACCACAGCTGCCTTGGAGGCGTTGTAGTGGGCCTGGAGCAGTCCGCGGTTGACGATGGATCCGGACATCGACGCGATGTTCACGATTGCGCCTCGGCCGTGCTCGAGCATGGTCCGACTCTCGGCCTGGCAGGAGAGGAACACTCCTGTCACGTTGATATCGATCACTCGCTGCCACTGGCCCAGGGGCATCTCTTCGGCTGGGGCGGCGTTGGCGATTCCTGCGCTGTTCACGGCCAGGCCCAACGGGCCGAATTCACTTTCCGCGTCCCGGACCGCGTCGGCCAGCATGTCGGCATCCATGACGTCTCCCGGTACGGCGATAGCTCGCCGCCCAGCCGCTCTGATTTCGCCGCAGACCTCGTCCAGAGCTGATTCGGGGAGGTCGAAGCACGCGACATTGGCACCAGCGGCGGCCAGTCCGAGAGCGATGCCGCGGCCGATACCGCTAGCGGCGCCCGTCACAAGCGCGGTCTGGTCGTCGAGGCGAAAGCTGGGCAGGATCATGGCTGTTCCCTTCGCTTGGCGGTGAACTCGGGCTGCCCTACGGCTGCCACTCTTACGATCTCAAGCCTTCGCGGCTGCTACACATCTATCGAGGATCCGTAGCATTCAGACCAGGCAGGTTGCGTCACGACGGCCGCGGCCGCCCGGCTAGACCCTTGGGAGTTGCCATGTATGACCCCGCAACGACCGATCGCCGGTCCAACCCGGTTCGCAGCCTCGCGCGCCGGCCCCGGCGTTGGTAGAGGGAGATCCGGCGACCATGCGCAGCGCGAAGGAGCCTGTCACGTAATGACTGCGCCGATAGCTGACTTCAACCACAGACCGGTGCTGGTGACGGGTGCCACAGGTGGCATCGGCAGCGAGACGGTCCGTCAGCTCGTAAGCGCCGGTGCCGACGTCATCGCAAGCGGACGGTCTGAGGAGGCCTTGACCGCCCTCGCACAAGAGATGAGCGTGCGTACACTGCCGTTCGACCTGGCATCGGAAGACAGCGTTCGCAACGCCCTGGACGGGGTCGACGTTTATGGGGTGGTCAATTGCGGCGGATTCGGGGGCGAGATCGCCACTCCCATGGACACCGACATCGCGGCCTTCGACAAGGTGATCGCCATCAACACCCGTGGCCCCCTGCTCGTCACCAAATACACGTCACGGTCGATGATTCGGTAGGTCGGAGGTGGGTCGATCGTCAATGTCTCAAGTCAGGCGAGCCTGGTGGCGCTGCCGGGGCACATTTCGTATGGGGCCTCCAAAGCTGCCCTCGACAGCATCACCCGGGTGTCCGCTCTGGAACTGGGCAAATACAACATTCGCGTCAACGCGGTCAATCCCACTGTGGTCATGACGCCAATGTCAGCCTGGTACTGGGGTCGCGACGACATTGGCGGACCGTTCCTGGAGCAGATGCCGCTGGGACGTTGGGCGACCGAGGCCGAGATCGCGGCTCCCATTGTTTTCCTGCTCAGCGATGCCGCCGCCATGATCACTGGGGTGTCGCTGCCCGTTGACGGCGGTTACTCCAGCCGCTAACCCGGGTCGCGAGCCGGCGCAATACATTGAGCACCCGACAACGGTCTCAAAGAAAGGCGCCGACATGACAGTGCGAGTCGGTTATGACTTCTCTCTCGCCGACAAAGTTGCTGTTGTGACCGGCGGCGCCTCCGGAATCGGTTCGGCGATCGTGGATGCGTACGCCGCCAAAGGCGCCACCGTGGTCGTACTCGACAAGGCGTTGGAGGCCGCTCAGCGCAAGGTCAACGAGGGCAGCGCAGCGGCGGCCTTCGGTTGCGACGTAACGATCGAGCGGTCCGTCATCGATGCGATCCGCTCGGTGAGCGCACGGTTCAGCCACATTGATGTGCTGGTCAACAGCGCCGGGCTTGCTGTGGTGGGCCCCGCAGAGGACCTCACGGTCGAGACCTGGGATCTCACCATGGCCGTCAACCTACGAGGCGCATTTCTGGTCAGCCAGCAGGTAGGGCGCATCATGCTCGCCCAGGGCAGCGGCACCGTGATCAGCCTCGCCTCCCAGGCCGCGACGATCGCACTGCCCGGCCACCTGGCTTACTGCGCATCCAAGTTCGGCCTAGTTGGCCTAACCAAGGTGCTTGCTCTGGAGTGGGCTGGACGCGGAGTCACAGCCAACACCATCAGCCCGACGGTAGTGATGACGGCGCTCGCCAAGGAGCTTTGGGACAACCCGGAGGGTGAGGCACTGAAGGCGCAAATTCCCACACAGAGATTCGCTGAACCCGAGGAGATCGCTGCTGCTGCAGTGTTCCTAGCCAGCGACGCCGCGAAAATGATCAACGGCGTCGACTTGCTGGTCGATGGCGGCTACACCATCCGTTGATCAGGACAGCGCAAGACCTAGCCAGGCCTCATGCCGTCTACCGACAATGTGGGAAACAGCGAGAGAGGGACCAACTACCATGACCCACACCGCCGCCCCAACCACGATCCCGGAGCAGATGCGCGCCAGCGTGCTCACTGCGCCGCTAACGCTCAACATCGAGCGGGTGCCGACACCTCCGATGGCCAGCGACGAAGTGCTTGTTGAAGTTGCCGCCGTCGGGGTTTGTGGCTCAGACACTCACTATTACCGGCACGGGCGGATCGGCGACTTCGTCGTCGAAAGTCCCCTCATCCTCGGGCATGAGCTTTCGGGCCGGATCGTCGCCGTCGGCGCCGAAGTACCGGAGACCAGGATCGGTGAACGTGTGGCCATCGAGCCACAGAAGAACTGCCGACGGTGCCGAGAGTGCCGAGCCGGCCACTACAACCTCTGCCCCAATATGGAGTTCTACGCCACGCCGCCTGTCGATGGCGCGTTCGCGCAGTACTGCGTGATCCGAACCGAGTTCGCCCACCGCGTACCGGACTCCATGTCGAACGAAGCGGCCGCGCTGCTGGAGCCTTTGTCGGTAGCGGTAACAACGATGCGCAAGGCAGGCGTCACCCCTGGATCGAGCATCCTCATCGCCGGCGCTGGACCGATCGGGATCCTCTCTGCTCAGACCGCACGTGCCTTCGGCGCGTCGGAGATCATCGTCACGGACCCGGTACCCGAGCGCCGGGAGCGGGCATTGCGCTACGGCGCCACCCGCGTTATCGATCCTCGCGAGACCGACGTCGCCACGGCAGGCCTGGACGTCGACGCCTTCGTGGACGCCAGCGGGGCACCGCAGGCAGTGATGGCTGGTATCAAGGCGGTTCGTCCGGCCGGGACAGCCGTTCTAGTGGGTCTCGGTTCGTCGGAGATGACCTTGCCCGTCGAGCACATCCAGAACTTCGAGATCACCGTGACCGGCATCTTCCGCTACACCGATACCTGGCCCGCCGCCATACATCTGGTAGCCAGCGGCGCGGTCGAGCTCGACTCTCTGGTCACGGGCAAATTTGCCCTGGAGCGCGCAGACGAGGCGCTGGAGAGCGACAAAGATCCGTCGAGCCTCAAGTCGGTCGTCTACCCCAACGGGTTTTGAGGGAGACGGCAAATCGTAATGTCGCCGCCGTGACGCAGCCCGGACTGGCGCGTCGGCTCGGCACCTTCGATGCGGTGATCATCGGGCTGGGTTCGATGCTCGGCGCGGGGGTGTTCGCCGCCTTCTCCCCCGCTGCAGGCGTGGCAGGTGCGGGGTTGCTGATCGGACTCGCCGTGGCCGCGCTGGTGGCGTATTGCAACGCCACCGCCTCGGCCCAGCTGGCCGCCGAGTATCCGACCTCGGGCGGCACCTACATCTACGGTCGTGAGCGGCTGGGTCCGTGGTGGGGTTTTATCGCCGGCTGGGGATTTGTCATCGGGAAGATCGCAAGTTGCGCGGCGATGGCGCTGACCTTCGCCGCGTATGTGGCGCCAGGACCATGGCAGCGGCCGGTCGCGATCGCGGCAGTGATCATCTTGGCGACTGTCAACTACTACGGCATCACTCGGACCGCAGCACTGACCAAGATCATCGTGGCGGTCGTGCTTGCCACATTGACGCTGGTCGTTGTTGCCTCGCTCAGCGGGTCGAGTACGACAGAAGTTCAGTCCTGGGACCTGCTGGCCGGCGGCTGGTACGGCACCTTGCAGTCGGCTGGCCTGCTGTTCTTCGCGTTCGCCGGTTACGCCCGGATCGCAACCATGGGCGAAGAGGTCCGCGACCCGGAACGCACCATTCCCCGCGCGATCTTGACCGCTCTCACGATCACCGTGTCGATCTATCTGGTCGTGGGCGCTTCGATCCTGATTGTTCTCGGGCCGGCGGGAGTAGCAGCCAGCCCGGCACCACTGGCAGCGGCTGTGGATGCGGTTGGTTGGGTGTGGGCAAGCCTGCCGGTTCGGCTGGGGGCCGCCGCCGCGGCGCTCGGTGCGCTCCTCGCGTTGATCGCTGGCGTGAGCAGAACCACGCTGGCAATGGCGCGCCACGATGATCTTCCGGACTGGTTGGCCGCCGTACATGAACGTCACCAGGTGCCGCACCATGCCGAGGTCACCGTGGCTGGACTGGTATGTGTCCTGATCTTGCTGGCGGACCTGACGAGCGCGATCGGCTTCTCGTCGTTCGGGGTTTTGCTCTACTACCTGATCGCCAACGCGGCTGCGTACACGCAATCCCCCGAGCGACGTCGATTCCCCCGCATCCTGCAGCTCATCGGGATCGTTGGCTGCGGGACTCTGGTAATGACGTTGCCGGTGCGCGCAGTGCTCGGTGGAACTGTGGTCTTCGCGGTCGGAATCGTCTATCGAGCCATTCGGGTCCGTTTCAGCCGGCCACGGACGTGACGAGCCGGCGCACTCATTCCAAGCCGGCACATCAATTCCACCGCCTGATGCAGATGAAATGGTTGGTCGCGCTCCAGAGCTTGCAATATCCCGGAGCCCATATAGCAAGCGCGGAATCGAGACCCCAGTGTTCGGATTCTCCGACACGGTAGCGTCGCGGCGCGGCAGCCGTTACCCTCGGCCCGTGCGCATCGCCGTAACCGGTTCAATCGCCATGGACCACCTGATGAGGTTCTCTGGCCAGTTCTCGGAATCGCTTCTCACCGAGCGGCTGGACCGGGTGTCGCTGTCATTCCTGGTTGAGGATCTCCAGATTCGGCGCGGCGGAATCGCGCCCAATATCTGCTTTGGACTCGCCGCGCTTGGATTGGACCCGCTTCTGGTTGGATCGGTCGGCGAGGACTTCGCCGACTATCGCGCATGGCTGGAGCGCCATGGGGTGCAGACCTGGGCCGTACGGGTCTCAGAAACCCAGCACACCGCTCGGTTCATCTGTACGACCGACTCGGTCAATGCCCAGATCGGCTCCTTCTACACCGGCGCGATGGCCGAGGCGCGCCAGATCGAGCTGCAGCCGATCGCCGAGCGGGCGGGTGGCCTCGATCTCGTCGTGATATCTCCGAACGATCCGGAGGCGATGCTGCGGCACACCGATGAGTGCCGCATCCGTCGATTCAACTTCGTTGCTGACCCTTCTCAGCAATTGGCCTGGCTGGATGGTTCGCAGATCAAACGGCTGATCGATGGGGCGACGTACCTGTTCTCCAACGACTACGAGGACGCCCTGATCACGCAGAAGACTGGCTGGTCGCATCAGGAAATCCTGGACCGGGTCACTGTCCGCGTGATTACTCGGGGCGCCAAGGGGTCCAGTATCGAGATCGCGGGTGAGCCGCAGCTGGACGTACCCATCGCGCGGGAGGTAGCGCGCGTCGACCCGACCGGAGTAGGCGACGCCTACCGCGCTGGATTCCTTGCTGGACTCGCCTGGGACGTTTCGCCGGAGCGCTGCGCGCAGCTCGGCTCGCTGTTAGCGAGCTATGCGATCGAGGTCGTCGGCACCCAGGAATATCGTTTCGGCGATAGATTTCTGACTCGCTTCGAGGATGCGTACGGCCGGGCGGCCGCTGACGAGATCGCGCCGCACATTGGCGATCTCCGGCTTTGACCTTGGCGCCACAGATGATCCTCGTCGTCGGGCATCCTTCGGCCTCGTGACCCGATCCCAAATCGAATAGGGTCGGCTCGTGCCGAACACCCTGCTTATTGTTCATGTCGACATTGCGGCCATGCCTGATCAGCTGGACGCTTTCCTGGCCGCCACTCAGGAGAACGCCGTTGCCAGTCGAGACGAGCCGGGCATCGTACGGTTCGATGTGCTGAGCGACCGCGCTGATCCCACTCACGTTGTCCTGGTCGAGATCTACCGCGACGAGGCCGCTGCCGCGGCGCACAAGGACACGGCGCATTACCAGCGGTGGCGCGACACGGTGGCGCCGATGATGGCTAGACCTCGCGAGGCCACCCGCTACGTCAATACATCTCCTGGCGACTCGGACTGGTAGTCACCGTGGTTCGCTTCGATCTGGCAGTTCCGGCCGACGTTCGGTTCGGGGCTGGCAGGGTCAGCGAAGTGCCGGGGGCACTTGCCGGGCTCGGAGCCAGCCGTGTCCTGGTGATCACTGGCCGCACCACATCCCGAGCCGATGCCATGCGGTCAGCGCTGGCCGAAGCCGGCATCTCGAGCATCACATTCGGAGTCGCGACCGAGCCATCTATCGAGCGGGTGCGCGCCGCTTTGGCGCTGCTGGCCGATGCGGCCTGCGATGCCGTCCTAGGATTCGGCGGCGGTAGTGCGATCGATGTCGCCAAAGCTGCCGCAGTGCTGGCAACCTCGGGAACCGACCCTCTGGAACACCTGGAGGTCATCGGTGCCGGCCACCCGATTGAGAGGCCCGGCCTGCCCTGCGTCGCTGTGCCGACCACCGCCGGAACAGGGTCGGAAGTGACTCGCAACTCGGTACTGTCTGGTGGCGGAGTCAAGGCGAGCCTCAGAAGCCCGCTGATGCTGCCGAAGGTAGCCGTGGTCGACCCCGACCTGCTGGTCGGTCTGCCTAGTCCCACTATTGCGGCCAGTGGCATGGATGCGCTGTCCCAGCTCATCGAGCCACTCCTGTCGCAGCGCGCCAACCCGTTCAGCGATGCCTTGGCTCGGGACGGCATAGGCCGGTCCGCTCGATCATTGCGCCGGGCGTACCAGGAAGGCATGGAGGATGCGGCGGTACGCGAAGACCTGGCGCTCGCCAGCCTGTTCGGGGGCATGTGCCTGGCCAACTCCGGGCTGGGCGCGGTCCATGGCATTGCGGCCGCGGCGGGTGCTCGGCTCTCGGCGCCGCACGGTGCGGTCTGCGCCGCCGTGCTCGCCGCGGCTATTGAGGTCAACCTGCAGGCGCTGCGTGATCGAGCCCCTGAACATCCAGAGCTACTGCGGATGGCCGAGGTGGCCAGCTTGCTCACCCGGCAGCCGGACGCAACCCCTGAGAACGCAATCGTCTGGCTGCAAGAGCTAACAGCCGCGCTGTCCATCCCTGGGCTGGCCAGCTACCGGCTCAGCGAGGACGAGATTCCGGCGGTGGTGACTGCCGCACAGAACGCCAGCAGCATGCGAGGGAACCCGATTGAGCTGACTGACGCAGAAGTCACCGAAATCGTGACTCGTTCGCTGTAGTCGCCGCGACGGCAGCAACGGACGAGATCTGAGCCCTGCTGCTGCTATTTCACGCGGGTCAGCTATGTAGTAGAAAGATGCGATGAGTCAGGAAGGTGTCCCTTCGGGAGGACTCATTCCTCAGCCCGGCGACTCTGTCCCCACATCGCGGACCCCGTCGGGCGAGCCCGTCCGGTCAAGTCGACGTGACGGACCCCGTCCACAGGCGTACCAGGGATCAGGTTTACCGCTGGACGACCGTTATCCATCGCGTGATCAGAGCTGGGCATCCATGTCGGTGAAGATTCGAGGCCGACTGACTGAGCTGGCGGGCGATGTGATCGAGTGGTTCGCATGGAGGGATCCCTATGCCAGTGAGAATCGACCGCGCGCCGTGATCCTTGGCACCCGGGCGTTCTGTATCGCGGAACCGAGGATCGACGCCACGGGGCGCGCCGTCTATGAGCTGAATCGCTATGAGTTCGTGCCAGGCTCCCACAAGACAATTCCAGTTAAGCACCGACCGGGCCTAGGCAGCGGAACCGGGCAGAGAGTCGCGGCCCAGGCGGATGCTTCTCTGCCAAAGCGCAAGAGTGAGCTTGGACTCTCGTCGCAAGATACGGGGCAGCTCGGGAACCTTCCCGTGACAGCTCAAGAGCTGCTGCAAGCACCTTTTAGCTCCCGAGACCCCGTGCAACGCTGTGAGTACTGGTACTCGGGCCGCGCTAACCGCCTCGACACCTACATGTTTTTCCTAGCGGGGCGCCACTTCGTCACTGCCGCTGTCGGCACACAGCAGGTGCCGGTCGGAAACACTGTCGCCAATGCCCATTGGAACCTGACCTGCCATCGTCTAGCCGTGGAACGCGTCGTCGGTTCGTGACATGCCCAAGAACTTCGCACACTTGGGAGGGCTCAACGCCTACGAAGTCCTAGGTATTGAGCCAACCGC
>JBKOUS010000104.1:0-17260 GCA_046723505.1 Actinomycetota bacterium
ACGGAGGAATCACATGTTGCAACCAGAGCAGCGTCGCATCCTGGCCACCAGCATCCCAGGCCCTAAGTCGCAGAAGCTGCAGGCGCAGCGCGTTGCTGAACTCTCGGGCGGTCTGGGCATCACCATGCCTGTCTTCATCGAGCGAGCTGGGGGCGGCATCCTGGTCGATGTCGACGGCAATCAGATCATCGACTTCGCGTCTGGGATCGCTGTGACAAGCGTCGGTGCGTCCGAGCCTGCCGTGGTCAGGCGCATTGCGGAGCAGGCTGAGCGCTTCACCCACACGTGCTTCCTGGTCACGGAGTACGAGGGAGTCGTCGCCGTAGCCGCCGCGCTCAACCGGCTGACCCCGGGTGATCACCCGAAGCGGACGGCGTTGTTCACAACCGGTGCGGAAGCGGTCGAGAACGCGATCAAGATCGCTCGTACGGCGACCGGTCGCCCGGCGGCAATCGTGCTCGGGCATGCCTACCACGGACGCACCCTGCTCACGATGACCATGACGGCGAAGAACGTGCCCTACAAGCAGGGTTTCGGTCCATTCGCTCCAGAGGTCTACCGGGCTCCCTCGCCATACCCCTACCGATGGCCGAGCGGCCCCGAAAATTGCGCGGAAGAGGCGCTGGCCGCCTTGCGCGACATCGTGATCACCGAGGTCGGTGCGAACAACGTCGCCGCGATTGTCGCCGAAGGGCGCCTTGGCGCCTTGACGGGAGCTGACTCCGTCGTCGGCGAGGTTCGCGGTCGTGGTGCCATGCTGGCCGTTGAGTTCGTGGAGCCCGGGACTCGTGAGCCTGCTCCCGATACGGCCCACCTAGTCGCGTCACAATGCCACAGCGAGGGTCTCCTCATACTGGTCTGTGGCACTTCCGGCAACGTCATCCGGCTCCTGCCGCCGCTCGTGATCAGCCAGGAACTGCTGTCAGATGGCCTGGACGTCCTCGAACGCGCCATCAAGGCCGCGTCGTGACCATCACGTCATACAACCCAAGGACGGGTCAGGCGAACGGCACGGTCGAGGAGATGTCACCCCACGAGGTCCGGGCTGCCGTCGAGCGCGCGTCTGACGCTAGCTCGGCCGTGGCGGCAGCCAGACCGCGGCAGCGGCGCAGCTGGCTGCACGCGGTCGCTGCGGCCCTGGTGGTGAACACCGCGGAACTGGTCGAACTGGCTGAGATAGAGACCGCGCTCGGTTACACCCGCCTCACTTCCGAGGTATCGCGCGCGGCGGGTCAGCTGCGCTTCTACGGCGACGTAGCCGCCGAGGGCTCCTATCTCGCTGTCACGATCGATCATCCGACCAGCACCACATCCGCCCTGGCGCGGGTCAAGCAGCCGCTCGGCCCTGTCGCGGTCTTCGGCGCAAGCAACTTCCCTTTTGCCTTCGGTGTGCTCGGGAACGACTTCGGATCTGCTCTTGCGGCAGGGTGTCCAGTGATCGTCAAGTCTCATCCGGCGCATCCGCTGCTGAGCGACCGGCTGGCAAGACTCGCGCGGACGGCTCTCCTCGACATCGGGGCTCCCGATGGCAGCCTTGAGATGGTGGTCGGTTACGACGCTGGCGTCGCCCTCGTACGGGAGGAGCGCATCGCCGCGCTGGTGTTCACAGGCTCACAGGCAGCTGGTCTCGCGCTCTGGCGCATCGCGAACCAGCGGCGAACGGTCATTCCGGTTTACGCCGAAATGTCGACGGTGAATCCTGTCGTGGTCACCCAGGCGGCGGCGGCCACTCGGATGGAGGAGATCGCCGAGGGGTTCGTCGGCTCCTTCACCCTGGGCTCGGGTCAGTTCTGCACCAAGCCTGGTCTCGTATTCGCTCCAGCGGGAGCTGCGGCAGTCGACGCCATCGGCAAGGCGCTCAGGCAAGCCTTGCCGGAGCCGCTCATGCTGACCGAAGCAATCGCAAGGTCGGCAGCTCAAGGGCTCGAGGAGTTGACATTGGCCGGTGCTCGCATTCTTGAGCTTGTCGAGGCATCCGATGAGGGCTGGTCTGCGCCGGCTGCAGTCCTTGAGGCGTCGATCGATGTCCTGCAGGACGGCAGCAGGCTGCTCGAGGAGTGCTTCGGTGCCGTCGCCGTCGTCGTCGAGTACTCCGACATCGCGGAGCTCGCTGCTGCCGTCAATCGCCTTCAGGGCTCCCTCGCCGCCAGTGTGTTCACAGCTGACGGGGACGACCCGGATAGTGCGGCGTGCCTCGCATTGCTGTCGCCGAAGGTGGGTCGGTTGTGCGCCAACGACTGGCCCACCGGTGTCGCATATACCTGGGCGCAGCAACATGGCGGCCCTTGGCCGTCAACCTCGGCCCCGTCGGCCACGTCGGTGGGCGCTGCCGCGCTGGACCGGTTCCTGCGGCCGGTGACCTATCAATCGCTGAGGGACGAGTGGCTGCCACCCGCGCTCCAGGCGGCAAACCCCTGGAACCTTCCGCGTAGGGTCAACGGCCTGCTTCAAGCGCATGGCCCGACGCCATGAGCCTGCCCCTCGAGGGTCTGCTGGTCGCCGACTTCAGCCAGGTCCTGGCCGGACCCCTGGCCGCGACCATGCTCGCCGACCTCGGCGCCATGGTCATCAAGGTCGAGCGCCCCGGGGTCGGCGACGATACCCGGCAATGGGGACCCCCGTGGACGAACAACTCAAGCTCCTACTTCGAGGCAGCCAACCGAAGCAAGAAGTCAGTCGAGCTCGACTTGTCCGATCCGAAAGATATCCAGCTGGCACGGGAGCTGGCACGACGGGCGGACGTCCTGCTGGAGAACTACCGCGACGGCAGCCTGGCGCGTAAGGGTCTGGGCTACGACGAGGTCGCAGCCGAGAACCCTCGCATCGTGTACGCCTCGATCACCGGGTTCGGCAGCCAAGGGGGCAAAGATCTGCCTGGGTATGACTTCCTCATCCAAGCGGTTGGCGGCCTGATGAGCATCACCGGAACTCCGGGGGAGCCGATGAAGGTCGGCGTCGCGCTCGTCGATGTACTCACTGCGAAGGATGCGGTCATCGGCATTCTGGCGGCGCTGCGAGCACGAGAGTCCGTCGGAACCGGGCAACGGGTAGATGTCAACTTGCTGTCCAGCCTTCTCGGGTCGCTGGCCAACCAGGCCTCGGCCTACCTTGCGACCGGGAAGGCACCGCTAAGCATGGGCAACCGGCATCCCTCCATTGCTCCCTACGAAACCCTGGCCGCCAAGGACGGGCATCTCGCCGTCTGCTGCGGGAATGACGAACAGTTCCGG
Organism: Actinomycetota bacterium; assembly: GCA_046723505.1. Lineage (GTDB taxonomy): Bacteria > Actinomycetota > Actinomycetes > Propionibacteriales > Propionibacteriaceae > Microlunatus. The sequence goes on from JBKOUS010000104.1 coordinate 3,231, forward strand.
AAACTGACTGTCGTGCTGGGTATCCCGGACACTGCCGGCGACGTGCGGTTCGCCAGCAATGGTGCCCGGGTGACGAACAGGGACGACCTCGTGGAAGTTCTGGAGTCGGCACTGGCGGTCGACACTGTCGACGCGTGGACTACTCGGCTCGCCTCTGTGGGCGTGCCGGCTGGCCAGGTCGGCTCGATCGCCGACGCTTTCGAGCTGGCCGAGCGCCTCGGTCTCGAGCCCACCGTGTCCGTTGGCTCAGAGGCCCCACCACAGACCCGCAACCCCATCACGTTGAGCAAGACGCCACTGACCCAGTACGCGGCTCCGCCGCGACTGGGCGAGCACAACCACGACGTCCGCCGATGGCTGACAGAGGAGACTGACCGCTGAGTCTCCTAACTCCCTCGTGACCATTCGAGTCCTGCGACCTCGCCGGGATTGACACGCGTTGAGCGACGATGAGAAGGTCCGCGCGCCGCTCGCTCTTCGTTGCAGGCGGCGGCAACCCCAGCGGGCGGTGCGAGAAATCAATGACAGCGCGATTGCGCGAGCAACTCAGAATCAATCGAGCCGCAGTTCGTACATGTTGAAGATGCGCGACAACCGATATCCCAGAGCTTCGTTCACATTGATCATGAAATTGTTGTCGACATTGTTCCAGGTCTCGATGATCTTCACCTGAGGCTCCACCTCGGCAAGCCAGTGCATCATGTCGATCTTGACCCGTATACCGAGCCGGTGCCCGCGGTGGTGGCGTGCCACGGCGGTGTCGCCCTGACCGGCGACGTCAGGCTGCAACGGATGTGTGAGCACCACAGTGTGCCCGCCGACCTCACCAGTCGCGCGATGCCTCGCGATGACTCGATACACGCGGTGCCCACGACCCCGCGCCGCCGTTTCAAGATCGCGAAGCCGCTGCAGATCAAACTTCTCGTCCTCATATGTCAGTTCGCCCATCGGCGCGTCGTTGATAGCCGCGGTCACCTCGACAAGCTCGCTCAGGACCTTGTCAGGGATGGGTGGCTGTAGCCGCTCGAGACAATAGTCGGACGCCGCCGCTTGAGCCATTTCCCACAGCCGCTGGATTTCGGCCTGATCAACCTCAGCTAGCACCTGGCGCCTACGCGCATCGTGGCTGGCATACCTGAAGCGGAATCTTTCAACAAATCGACGCGACCCTTGATCATCTTCAGCCGTCTCGACCCAGATCGTGCTGCGGCCTGCCGCGCGCGCAATCCGCAACGCCTCCTTCATGATCGCCGAGCCATGCCCGTGGCGGCGGTGATCGGGATGTACGACGACGCTGGCCCACACCAGATGCACGTTGTCTCGGGTCGGAAGCTCGACCGCAAGGCATCCGACCGGGTCGGAAGCGTCCTCCGGTAAGTAGAGATAGTGCTCCGGGGGCTCGAGGTCCCAGCCGTATCGCATCTGTCCGGCCAGCAACTCGGCGATCGGCGGGAATGCCTGGGGGTCGTCAACTTGACGCGCCGCATCTTCAATGCGGGCGACTGCGGTGACCTGAGTCATGTCATCAGGCTTGACGCGTACGAAGGGCACCAGACCAGGGTGCCGTACGCGACCCCTGTCTTGCCACGCAATTTTCGAGACAAGGTTTGGCCGTCGCCTGATGCCGGGTGTTACAGTGACGGCGTGGCAAGCACCCAGCGCCGTTTTGCGCTGCTCCTCCTCGGCTGCCGCAGCGAGGCCCACTAGGGGGCCGGCATCCTCGCTGCGGAGTTTGACGTGCTTCCGGTCCGCTCCACATCCAACAGCGAGGAATCATGTCAGACACCACCACGTCCAGCGCTTCGGCGAGTTCATCGCAGCCATCTGCTGAAGCGCACAGCCGCGCGACGATGTCGTTCGGTACGAAGACTCAAAAGGTACCGGTGCAGCAGCCCAGCCCAATGCCTTTCCACCGCTATCGGCCGTTCACTCCTATCGACCTTCCGGATCGCACCTGGCCATCGAGTGTGATCACAAAGGCGCCGCGGTGGCTGTCAACTGATCTTCGTGACGGCAATCAGGCGCTGATCGATCCGATGACCCCTGCTCGAAAGCACAAGATGTTCGATCTCTTGGTGCAGATGGGCTACAAGGAAATCGAGATCGGGTTCCCGTCTGCCAGCCAGACTGACTTCGACTTCGTCCGGCAGCTGATCGAGCAGGACAAGATCCCCGACGACGTGACTGTCTCGGTGCTGACCCAGGCACGAGAGGATCTCATCGAGCGCACGGCCGAGTCGATCGTGGGTGCGAAGACCGCCACCATCCACATGTACAACGCCACAGCGCCGCTGTTCCGCCGCGTGGTCTTTCATGTCGACAAGGCCGAATGCATCGCCATGGCCACCCGGGGCACCGAGCTCGTCATGAAGTACGCCGAGCAACACCTGGGCGACGTGGAGTTCGGCTACGAGTATTCGCCGGAGATCTTTACCGGAACCGAGATGGAGTTTGCGGTCGAAGTCTGCAATGCGGTGATGGACGTCTGGCAACCATCGGAGGGCCGGGAGATCATCTTGAACTTGCCGGCCACTGTTGAGATGGCTACACCAAATGTCTACGCCGATCAGATCGAATGGTTCAGTCGGCACGTGCATAACCGCGAGCATGTGGCGATCTCGCTGCACCCGCACAACGACCGTGGCACGGCAACTGCTGCGACCGAGCTGGCCATGATGGCGGGGGCCGACCGGGTAGAGGGTTGCCTCTTCGGCCACGGCGAGCGCACCGGCAACGTGGACCTGGTCACATTGGGAATGAACCTGTTCTCACAAGGAATTGACCCCAAGATCGACTTCTCCCGCATCGACGAGATCCGTCGCACCGTGGAGTACTGCACGAACTTGCCAGTCCACCCGCGCCACCCTTACGCGGGCGACCTGGTCTACACCGCGTTTTCAGGCAGCCACCAAGATGCGATCAAGAAAGGTCTGGAGGACCTGGAGAAGCGAGCAGAGGCGCAAGGCATCAGCGTGAGGGAGATCGCCTGGGAGGCTCCTTACCTGCCCATCGATCCCTTCGATGTCGGCCGGACGTACGAGGCGGTTATCCGGGTAAACTCTCAGTCCGGCAAGGGCGGCGTCGCCTACATCATGAAGTCTGAGCACAATCTCGACCTGCCGAGGCGGCTGCAGATCGAGTTCTCGAAGGCGGTGCAGGCGCATACCGACGCCGGTGGCGGTGAGGTCAGCGCGAGCCGGCTTTGGGAGATCTTCCAGTTCGAGTACCTCGAGCCTGACGCTCCCCTGCATCTGCTGAGCGTCGGGACGACGTCGTCAGAGAACAGCCAAACCTCCCTTACCGCGCAGGTGGTGGCCAACGGCTCAACCCAGTCGATCACTGGGGAGGGAAACGGCCCGGTGTCAGCCTTCGTGGACGCCATTTCGACGCTCGGCCATCAGGTACGGGTGCTTGACTACGCCGAGCACGCGCTGTCCGCCGGTGGTGACGCGCTCGCGGCGGCCTACGTGGAATGCGAGGTCGGTGCGGGCGAGGACGGCGTAGTCGTCTGGGGAGTAGGGACGGACGCAAACATCGTCACTGCCTCGCTCAAGGCCGTCACCTCGGCCGTCAACCGAGTGGGCTAGATCCCTTTCCAAGCTGCCCCCGCATCGCTTGCAGCTTGGGTTTCTCCTCACCCCTTCGCTGACGCCCCACCTCTCCCTCGACGCCCCACCTATACGTGGAGCGGGAACAGGGTAGGTGGGGCGTCTGCAAGAAGGCGGTTATCGGAAGCCGTTTTCCGCAGTCCGGGCGGGGGCCGCCGGAGCGTAGATCCAGGCCTGGAAGAAGGGTCCAAGATCAACTGTGGTGTACGACTGCGCTGCCGCCATCCAATCCTCGAGGGTGCGGCTCCCCGGATTTTGACCCCAGTCCCTGGCCAGCTTGAAAAACGCCTCGTCCCCGATCACATTGCGAAGTGCCTGGAGCGTCATGGAACCTCGCGCGTAGACCGCATCGAAGAGGTGCGCTCTGCTGGGGTCGATCATGGTGATCTTCCAAAAGTCATCGTTGTTGACAAGTCGCTCGTACGCGCCATTCAAAGAATCATTGGCCTTACGTCCGCCCCGCCGCTCTCTGGCTCCCCATTGGGCCCAGGAGGCATACGCCTCGCTGATGAAAATGTCGTTCCACTGTCGCACCGTCACGTTGTCGCCGAACCACATGTGGGCCAGCTCATGATCGAGCAGACTTGGTTCGAATCCAGGGTTCAAGATCGACCTGGCGTTGTAGATCGGCCGGGTCTGGGTTTCCAGCCCACCGAACCACAGCTGGTGCACCGGAACGATGCCCCCGAGCTCGGTAAATGGGTAAGGGCCGAACATCGTCTCCAGGGTGCGGATCCGCATCCCTGAGCTCGCCAGCGCGGCGAACGCCTTCTTGCGGTCCTCTGGGGACAGCCGCTCGGATACCGCATAGACGTAAGGCATGCCATGGTCAATGCCCTGCTTCATCTCGTACTGACCAATGGAGACGAAGCTCAGGTAGGTCGCCATAGGCTGCCGGGCGATCCAGTGCCAGGTAGTGAAGTCTTGTTCATTTCCAGCATCGGCCGACTCGAGCCGGCCGACGCTGATGGCCTCCATGCCAGCGGGCACCCGGATCGAGACGTCCATGAGCGCTGGATCCGACGGGTGATCGTTAGAGGGATACCACCAGGCGGCGCTCTCCGGCTCACCGGCCGCGGTCCACTCGCCGTTGCTGGACAACCACGGCTGCAGGTCGCCCTGCCGAATGTCACCCGGCTTGCCGGAGTAGCCGATCGCTACTTGAAACGAGCTCCCGGTCGGGATCGGTTGTGCTGGCTTCACATAGACGTCGGAGAATCCTCTTGCGATGGATTCCGCGGGCACACCGTTGACGGTGACTTTGTCGGTGTGCAGGGCCAGGTCGAGATAGAAGGAGTTGAGCTGCTGGGTAGCGCGTGCGCTGATCGTCGCCGTACCGCTGATCGCCTGGGCCGTCGGATCCCAGTTGATCATGATCTGATATTTGGTCACGTCGTAACCGCTGTTTCCGGCCTGTGGGTAGTAGGGATCGCCGAGGCCGGGTTCTCCTTCAGTTGCGTTGGGATTCAATGGGGGCGGCGTGGTCACGCTGCTTGGACTCTGCCGCAGTCGTGCGATCGTCCATGCCACGCCGACCGGGATGGCGAGTGCCACAAGCAAGACCACCGGCATAATCGCGGCCAGAACGTACGCGACCCGATGCGGTCGCTGCACCGCGGCCGGCTGGGACGCGGCTACGAACACCGGTGACTCATGCGGCGGCGGCCACCTCGGCTCAGCGCTCGACATGCGCCATGGATCTCAGGTTGCGATCCAGGTGCCAGGCTACGAAGGCAGCGGTCATCCCGCTCGCCTCGCGTGCGACACGATCGAGCACCTGGCGCGTATCACTCCAGCGGCCCTCGAGCAGCGCACCGAGCAATGTCAGGGTTTCGGGAGCGGGCCGTGCAGCTCCCGATGGACGGCATCGCTCGCAGACCGCCCCACCCAAGGCAGGAGAGAAAGCTCGGTGGGGCCCCGCTGTACCGCAGCGGGCGCAGTCGGAGAAGGAGGGCGCATAGCCCGCGACCGCCACGGCCCGCAGCAGGTAGGAGTCCAAGATCAATGTCGGCGGACGAGGTCCGTCGGAGGTGCCCTGGTTGAGGGCTCGCAAGGCTCCCACAAGTAACAGGTACTGCTGCAGCGCAGGCTCGGATTCCTCGACCACCAGGCGATCAGCCGTCTCGAGCATGACCTGGCCCGCCGTATAGGCGGGATAGTCATCGGTCAGCGGTTCACCGAAGGCATCCAGCGACTCGACTTGTGTGATCACGTCGAGTGTGCGCCCAACGGCGAGTTGCAGATCGATGTGGGAGAACGGCTCGAGCCGAGCGCCGAACTTCGAGGTGGTGCGCCGTACGCCCTTCGCGACCCCGCGAATCTTGCCGCGGTGTCGGCTCAGCATGGTGATGATCCGATCGGCTTCACCGAGCTTGTGCGTGCGAAGAACCACTGCTTCGTCACGGTATGTCGGCACCTCGATATTGTCCCTGACATGGCCAAGCTTGCGAGGAGGGCACGACCGGCGCCGATCTCCCCGCGACCGCACGAAAGCGGAGCACGACCGCCGCAAATCCCTCGGAACCGGCTGCCGACCCATGTCGCGATCGTGATGGATGGCAATGGGCGCTGGGCGAAGGCGCGCAACCTGCCGCGTACGGAGGGCCACGCACGCGGTGAGGCGTCGCTGTTCGACGTGATCGAAGGCGCCATCGAGATCGGCGTGAAGTACCTCTCCGCGTACGCCTTTTCCACTGAGAACTGGAACCGATCGCCCGACGAGGTTCGCTGGCTGATGGGCTTCAACCGCGATGTGATCAGGCGGCGTCGGGATCAGCTGGATGCGATGGGTGTGCGGGTGCGCTGGGCCGGCCGATCGCCACGGCTGTGGCGAAGCGTGATCACCGAGCTCGAGGACGCCGAGCGCCGCACCGTCGACAATGACGTGCTGACTTTGCAGTTCTGTGTGAATTACGGGGGGCGGGCCGAGATCGTGGACGCCGCGCGGCGAATCGCCCAACTGGCGGCCGACGGACGGCTGGACCCGCGCAAGCTCAGCGAGGATCGATTCCGGCACTTCCTCGACGAGCCCGAGATCCCAGACGTCGACCTCTTCGTCCGCTCGTCGGGCGAGCAGCGGACCTCGAATTTCTTGCTCTGGCAAAGCGCGTATGCGGAGCTGGTGTTTCTTGATCGATTGTGGCCTGATTTCGACCGCCGCGATCTTTGGCGGGCGATCGAGATATACGCGCAGCGGGACCGCCGCTATGGGGCGCTATACCCAATGTCTGACAAGCCCAATGTCTGACAAGCCCAATGTCTGACAGGCGAGGCCTGATTCGCCGGAGGTCTGCGCCTGTGTCGTAGCGCGGTCGCGGTCCGAATGGTCCAGGCGTCGCCGCGCGATGCGACCGCGATAACCGGCGTATGCTCGCGGACCGGCGCGAGCGAGGCGAGCCGTTCGAGACGAGTCAGCACCTCGGCAGCGGTCAGGTAGGTATCACGAGGTTGCCTGCCCAGCATCGGATTCATCCAGCCCGGGTTGTTCCCCCGCAGGGAGTCCCACCGCTGGGTGCCCAGCCTGAACGTGTCGCCTGTGGGCGCGCTCGGTCAGCCGCGCTACGGTCTGCGCCGGGAGCGCGCGAGGTGCGAAGCGGCGAACGCCCCCATTTCGGCGTCGTCCATGGGGAGCATCCCTAACAGGTGTTGCAGGTGCCGAAGATCTCCAGGTCGTGACTGATCTCGCGAAACCCGTGTTGTGCGGCCACCGCGTTGGCCCACCGCTCCACCGCAGGGCCCGAGACCTCGACCGTACGACCGCAGATGCGGCAGACCAGATGATGGTGGTGGCCGGTCGAGCACCTGCGATAGGCCGTCTCACCCTCGTTGGTTCGGATCGCGTCGAGCTCGCCTACTTCGGTCATGAGTTGCAGGGTTCGGTAGACCGTGGCCAACCCGATGCGTTCGCCCTGATGCCGCAGATCGTCGTGGATCTGCTGAGCCGTCCGGAAGTCGTGGCGATCGGAGACAATCTCCTCGACCGCGGCCCGCTGCCGGGTCTTGCGCTGAGCACCCGCCGGCTTAGCTGTCATCTTGATGCTCCTCGGCGGCCTCGGCCGGCGGCTCAGTGTTCATCGTAGTGATCAGCATGGGCTGCATGCCGATGTCCTTCGTGGATGAAGTCGGTGTGGTCGCCGTGCTGCACTGCCGGATGCCCGCAACCAGGTGCATGTTGGTGCGGGTGGCTTTCGGTGATCGTGTGCGGAGCAATGAGCTCATCATCGTCGACCAGCTCTGGCAGTACGGCCGCGGCGCGTCGGCGTCGCAGCAGGTATGAGAGTGGCCAACTCAGCATGAAGATCGCGATGGCCAGCAGCACGATGAATGCACCAGGGGCGGCGTCGATGTAGAACGAACCGACCGCGCCGCCAACTGCCGTGGTGACGCCGATGACGATTGCGCAGATGAGGCCCGCGGTGAAACCCCTCACCACGTTGCGGGCCGCAGCGACGGGCACCACCATGAGCGCGCTGACCAGCAGTAGCCCTACTGTGCGCATCGCCAGCGCGACCGTCACAGCGGCGAGTGAGACGACAGCGATGTGGTAGAGCCGTACCCGCAGACCTTGCGTACGCGCGAACTCTTCGTCGGTCGCTACGGCATACAGCTGCGGCGCCAGCCCCAGGGTGATGACCAAGATCACAATCGCCAGCACTCCGACCAGCATCAGATCGTCTCGCGTCACGGTGGTTAGGGAGCCGAAGAGGTACTGCGCGAGCCCACCAGCGCCGACGCCGGAGATGCCGGAGAGGAATACGCCGGCAGCGAGACCGCCGTAGAAGAGAATGGCCAGCCCGACGTCGCCGGTGGCCTTACCACGCTGGCGGAGCACCTCAACGAGAACAGCGCCCGCGAGGCAGGCTGCTACGGCGATCGGAATCGGTGCAGCGCCGGTCAGCAGGGCCAATCCGACACCGGCCAGGGCCACATGGCCGAGGCCGTCACCGAGCAGGCTGAGCCGGCGCTGGACGACGTAGGTGCCGATAGCCGGCGCAATGAGACCGGTGAGCAGCGCTGCGATCAGCGCGCGTTGCATGAAGGGATAGGACAAGATTTCGATCATGGTTCCACGGCACCCCCCAGCCAGCTATCCGTATTTTCGCCATGATCATCAGCACCGGCCCGACCATGATCGAGATGCTCATGCCCGCCGAAACGACGACGCTGCTGACCAAGCTCACCTAGCGTGCCGTCATGAGCCACTCGTCCGTCACTCAACACCACAGCACGGTCAATGAGGTCGCCGAGCGAGCCGACGTCGTGCAACACCACCAGCACGGCGGAGCCTTCCGACATCAACTCGGACAGCACCTCCGTGAGTACCTGCTGATGCTCCAGGTCAACTCCAGACGTGGGCTCGTCCAACACCAGAAGTTCTGGCTGGCCGGCAAGCGCCCGCGCAACCAGCACACGCTGCTGCTGCCCGCCGGAGAGTGCCGCAATGTCGGCATTCAGCTGCTCCGACAAGCCAACCTGGGCGATTGCGCCGCGTATGGCCTCGCGGTCGCCTTGACTTAGCGGCCGGAAGAGCCGTCTGCGCGCCAATCTTCCAGCGGCGACAACCTCTTTCACCTTGGAGCCGCCGAGCAACGCCACTGAGCGTTGTGGGACATAGCCGACGCGCGCCCACTCGCGGAAACTGCTCAAGGGCTGACCGAACAGACGTACGGCGCCGCGTTGGTGGGGGAGCAGTCCGAGAACTGCACGGACCAGGGTCGATTTTCCGGAACCGTTGCCTCCCATCAAGGCCACGGCCTCTCCGGCCCGTATTGAGAGGCTGACGCCGCGCAGCACCGGAAGACCGCCGAGTTCGACAGTCAAATCGTCGGCCGCCAGCGCGGTACTTCCGTCTAGGAGCATTCCGCCGCCTTCCTCAGCGCCGCGAGGTTGGCGGACATCACCGAGAGGTAGTCCTGCCCACGCGACTGGCTCGTGATGCCCTCAATTGGATCGAGGACGTCGGTCGTCAGGCCAAGATCACCAGCAATGGCCTGGGCGACGGCCGGTGAAACCAGGGTCTCGGAAAAGATCGTGGTGAGTCCGTGCTCCCGCGCCACGCGCTGGACTTCGGCAATCCGTGCCGGCGAGGGCTCGGAGTCAGGGTTGAGACCGCTGATGGGAATCTGAGTGAGGTGATACCGCTCAGCCAGGTAGCCAAAAGCAGCATGAGTGGTCATGAACTCGGTTCGCACACAGTGCGCTAGACCCGAGCGAAAGGACTTATCAAGGTTTCTCAGCTCCTTGTTGAGCGCGCTGGCGTTGCGCTTGTAATCAACGGCATGATCGGGATCGATAGTCATCAGCCGTTCCTCCACGGCTGCTGCAATCCGAGAGACGGACGTCGGGTCCAGCCACACGTGGGGGTCCAGCGCTGGGTGATCATGTCCAGCCCCTTCGCCGTGGCCAAGATCATCGCCGGGCGCCGCCAGCGGTCGCAGGGGAACGACCGTCGTGGTATCGATAACTTCCCGGTTTCCGCTCTGGAGCACAGCCTCGTCGACCGCTGGCTGAAAGCCCTTCTCATAGATCACCAGACTCGCGGTGGTCAGGCTTGCGACCTGTCGAGGGGTGAGCTCCAGGTCATGCGGCTCGGCCCCCGGCTGGGTCAGGTTGGCAACCGTGGCATAGTCACCTACTACGCGCTGGGCGATGAACTGCAGCGGATAGAACGCGGTCACAATGGCGAGCTGGCCCTGCTCCGTACGGGCGGTGTCGGCTGATCCAGCATTTGTGCATCCCGTTGCTGCGGCCAGAAGCAGCAGCCAGGCTAGGGCACGCAACCATCGCCTAACCAACATGAAAACCATTTTCATTAACGGTCGAGGGAAAGTCAAATTGCATCTGTCTGGCATCGAGCCGCATTTCACGCCCGGGTACCAAGTTGCCGATCGTTGCGGAATGTCGGTCGGAGGGGACTGCCTCAACACATCAAACTTCCAACCGGAGTCGCGCGTATGTGTCGAGCGGCGCTCCCCGGCCAGCTTCGGAACCTCATCGCGCAGCTGGCGATAGGTGAAGGATTTCGTCGTGCTGGCGACGGGGAGTCGTGAGCGGGTGCGACATGGTCGGCGCGGCAAAGACCGTGGCCGCTCCGACGATGAGATAAAGCCCGAGAGCGCCGGCCCGCCGAGACCGTACGCACGCGTTTTGACAGAGTGAACTTATGCCAACGAACTACTTCGGCGAGCGTGTCGCGGAGCGCTATGACAAGACATCGGCCGACATGTTCGACCCTGCGACGGTTGACCCGGTCGTCGAATTTCTCGCCGAGCTCGCGTCGGACGGGTCCGCTCTCGAACTCGGCATCGGCACTGGCCGGATCGCCCTGCCACTCGCTCAACGCGGCATCCGCGTACACGGCATCGATTTGTCGGAGGCGATGGTCGCCAGGCTGCGCGCCAAACCCGGCGCAGATGGGATCGGTGTGACTGTCGGCGACTTTGCGACGACCACCGTCGCGGGGCGTTTCTCGGTTGCTTATCTGGTCTTCAACACGATCATGAACCTGACGACTCAGGATGCGCAGATCGCCTGCTTTCAGAACGTCGCCGCGCATCTGCAGCCAGGCGGGTGTTTCGTGATCGAGGTAATGGTGCCCGACCTTCAGCGGCTGCCCCCCGGTGAGACCGTGCGGCCTTTCACCGTGAGCGCCACACGGCTTGGGTTCGATGAGTACGACGTCACGTCCCAGCGCTTGATCTCGCACCACTATTGGGCCGTCGACGACAAGCTCGAGGGGGATTCGATTCCGTTTCGCTACGTGTGGCCGGCAGAACTCGACCTCATGGCACGGCTCGCCGGGATGTCACTCCGGGAACGCTGGAGCGGCTGGAAACGCGAGCCTTTCACCAACGACAGCAGGCAGCATGTCTCTGTCTGGGAGAAGATGCCGTAACCAGGCGGACTATCGCCCGGGAGCCGAGTTCAGATCGGGCTGAGCTCTCGATCGGTCGTTGCGGTCAGCCGCTCCAGCAGCCGGTCGAAAACGCGGGTCCGGTCGAACTGAAGTGCGTACTCGCGAGCGCGCTCGGCCATCCTGGTCCGCTCCTGGCTCGGCATGCTCAGTGCGAGATCCAGCGCGTCGGCAATGGCGCCTGGGCTGTTGACTGGGACGATCATCGCGGTGTCGCCGACGGCTTCGCCTATCCCACCAGTGGTGGTGGTGATCGCTGGACCGCCGCCCGCGAGCATCTTCTCCACTAGTGCGATACCGAATGTCTCTACGAACTCCGGCCGCGGTTTGCTTGGCAGTACGAATGCAGCGCATCCCGCCATCAGATGCGGCTTCTCGTCATCGTCGACGTCGTCGACGAACCTGATCCGATCTGCGGCTGAGTTCGCGGCGGCCAGTCCTCGGAGGTGTTGCGCCTCCGGCCCATCACCCGCGATCACCAGCGTAAGGTCGTGGCACGCCGGGCTCGTCGTGAACCCAGCGATCAAGTCATCCACCCCCTTCGCCCGAGCCAGCCTGGACAAAAAGAGCACGTAGCCGTTGCGCGTAAGCCCACGCCGCTCAACCACTTCCGCCGTTTGCTCAGGCCGCAGACCGAGATAGTCAGCGGTGTTGACAGCGGGGTAGGAGATGGCGACGCGCTGCTCGCATCGTTCGGCAAACGAGGTGGCGTGCCGAGCGTCGATCTCCTGAGCCGAGGAGATGATCAACTCCTTGGTGTATTCCGACACTGCGACCGGCAGATCGCTGTCGAGGTAGTCGGACAGTACTTGCGCCGCCGCGCCGAAGCGCCCGTCGGCCGCGCAGGAGCGGACCACGTTCGTGACGTCGGAGCCAACCGCCTCCGCAATGGTGGCAACCGGGACCGGAAGGCCGGTGGAACGGGCAATTCGAAGTGCTTCCGACACCGCGAGTGTGTGCGGACTGAGGTAGAGCGACATGCAGACTGTCGGAATCCCGTCAGTGAAGAGTTCGACCAAGCGTCCCGTCATTCCCGCGAGGTAACGACCGTCCACCACTTTGTAATCGCCGACCGGTTGCGGGCGTTCCACCTCGATGCCCTCGCCGTAGGGGAGTATCCCGTCGAGCGGCTTCAACGGCAGACCGGATGTCGCAAGCAGTTCGAGGGGCCAAGTAACGATCCGTACATCGGTGAAGCCGCGCTGCAGCGCGACCTCAGCGAGATTGCGGGCCTCCCCCGAGTGGCCGCAGATCACGGGGTCGGCTCGTACGACAATGACCAGTCGCCGCAGAAGCCCGCGGCCGCCCCAAGCCTTGCTCTTCAACGCTTTCATCATCGGTCCCCCGTGGTCTGATCAGCTAGGTCGGTTTGATCACTTGCGCGGATCCGCCATCATGGCTGGAGCTGATGCGGCCGCAGCCGCCGGTGGATGGGTCGCATCCGATTGTGAGGCCGATGGCGGGCGGGTAGTTGTGCCCCAAGCCGACGGCTTCTGTCCAAGCAGCACCTCAAGGTGTCCGCCACCGTGCAACTCACGAGCCGTCAGCCAGGTCCGATCCAGCAGCTCGCCGTTGAAGATTGCTTTCTGCACGTACTGCACAGGACCGCCGGCCATAGGCTCGACGAAACCGGGCGCATTGATCACCAACTCCTGGTCGGCAAAGGCGATTCGCGATTCGGCGAACGACGGGGCATTAAGCAGATAGAGGCTCTGACCCGCGATCGGGAAGAGGCCGAGCGAGGCCCAGACGTACCAAGAGCTCAAGCCACCGGAGTCGTCGTTACCGGGCAACCCGCCGCGGCCCAGCCCGAACATGTTGTTGATAGCCGCGTGCACCACCTCGGCCGTACGATCTGGCCGCCCAGCGTAGTGATAGGCCCATGGCGCTTCCATGTCCGGCTCGTTGTTCAGCCCTTCAAAGCGGTTCAGTGCGTACCCCGCTGCCAGGTCAGCGGCGCTCGGTCGTTCTCCCAGCTGCTTGACGGGGTCGGCGCCGTAACCGAAGAACCGATCCAGCAGCTCGATGAACCTGCCTTCACCGCCAGCTAGGGCGATGCGTGCCTGCATGTCGTGCAGCACCCGGAAGGAGTAGTTCCACTTGCCGCCCTCGTAGTACGTCGAGTCATGAAGCAGGCCGTCGTCGGGATTGAATGCATTGATCCACTGGCCGGCTAGGCGATCAAACTCTTCAGCCAGTTGTTTGTCGCCGACGTAGTGAGCCACTTTCGCCGTGCATTGATATCCGACGGCGAGGTCAAGAGTGTGCGTAATCGGCTCCGCGAGCCCACGCAGCAGGTAATCCTCGCCGTAGGAACGTCGTAGGTCGGCGTCCATATGACAGAGCGCCCAGTCCCAGTCGATGTCAGGCACGCTGAGCTCGCAGAGATCGGCGAGGAAGGTGTGGGCCAGTGCGCTGCCTTGCCGCGTGAACCGATCCGCGCCCTTGGCCATGCGGTAGCCGATCGGCAAGTTGCCCTCTTCCTCGCAGATCGTCAACAACGCGTTGGC
>JBKOUS010000092.1:0-63540 GCA_046723505.1 Actinomycetota bacterium
TCGTCGTATCCGAGCCTGTCTCCACCGGCCTGGCGCGTCGAGGCCCCGGCGGCGCCGTCAACGCCTTGTCCGCGGTTGTCGCGTGCGGCGACGCAACCTTGGCGGCGGCGCGGACTGCGCGGGTCGCCCTCTCCGGCTCAATCGCCTGCTCCTCATCCAGTTCGGCCTCGAGCCGGAGCCACACCGCACCGAGCGGCGGGATGGTGACCGAGGCGGATGCCTTGTAACCGTGCGATGGCACTGGATGTGCAATCACCTGTCCGAGGTTCCCGATCAAGCCTGTGCCGTCGTAAACCTCGGCGTCTGTGTTCAAGATCTCCTTCCAGACCCCCTCGGTGGGCAGCCCTATCTGGTGGTCCGGGCGGGGCTCGGTTGAGAAGTTGGTGATACAGGCGATCATCTGGCCATCGCCGTCGTAGCGGATCCACGAAAAGACATTCCCGCCACGGTCATCAGCGTCGATCCAGGAGAAGCCTGATGCATCGGTGTCACGCTTCCACAGTGCGGGATGCTCCTTGTAGATCGTGTTGAGGTCCTTGATCAGCCGCTGCACGCCGCGGTGCCCCCACTCCGCGCTCTGCCACCAGTCGACGCTGCGACTTTCGGAGAATTCCCGCCGCTGGCCGAACTCGGTCCCCATGAACAACAGCTTCTTGCCAGGGTGTGCCCACATGAAGGCATAGAAGGCGCGCAGGGTGCCAAACTTCCGCCACTCATCCTGCGGAGCGCGCTCGAACATCGAGCCCTTGCCGTGCACCACCTCGTCGTGGCTGATCGGCAGGATGAAGTTCTCCGAGTAGGCGTACGCCATCGCGAAGGTCATCTCATGATGGTGGTATTGCCGGTAGATCGGCTCGCGGCCCATGTAGCGCAGCGAGTCGTTCATCCAACCCATGTTCCACTTGAACCCGAAGCCAAGGCCCCCGTAGTCGGTGCTCTGCGTGACACCGGGCCAGGAGGTGGACTCCTCGGCGACCATGACGCTGCCGGGCTCGCGTCCATAAGCGTGAGAATTGGTCCGCTGCAGCAGCTCGACCGCTTCCAGATTTTCGTTGCCACCGTACTTGTTCGGCACCCACTGACCTGCCTCGCGGGAGTAGTCCAGATAAAGCATCGAGGCGACGCCGTCCACGCGTAGCCCGTCGATGTGGAACTCCTCCAGCCAGTAGTAGGCATTGGAGATCAGGAAGCTCTTCACCTCGTTGCGGCCGAAGTTGAAGATGTAGGAGCCCCAGTCGGGGTGCCAGCCGAGTCGCGGGTCCTCATGCTCGTACAGCGCGGTTCCGTCGAAGCGCTGCAGCGCCCAGGGATCGGTCGCGAAGTGCCCGGGCACCCAGTCCACAATGACTCCAATCCCGGCCTGGTGGAGTTTGTCGACGAGGTGTCGGAACTCATCGGGTGACCCGAACTTCGACATGGGGGCGAAGTAGCCGGTGACGTGATAGCCCCAGGAGCCTTCGAACGGATGCTGGGCAACCGGCATGAATTCCACATGGGTGTAGCCCTGCCAGCTGACGTACTCGACCAGTTCGTTGGCCAGTTCGAGGTAGGTGAGGCCTTTACGCCAGGAGCCAATGTGCACTTCGTAGATGCTCACCGGCTCGGCGTGCATCGCCCTTTCGCCGCGGTACCACATCCACTCGTCGTCACCCCAGGCATATTGGGTTTCATACACTATTGAGGCGGTATGCGGCGCAGCCTCCGCGAAGCGTGCCATGGGGTCTGCCTTGAGCCGCCAGACACCGTCGGCGCCGAGCACCTCGAACTTGTAGAGGCTGCCTGTGCTGGCCCCTTCGACAAACAGCGCCCAGACCCCGGCCCCTGGCACCAAATGCATGTAGTGCCCCTCGCCGTTCCAGTAATTGAAGTCACCGACGAGTCGTACGGCTTGTGCGTTTGGTGCCCACACCGAGAAGCGCGTGCCGAAGATCGGCCCACGTTCGGAGTCTTCGACGGTCGTCTCCTGGGCGCCTAGTCGGCGCCAGCACTCGGTGTCATGACCTTCGTGGAAGCCCGTGAGGTCCCAGCCAGTCAGACCGCCGCTCGGATCGTACGACATGAGTGCTACTCCTGTTCTCTGGTGGGGCCTACAAGCTCGCCGTGTTTTCGGGCGGGCTCGCGAGCTCGCCCGGGGGCACCTGATTGTTGTCCACGAGGGCCGCTGGCGGGTCGAAATCCCCTGCGTCGCGGTCGTCGGCCGCCAGTGCCGCGACCGCGCGGAGCGGGATGCCAACCCAGTCTGGGCGGTTCCGTGTCTCGTAGACGACTTCATAGATCGCTTTGTCAGCCTCGTACGCGCGCAGCATGCCCAGCTCGGTCGCACTCAGCTCCCCTCCGGCATAGCCGCGGAGGAAGGCGGTCCGACACTTTTCGGCCCACGCCGAGCTGTCTGGTGCAGGGACGGTCGCTGCGGCGTAGTCGAACGAGCGCAGCATGCCGGCTATGTCTCGCCAGACGGCATCGGGTTCGCGTCGTTCAGCCATGGCCTTCGCCGGCTCGCCCTCGAAGTCGATGATCTTCCACCCTGCGGGGGTATGCAGTGTCTGTCCGAGATGGAAGTCGCCGTGTACGCGCTGCGTATCGAGGGTTCCGGCACCCAGGTGGTCGAAGCAGCGCGCCAGCCCCGGAATGTGCGGCACCAGCGCCGAGGCGATCTCAGCAGCCTCATCCAGGCGATCCGTCATGATCATTGCCGTCCGCCTACCCAGCACCTTCGCCGTGGGAAAGGCAGCGCGCAAGGCG
Source organism: Actinomycetota bacterium (assembly GCA_046723505.1). GTDB lineage: Bacteria > Actinomycetota > Actinomycetes > Propionibacteriales > Propionibacteriaceae > Microlunatus. The sequence continues at coordinate 2,743 of JBKOUS010000092.1, forward strand.
TGGTGGGTCTCGGCGAGCGCAATGCCGAGTGCCTCAGCCTCTGCCGCGAAGCCCGAGCCGGTCCGCAGCGAGTCGAGCGCCAAGTCCCAGCCGTCAACCGCATCAGCCAGCATCTCGACAGCCATGCCAAGGTCGGCGTCCAGCTGCCGTCCATTGGACACCCAGCTGCCCTCAATCCAGCCAAAGAGGCCGGCGACATCGGAGATCCCGGCGGCGTTGAGTGCAGCATGCACCTCGATATCGAGGTTGTGGCCGAGTTCCAGGCGCCTGAAGAGTTTGAGAATCGCTGTATCTCCAAGCATGACCGAGGTGTTGCTCTGCTGCCCGGTGAACGGCCGTGGCTCAAGATCGGAGGTGAGACCGGGCATGGCGGTGGTGTTGAATCGAGTCTCGCTGTTCGGGCTGCGCAGCCGACGGCTGCCCAACAATGCTTGCAGGATCACCCGGCATGCCGCAGGGTCCTCGGCGGCGTCGTACGCGATGACCGGCCCCAGATCAGGATCGGTGAATCGGCTGATCTCGGCGTGGTGCAATTCGGTGTGCGGGGCGGGACGGTACGAGACTGCAAGCTGGTAGTACTCGGTGGGGGACGCCGCAATTTGGGGCGCCATCTCAGGATCTTCATCAGCTGGATAGCTGACCTCGGCGATCTCGAAGCGTACTGCTGGAGGGGCGCCAGGGGAGAAGAAATCGGAAGTCTTGGTCAGCCAGGGCAGAGGCGTCAGCGATCGGAGCCGGACCTGTCGGCCTTTGCCAGCAAACCATCGCGCAGCGGTGATGTACCTCAGGACCTGGTCGGTTACCTGAGGATCGCCCCTCCCGCTCACTGCGTCCTAACCCTGTGTGGTGGCCGGCCCTGAGGCCGTGCTCCGTGAGCCGTACCGAATAAGTGTGAGAACGTGCGCCGGATCGTCATAGGTGAGCCTGACGAAGGCATGCTGTCCCCAGCGCCACGTTTGGCCGGTGAGCTCGTCGTGGACAAGGTAGACGTCGCGCGATGTGAGGCCGAGAGCCTCCATGTCCAAATAGACCTCGGTCTCGACAATGTTTTGTGGATCGAGGCTGACGATCACGATGACCACGTCGTCGCCGCTCTTCTTGGAATAGACCAACGCGCTCGCATGTGGGGCGTGGTGGAAGTGCAAGCTGCGGAGTTGCTGAAGCGCCGGATGCTCTCTGCGGATCTGGTTCAGCTTGCCGAGGAGCAAGTTGAGGGTCTCGCCGCTCTCCTCCGCTGCCCTCCAGTCTCGTGGCCGGTACTGGAACTTTTCGGAGTCCAGGTACTCCTCGCGCCCCTGGCCGAGCGCAGCATTCTCAAACAACTCGAATCCCGAATAGATACCCCACAGCGGAGCAAGCGTCGCGCCGAGCACGGCGCGAATGGTGAACGCGGGTTTGCCACCCCACTGCAGGAAGAGCGGCAGGATGTCGGGGGTGTTGGGCCAGAAGCTCGGCCGGAAGAAGCTGTCCGTTTCGGTCGTCAGCTCCTTCATGTACTCCTCGATCTCCCACTTCTCGTTGCGCCAGGTGAAGTAGGTGTAGGACTGGTGGAAGCCCGCCTTGCCGAGTGCGTGCATCATGGCTGGCTTGGTGAACGCCTCCGACAGGAACAGCACATCGGGATCGGTCCTGCGAACCTCACCCAGCAGCCATACCCAGAAGTTGACGGGCTTGGTATGCGGATTGTCGACGCGGAAGATCCGGACGCCATGGCTCATCCAGAGTTTGATGATGCGTAAGCTCTCCAGATAGATCCCGTCGCGGTCGTTGTCGAAGTTGATGGGATAGATGTCCTGGTACTTCTTCGGTGGGTTTTCCGCGTAGGCGATGGAACCGTCGGCGCGCTTGGAGAACCATTCGGGGTGCTCGGTCACCCACGGATGATCGGGAGATGCCTGGAGCGCGAAGTCCAACGCAACCTCGAGCCCGAGTGACTTGGCCTTGGCGACAAACCGGTCGAAGGCGTCGAAGTCCCCAAGGTCTGGATGAATGGCGTCATGTCCACCCTCTTCGGCACCGATGGCCCAGGGTGAGCCGGGATCGCTGGGGCGCGGGCTGAGAGTGTTGTTCGGCCCCTTTCGGAAGGCTCTGCCAATTGGGTGGATAGGCGGGAGGTAGACCACGTCGAAGCCCATTGCGGCCGCGGCTTCCAGCCGCTCGTGCGAGGTGTCGAACGTGCCGGAGATCCACCTCTGGTTCTTCTCATCCCACTGCGCGCCCTGAGAGCGTGGGAAGAACTCGTACCAGGAGGAGAAGAGCGCCTTTTGGCGATCGACGAAGATCGGGTAGTCCGGGGTGGGCGAAACCAGCTCGCGGGGCCCGTAACGATCCATGGCCGAGCGCACCTCATCAGCAAGTACGACCTCCAAACGGTCCTCAACCTGCTGTCCGGAATTCAAGCTGTCGGCCGCGGCGCTCAGCAAAGCGGCGTTCCGGGTATCACCGGCCGCCTCGGCGGCGGCGGCGGACCTCTCGAAAAGCGCCTTGCCTTCGGTGCACACCAGGGCAACGTCGATGCCGGCCGGGATCTTGATCTCGGCGCTGTGCACCCAGGTCGCCCAGGGATCGCTCCAGCCCTCGACACGGAACGTCCACGACCCCTCAGTCTCAAGCACCACCGAGGCTGTCCACCAATCAAAGCCCAACGGTGTAGTGGGGTACATCGGCTCGAGCCGCTCAGTGCCGTTCGGGTCGGTTAGCACTACCGACGCGTTGACGGCATCATGGCCCTCCCGGAACACGGTGGCCCGAATCGGAATGGATTCTCCAACGACAGCCTTCGCCGGGTACGCCCCGCCCTCGATGACTGGTGACACCTTGTGCACGGGGATACGTTCGATGGGCGTTCCCAGCGCAGGCCTGCTCGTGGTGACCTTGGGTTCGGCGGCTTGTCTCGTCGCCGACTTTTCTGTTGAGGCTTGGGTGGACGAGGATTCTGCGGAGCCTGGCTGAGCCGCGTCGTCGCGCTCAGGTACAGGGAAGCCTGAGTTGGTTGCCGTCACGAATGCCAACCTATCGGCCCCGCTGCTGGTGCGGCAGGGGGTCAGTGACATCGGCTCGGGCTGCATCACCGGCCTCGCCTGGCCCGGCCGAGGGCCCAGTCGTGATGTAGTTCATCGAACGGATGCACGCACAAATCCCATATGGGCATAGGTTCGCCGGTAGGTTGAGCGAGTGCGTGCTATCCGTCGTTTTATCGTGCGCCCTGTGCTGCCTGAGGTTCTCAAGCCTCTGGGCGATCTGGCCCGAAATTTACGCTGGTGCTGGCATCCGGAGACACAAGATCTTTTTCGGTCGGTCGACCCGCAGCTATGGGAGCGCACTGGCGGTGACCCGGTCAGGCTGCTGGCCGACGTGTCCGTGGAACGCCTCCAGGCGCTGTCCATCGACAAGCGGTTCATCAAGAACCTGCGTCTGATCCAGTCCGATCTTGCCGACTATCTGACCGGCGATCTGTGGTATCAGGGGTACCTGGCAGAGAACCCTGCAGCGCCGGTGAGTATTGGTTATTTCTCACCAGAATTCGGCCTCACCGAGGTGCTCCCGCAGTACTCAGGTGGCCTGGGCATCCTGGCCGGTGACCACTTGAAGGCGGCAAGCGACCTCGGTGTCCCGATCATTGGAGTCGGCTTGCTTTACCGTCAGGGGTATTTCCGGCAGTCCCTGAATGCCGCAGGCTGGCAGCAGGAGCGCTATCCGCTTCTGGACCCGAACGCGTTGCCGTTGACCATGCTGCACGATGACAACGGCCCGGTCCGGATCGAGGTCCCACTCGCTGCCGGGCGTACTCTCTTCGCCCAGGTCTGGGTAGCGCAGGTGGGCCGGGTGCCGCTACTGATGTTGGATTCCGACGTCGAGCAGAACGCCGGTTACGAACGGGAGGTAACCGACCGGCTATACGGCGGTGGTACCGACCATCGGCTTGAGCAGGAGGTGCTGCTCGGCATGGGTGGGGTACGCGCCATACGTGCTTATTGTCAGATCACCGGCACCCCGCCGCCAACGGTGTTCCACACCAACGAGGGGCACGCCGGGTTCCTGGGGTTGGAGCGGATTCGCGAATACATGCAAAACGGCGATGATTTCGATACGGCACTGGAACGCAGCCGTGCCGGCACAATCTTCACCACTCACACGCCGGTTCCGGCCGGCATCGACAGGTTCCCCCGCGAGCTGATCGTTCATCAGTTCGCGGGCTTCGAGGATCTGCCGGTGGATCGGGTCCTTGCACTGGGCGCCGAGGACTATGTGGGCGGCGACCCGAGCATGTTCAACATGGCCGTGATGTGCTTTCGGCTGGCGCAACGGGCCAACGGGGTATCGCAGCTCCACGGGACTGTGTCGCGGGAGATGTTCCAGGGCTTGTGGCCCTCGTTCGACACCAGCGAGGTGCCGGTCACTTCCATCACGAATGGCGTGCACCATCTCACCTGGGTCCATCGCGAACTGCTCGACCTGCTCGAGGCGCCGACCGGCAGCCCGTCAGAGAGCGACGGCTATGACTGGAACGCACTGACCGAGGTCGACAGCAAGACGATCTGGGCGCTCAAGCGGAAGATGCGCGAGGATCTGATCGCCATAACGCGTGCCCGTCTGGCGGCCAGCAGCGCCAATCGTGGCATGTCGATGGACTGGGTCGCCAAGACGCTCAACCCCGACGTGGTCACGTTCGGCTTCGCCCGGCGCGTGCCGTCGTACAAGCGATTGACCCTGATGTTGCGCGATCCAGCTCGGCTGAAGGCGTTGCTGACCGATCCGGAGCGGCCGATCCAGATCGTCATCGCAGGCAAGGCCCATCCAGCCGACGAGGGTGGCAAAGCCCTGATCCAGCAGATGGCGCAGTTCGCCGATGATCCAGCCGTACGCGAGCGCATTGTGTTCCTGCCCGACTACGACATGGCGATGGCCAAGCGGCTGTATCCGGGTTGTGACGTGTGGATGAACAACCCGCTGCGGCCGTACGAGGCTTGCGGCACATCGGGGATGAAGGCGGCCCTGAACGGCGCAGCCAATTTGTCTATCCGCGACGGGTGGTGGGACGAGTGGTTCGATCCGGCGTACGGCTGGGAGATCCCCTCCGCCGAAGGCGTGGATGGCGCCGATCGTCGTGATGATCTTGAGGCAAAGGCGCTCTACGACATCATCGAGAACGAGATCGTGCCGCGTTTCTATGATCTTGACGTCTACGGGCTCCCGGAGCGCTGGATTCAGATGATCCGCGAGACCATCGCTGGCTTGGCCCCCAAGGTCGTAGCGTCGCGGATGGTTCGCGAGTACGTGACGAACCTCTACACCCACGCATCGGCCTCCAGCCTCACGCTCGACTCCTGGACTGGTGGAGCAGAGTCACTTGCCAGCTGGAAGCGCAGGATTCGCCAGGAGTGGCCAGCGGTGGCGGTAGAGCACGTGGAATCGCTAGCTGGCGAACAGGTCGAAGTGGGCACGAAGATACATGTCAGCGCACTCGTCCGACTTGGTGAGTTGACGCCTGACGACGTTCAGGTGCAGCTGGTCACCGGTCGGGTGAGCGGCGACGACCGGCTGTATGAGCCGCGGGTGAGTCCGTTCCCGGCTGGAATTGGTGTCGACGGCGGGCTACGCCGCTATGAGGGATGGGTCGAGGCCAAGCGTGCCGGCGCGATCGGATACACCGTGCGTGTGGTTCCGTATCACCCGCTGCTGGCCAGCCAGGCGGAGATGGGTCTGGCGACCCTGCCTGCGAGTATGCCGACGCCCCCGTCGGCGAGCTACGTGCCGTGATCGCAGCTTTTAACGCCGACTTGTCAGAACCCAGTTGACCTATAGCTCAACTGGGTTCTGACAAGTCGGCAGCTAGTCGACCTGGAGCACTACCACCGTGTGGCCCGGTAGCTGCAAAGTGGAGCCAGCCGCGATTTTCTCCGACGGCAGTTCGCCCTCCTGCCCGGTGTGTGCGATCACGGTGTAGGTGTCTGCCCAGGGCCCATCGGGCAGCTCCACCTGGATCGCGTCGGAACCGCCGTGGAACCAGATGAGAAATGCCTCGTCCGAGGTTCGGTACGGGTCGTCGTACGCGAGGTACATGCCGAGCGTACGCCGGGTTTCGTCCCGCCAGTCCTGCTCAGTCATCTCGGCATTCCGACCGCCGAACCAGGCAATATTCTTACGCCCACATGGATCGCCTTTGGGATCGAGTAGGAATTCACCCTGCCGGAAGCCGTCCCGGCGGAAGACCGGGCGCTCGGTCCGCAACTGGAGCAGTTTGCGCGTGAGATCGGTCTGGTCACTCCAGGTGGACTGGGTGTCCCAGTGCACCCACGAGATGGGCGAATCCTGACAGTAGGCGTTGTTGTTGCCCTGCTGGGTGCGCCCCAGCTCGTCGCCCGCGCTGATCATCGGCACCCCGCTTGCCAGGATCAAGGTCGCCATCAGGTTCTGCACCTGACGGTGCCGCAGCGCGATGACCCCCTCATTCTCGGTCTGGCCTTCGACGCCGCAGTTCCAGGAGCGATTGTCGTCAGACCCGTCGCGGTTGGATTCACCGTTAGCGCCGTTGTGTTTGACGTTGTAGGTCACCAAATCACGCATCGTGAACCCGTCGTGTGCGGTCACAAAGTTAACGCTCGCCGCAGCAGTTCTGCCGTCCCGACTGAAAATGTCGGGGGAGCCGATCAGCCGCTGCGCCAGCTCACCCACACCGCGGGTATTGCCACGCCAGAAGTCGCGCACATGGTTGCGAAAGTGGTCGTTCCATTCACTCCAGCCCGGGCCGAAGCCGCCCACCTGATAGCCGTACGGGCCCATGTCCCAGGGCTCGGCGATGATCTTGACCTGGCTCAGCACAGGGTCTTCGCTGATTGCCTGCTTGAACGGGTGATCTTGATCGACGTGATGCCGCTCGTCCCGGATCAAGGTGGTCACCAGGTCGAAGCGGAAACCGTCGACGCCCATCTCGGTGACCCAGTAGCGTAACGAGTCGAGCACCATGCGGAGTACGCCTGGTTCGGAGGTATCGACCGAGTTGCCGCAGCCAGTGACGTCATAGTCGTTGCGGTGGTCGTCGGTAAGCCGGTAGTAGCCGAGATGATCTATTCCACGGAACGCCAGGGTCGGACCCTCATGACCACCCTCCCCGGTGTGGTTGTAGACGACATCGAGGATGACCTCGAGCCCAGCATCGTGCAGCGCCGACACCATCTCTTTGAACTCCCGCACCTGCTGGCCGAGCGTGCCGACCGAGCCGTACGCAGCATGAGGTGCGAAGTAGCCAAGACTGTTGTATCCCCAGTAGTTGGAGAGGCCGCGCCCAGCAAGGAAAGGTTCGGAGGCGAAATGGTGCACTGGGAGCAGCTCGACTGCAGTGACGCCGAGATCTACCAGGTGCTGTACCACCCCCGGGTACGCCAACCCCTGATACGTACCTCTGAGGTGTTCGGGAACCAACGGGTGCAGCCGTGTGTAGCCCTTGACATGCAGTTCGTAGATCACGGTCTCTGACATCGGCCGACGCCGATTGATGGGCCGTGGCGGGGGCGAGTCGGGCACCACCACACTGAGCGGCACCGCGGCGAATGAGTCAGTGGTATCGGGGACGAAGTGTGACTCGGGAGTGTGATCCAGAATCGGCCCCGAGTAGTCCACGCCTCCGGTGATCGCCCGGGCGTACGGATCCAGGAGCAGCTTGGCCGGATTGAAACGAGCGCCGGTGGCGGGGTCCCACGGTCCATGGACTCGGAAGCCGTACCGTTGCTCAGGGCCAATGCCGTGGATGAAGACGGTCCAAACTCCGTCGTCACCTCGGGTCATGTCGTAGTTGGTCTGGTTGCGGTCTTCGTCGACAAGAGACAGCTCGACCCGTGTCGCACGAGGGGCCCAAAGCCCGAACCCCGCTCCACCGTCGCGCATGTGCGCGCCAAGGACGGAAGTGTCCTGAGGCACTGGCAACGCAGTGGCTGTCATCTGTTACGAGCCTTCGCATGGGCTGGATCGTGCTCTGGACCGTCAGGATGATGACGTGCCCCACCTGTGGGCGAGGATGCGCCTCATTCTGCCCCAGTTGGCCGACACACGCCGACGATCCGGGCGCCCGGAGAGCAGAAGCAACCGGTTTAGTTAGCAACCGCAACACGAATTGGGCCGGAATGTCAACCATTCGGGCAACGTCAAACATCTCGACTCGACTACGAGTTGGTTTCCATCTGACGGCCAAACCGGGCAGCCCGATCACATTGCGGTGCACCGCTGCACGGTTGAAGCCGTACGCCGTACCGGGATCGGCACCCTCAATGTGGTTGCGAACACCCAGGACTGGTGACCAGCTCGCCCAGTGGATTGAGTTGGGGGCGATCGTCGGCGAGCCCGCCGACTGTCTGGGCCGGGCCTGTCAGCATCGATGTCGCCTTGACCGGCGACTGTTGGACCTGAAGTACGCGGCGCTGACCGCGCAGGCCGGCCAGACGGAGGCGGTGCGCGCGGTGGTCGGCGAGAAGCGCTACCGAGAGATCATTCGCATCGAGCGATTTGCGGTCATCGCGCGACAGGCAGCACCCGTTGTGCTGGCGGTGCGCTAGTGCACCACACTTGTTACTCATAAGTAATCTAGCGGCCATGGCGGCGCGACCGACGCAGGAAGAAAGCGGTGCGAGATGAAGATTGTTGTTCTGGCCAAATACGTTCCGGATGCAACAGGAGAGCGCACTTTTGCCTCTGACGGCACAGTCGACCGCGCATCGAGCGCCGGACTGTTGTCAGAGCTTGATGAGTACGCCGTAGAGCAGGCACTGCAGATTGCCGAGGATCGCGACGACGACGTCGAGGTCGTCGTCATGACGCTCGGACCTGAAGATGCAGCCGACGCAATCAAGCGCGCGCTCCAGATGGGCGCATCCGCCGCCATCCACATCATCGACGACGCGGTCCACGGCTCTGATGCCTTGGCCACCAGCTTGGTCTTGGCCGCAGGGATCAAGAAGGCCGGTCCGGATTTGGTGGTCTGTGGCATGGCTTCCACGGACGGCACCATGGGTGTGATTCCCGCCATGATCGCCGAGCGGCTCAGGTGGCCCGCTGCGACGCTGGCGGCCACCTTGTCGGTGACTGAAGACCGCCTCACGATTCGGCGCGACACCGATGTGGCGAGCCTCACGATCGAGGCACCTCTGCCCGCTATTGTCAGCGTGACCGACCAATCCGGCGAGGCCCGGTACCCCTCGATGAAGGGGATCCTAGCGGCCAAGAAGAAGCCGGTGGAGTCGTGGAAACTGGCCGATCTCGGTATCGATGCAGCAGCGGTAGGACTGGATGCTGCATGGAGCAAGGTGTTGCAAACGACCCCGCGTCCGCCCAAGGAGCAGGGCCGCATCGTTCTCGATGAAGACGGCGCTGGATCCGCCGCTCTGGTCGAGTTCCTGGCCGCCGGCAAGTACATCTGAGAGCGAGGTTGTTAATGTCTGAGGTCCTGATTCTCGCCGAGCAGATCGACTCGCAGACCTCGAAGCCAACCCTGGAGCTGCTCACTTTGGCTCGCAGGCTCGGAGAGCCCGTTGCGGTGGTCTTTGGTGAAACCGACGACGCGATCGCCAAGACGCTCGGAGAGTACGGCGCCACCCGAGTGATCTTCGTCGCTGACTCGTCAGTCACCGAGTACCTCGTTGCGCCGAAGGCTGAAGCCATCGCGCAGATCGCCGCCAGTGTGGACCCGGTCGCGATCCTGATCAGCTCCACGCCCGAGGGGAAGGAGATCGCTGGACGTCTTGCCGTCAAGCTCGAGTCCGGGCTGATCACCGATGCCACCGATATTGCCGCCGATGCCACGACAACGCAGTCGGTCTTTGCTGGGAACTGGACGGTCACCGCAGGGGTGACTCATGGCTCCCCGGTGGTAACCGTCAAGCCGAACGCAGTGACCCCTGAGCTTGCACCAACTGAGCCAGCCATGGCACAGGCCGAGGTGACCATCTCCGACGCGGCCCGGACCGCACGCATTGTGAGCAGCGAGCCGAAGGAGGCCAGCGGCCGCCCGGAGCTGACCGAGGCGGCAGTTGTGGTCTCCGGCGGCCGTGGCACAGGTGGCAACTTCGCTGCCATCGAGGAGTTGGCTGACCTGTTGGGCGGCGCCGTGGGTGCCTCACGGGCCGCTGTCGACGCCGGCTGGTATCCGTACGCGTACCAGATTGGCCAGACTGGCAAAACTGTGTCGCCGCAGCTCTACATCGCGGCCGGCATCTCCGGCGCAATCCAGCACAGAGCCGGAATGCAGACATCCAAGGCCATTGTCGCGGTGAACAAGGATGCTGAGGCGCCGATCTTCGCTCTTGCCGATCTCGGAATCGTGGGTGACCTCCACAAAGTGCTCGGCAGCGTCATTGCAGAGATCAAGCAACGGAAGATGTGACCGGACTCGGAGCGCACGTCTCGGACCACCGCAACCGCTGAGGCAGACTGATTGCTCATGAGCCGGATTTACTTTGACCATGCGGCCACTACCCCCATGGTCCCCGAGGCTGTCGAGGCAATGACGCGAGAGCTGACAAGGGTCGGCAACGCGTCATCGCTACACGCATCCGGGCGGTCAGCTCGGCGCGTCGTCGAGGAGTCCCGGGAAGCGATTGCGGCTCAGGTCGGGGCACAGCCATCAGAGCTGATCTTCACCAGCGGCGGGACCGAGTCGGACAATCTGGCCATCAAAGGGGCGTTCTGGTCGGGTATCGAGGTTGGTCGATATCGGGTAGTTACCTCGGCTCTGGAACATCATGCCGTGTTGGATTCTGTGGCCTGGCTTGGCCAGTCGGCAGCGGCCGAGGTCAGATACGTTCCGGTCGACCCCGCAGGTCGAATCGAGGTGTCCGCCCTCGCGGACGACGTCGACCCGCGAACCGCCCTGGTATCGGTGATGTGGGCGAACAATGAGGTCGGTACCCTCCAGCCGATACGCCAGGTCGCCGCCGTAGCCGCCGAGCATGAGGCGCTCTCTCACAGCGACGCGGTCCAGGCCGTCGGGCACGTCGAGGTCAACTTCGCGGCCAGTGGGCTCGACCTGCTGAGCTTCACGGCGCACAAGCTGGGTGGACCCTACGGAATCGGCGCCTTGCTGGCGCGCAGGGAGCTGCGCTTGGTCCCAATCCTGCACGGCGGCGGTCAGGAGCGGGAGATCCGGTCCGGAACTCTCGATGTCGCCGCCGTAGCGGGGTTCGCGGCAGCCCTCGAGGTTGCAACCCGAAACCGAGTCCGGGAGGAGCAGCGGTTACGCGAGCTGCGTACAGATCTGGTCCGCGCAGTGCTCGCTGCGGTCCCATTGGCCGTCCCGTACGGCTCCTCCCTGGAGCGCGATCGCCTCCCTGGCATAGCCAGTATTGGTTTCCCTGGCTGCGCTGCCGACGCCATCATGATGTTGCTGGACTCCGCTGGGATTGACTGTGCCACCGGAGCGGCGTGCTCTGCAGGTGTCTCACAACCGAGCCACGTGCTGCTCGCAATGGGACAGAGCGAAGCCGACGCGCGCTCGGTGCTGCGGTTCTCGCTTGGGCATTCCTCGACTTTGTCGGATGTACGGGCGCTCGCCAACGCCTTGCCGCAGGCTGTCCAGCGAGCCAAGGCGGCAGCTGCGTTCGCCTGATGCGCTTGGCCGCACTCGCCACCCGTGGGAGACTTGCGGCTTGCCAAGAAGCGTCCCAGCAATTTTGTTAGAGCTGCTCGCGCAATGCCGACGCTCGCAGCTCGAGTCACGAAGGACACGAATGAAAGTACTGGCCGCGATGTCTGGCGGCGTCGACTCAGCCGTTGCCGCGGCTCGAGCCATCGCGGCCGGCCATGATGTCACCGGCGTGCATCTGGCGCTCTCCAAGAACCCGCAGACCTACCGGTCGGGCGCTCGTGGCTGCTGCTCCAAGGAAGATGCCCACGATGCTCGCAGGGCCGCCGATGTACTCGGGATCCCGTTCTATGTATGGGATTTATCGGATCGCTTCGCCGCCGACGTGGTCAGCGACTTCGTCGCAGAATACGCAGCCGGTCGTACCCCGAATCCCTGCCTGCGCTGTAACGAGAAGATCAAGTTCTCAGCCGTTCTGGACCGCAGCGTCGCGCTCGGTTTCGATGCGGTCTGCACCGGTCACTACGCCCGGCTGATCCGCAGCGGCGACGATGTTGAGCTCCATCGCGCATGTGATGCCGGCAAGGACCAGTCGTACGTGCTGGGCGTACTCAACCAAGATCAGCTGCAGCGCTGCTTCTTTCCGCTCGGTGTCTCACATAAGGCCGACGTACGCGCGGAAGCGCGAGAGCGCGGCCTGGGAGTCGCGGACAAGCCTGACAGCCATGACATCTGCTTCATCGCCAATGGCGACACTGCGGAATTCCTGGAGCAGCGGCTCGGCAATCGACCAGGGGACATTGTGGACGTGGCTGGTGCCAAGGTTGGCGAGCACGCCGGTTCGCACCGGTTCACCATCGGGCAGCGTCGTGGTCTTCGGCTTGGTACGCCCGCCCCTGATGGCCAGCCCCGCTTCGTACTGGCCATCACGCCCACCACCAACACCATTACTGTCGGTCCGCGGGATGCGCTGGCAGTAAATGGGATCCGTGCCATCCGGCCCACCTGGACGAGCCAAACGCCCGATACGGAGTGGGCAGGCGAGGTTCAGGTCCGGGCCCATGGGCTTCCCATGGCGGCCACGGTCCAGGTCCATGACGATCATCTGGATGTGGTGTTGGACTCTGCCACCTCCGGTGTCGCGCCGGGCCAAGCAGTGGTTCTCTACGAGGGCACGCGAGTCATCGGGAGCGCGACCATAGCGGCGACGCGCGCGTGACCGGCGTCTCGCCGGTCCAGGAGCTGCCGCTGATCCGGACCACCGGCATTGGTTCCTGGCCGGGCACCGACATGCGTGATGCGATCAAGATCGCTTTCGCCGAGTGCCCCGAATTCCCTTACCTTCCCGAGCTTCCGGCTCGCGGACCGTACGCTCAGATGATCGGACGTTCCACGGCGTTTCTTGCCGGCCTGGCGGTTGACCTGCAGCCGGCTGGGTGGCGCCTCGCTGACGCTTCCGGCCGGGACCAGCGGCTCGCGATCAGCACGCTGCGCGCTGACCTTGATCTACTTGAAGAGCACGCCCAGGGATACCAGGGAGCGATGAAGGTCTCCGTCGCGGGCCCTTGGACAATGGCTGCGATGATGGAACGCCCCCGTGGTGATCGACTGCTCGCCGACGGAGGAGCGCGCCGGGATCTCAGCCAATCGCTTGCCGAGGGAATCGCCCAGCTCATTGCCGAGCTCATCCGGCGCCTGCCAGACGTCGAGTTCCTCATCCAGCTCGACGAGCCGCTGCTGCCTGCTGTGCTTGCCGGCACGATAGCCACCGCAAGCGGTCTTTCGCGGCATAGCGCGGTCGACGTCAGCGAGGTCAGCGGTGCCATCTCGTACACCGTTCACCGGCTCGCACCGACCAATGTCGCGGTGCACTGTTGCGCGACCAGGCCGCCTATCGAACTGCTCAGCTCAGCCGCTGTGTCCGGGGTGCTCCTGGACGTCGACAAGCTCTCCGGCGCGGATTGGGACGCCGTGGGACCAAGCCTCGAGGCCGGACTGTGGGTCGGCCTGGGTGCGTTGCCAACAGACGGTGCGCTCGGGCCCGATCAGCTGGCCCGAAAGGTGCTGCTGCGGCTGCTTGATCTCAATCTGGAGCCGGAAATGCTTGCGGCACAGACTGTGATCACGCCGGCTTGCGGCCTCGCCTCGACGACCCGCGATGGAGCGTTACGCGCGCTCCGAACCTTGCGCACGGCGGCCGACATCGTCACCGAGCAGCTTGCGGCCTAGCCCTTGTGGCCGACGGGACGTCCGCACCGGGCGTTAGTGTGCGTACGTGGCGAATGAGGTCTTCTCCACGCCAGCAGGCGAACCAGAGATCGAGCGTTCCGAATCCTTGGCGGAGGCGAGTCAGCGGCACGCAGATCTCAGCGAGCGGGTGAACGAAGCGCGCTGGCGGTACTACGTGCTCGACGCGCCCACCATGTCCGACGGCGAGTTCGATGCCGTGATGCGCCAACTCATCGAGCTGGAAGGCGCATTCCCCTCCCTGCGTACACCAGACTCGCCAACCCAACAGGTCGGCAGCCCGCCATCAACCACGTTCGCACCAGTCGAGCACTTGCAGCGACTGATGAGCCTGGACAACGCGTTCAGCCGCGAGGAGCTTGACCGCTGGGCCCAGCGCGCGATTCGCGAGCTCGGGGAAAAGCGGCTCGAACAGTCCGGCTACCTCTGTGAGCTCAAAGTCGACGGCCTGGCGATCGACCTGGTCTACCAGGGCGGCCGGTTGGTACGTGCGGCAACTCGAGGCGACGGGCGGGTCGGTGAAGACGTCACCGCCAACGTCAAAACGATCAAGGTCATCCCACATCGGCTGTCTGGCTCTGATGTTCCCGAAACGCTCGAGGTACGCGGCGAGGTGTACTTTGCGGTGGCCGACTTCGCAGCGCTCAACGAATCTCTCGTCTTGAGCGGAAAGGCCCCCTTCGCCAATCCGCGTAATGCGGCAGCTGGTTCGCTGCGACAAAAGGACCCGAAGGTTACCGCCTCGCGGAATCTCGGTTTTGTCAGCCACGGGATAGGTGTCCTGGAAGGCTTTACGGCCGATCGGCTGTCCGATGCATACGACGCGTTCGATCGGTGGGGACTCCCGGTCAGCCCGCATCGCAAGCTGGCGCGAAACCTGGCTGAGGTCTGGGAGCAGGTCGAGTATTTCGGCGAGCATCGGCATTCAGTTGAGCACGAGATCGATGGGGTCGTGGTAAAGCTGGACGAACGAGCGGTGCAGGACCAGCTCGGCTCCACCTCTCACGCCCCACGCTGGGCGATCGCGTACAAATACCCTCCGGAAGAAGTCACCACCAAGCTCCTCGACATCAACGTCAACGTCGGGCGGACCGGCCGGGTGACCCCATTTGGCGTGATGGAGCCAGTCCAGGTCGCCGGGTCGACCGTGGGTATGGCAACGCTGCACAACGCCAGCGAAATCGTCCGCAAGGGCGTGCTCATCGGCGACACGGTTGTGCTCCGCAAAGCCGGTGACGTCATCCCGGAGATTGTCGGTCCGGTAGTCGACCTGCGCGACGGCAGCGAGCGGGCGTTCATGATGCCCGCCCAGTGCCCCGCATGTGGTACCGAGCTGCGACCCGAAAAGGCGGGGGACGCCGACCTGCGCTGTCCCAACACCCGGTCCTGTCCGGCGCAGCTTCGGGAGCGGTTGTTCCACGTCGCCAGCCGCGAGGCTCTGGACATCGAGGTGCTGGGCTACCAGTCGGCGCAGGCATTGCTCGACGCCGGCCTGCTGACCGATGAAGGCGACTTGTTCGGCCTGACCGAGGAAAAGCTCTCCAAGACCGACTTCTTTACGACCAAGGCCGGGGCCCTCTCGGCTAACGGCGCCAAGCTGCTGGCCAACCTAGAGGCTGCGAAGACCAGGCCACTCGACAAGTTCTTGGTCGCTTTGTCGATTCGGCACATCGGCAGGGGCGTGGCACCCGACATTGCAACGGCATTCGGCGACATCGACGCTCTCAGCAACGCGACCCCCGAGGAGCTCGCCACAGTTGAGGGCATCGGACCGACGCTCGTCACCGCGATCATCGACTGGTTCGCCGAACCATGGCACCGCGAGATCGTTGCGAAGTGGAAGGCCGCTGGTTGTGTCATGGGAAGCGAGCCCAAACAGACACGGGAGCAAACGCTGAGCGGCCTATCAGTCGTGGTCACTGGTTCTCTGGAGGGGTACACCCGCGACTCGGCTGCAGAAGCGATTACTTCACGCGGTGGCAAGGTCGCCGCTTCGGTGTCGAAGAAGACCAGCTTCGTTGTCGTGGGCGATGCCCCGGGATCGAAGTACGACAAAGCTCTGGAGCTGAAGGTGCCGGTGCTCAGCGGTACGGCGGCCTTCCAAGTGCTGCTTGAACAGGGCGCTGAGGCGGCGCACAAAGTCGCGACGGTCGCGGAGTAGCCCGCTTAGATCAGGAATGCCGCGAGCAACTGCCGCTCGTCACCGATGCCGAAGCCCAAGCTGCCAGTCATCAGGTAGTAGACGTACCAGCCAAGCAGAAAGATCGCGATGAGAGCACCAAGCAGCGCGAGCGTAACCCAGATCCGCATTCGCTTCTTCTGTTTGGTGGTGGGTACCTTCACCGGACCCCATTCGCCGATCGTCGGCTGCACTCGTGGCGGCGTTCCTCCATGCAGGTTGAGGTTGCTGAAGATCCTCGGCACTGGACCACTTTAGTCGGCGGAGCGAGGCGTACGTCTCTCCTCACAGCCATGAAGGCAGTCCGTCCCTGGCCGTCTCCCCATCGCTGCTGATTTCATCCCAGGCGCGAAGACCTGCGCCGAGCTAACCAGATGACAGCTGGAAGCTCAGAAGAACAAATCGTGCAATCCGTAGAACCCCGTGGCCACCAGCAGGAACCGGCATAGCCGACCAACCAACACGGTCAGCCCGAACCAGACAGGGCTCATCGTCGTGGCCCCTGCCAAAAGGGCAACGGCGTACAGCGGAGGGAAGCCGACTATCGCAGCAACCAGGACGATCGGCAGTCCCCAGCGTTCCTGTCCAACCAGATCAAGCAGCTTGGCCATGGCCGCGCGAAACCGGGCACGAGTTGGCCCTACAGGGAGTTGCTTTCGGACCTCTTGGCGATGCTTGATGAAAGGGAGCTCCTTTCCTTGACGCACGCCAAAAAAAAGCAAGAGCTTCCCCACTGTCTGGCCCATGGCAATACCGATGGCAATGGGAATGGGCCCCATAACAGCGGACATCTGCGAGGCGATGACGTATGCCTCGGCGTTGACGATCGGGACGACCGCCGACACCGTTCCGAAACCGATCGAGGTGAGCAACGCGACCAGCTCAGCCCACCCGAAGGTACCCACGGGGCCGACCGTACCCGAGGCGGCGAGTGAGGCCTACTTGACGAGCGCCGCGAGGTGATGCAGTCGCGCGATCTCAGAGTCGAGAAAGGCCGGTCCACCTAGGCGGCCGATCACGATCACCCGGTGCTGGGCCAGGGGAGTGACGACCGCAGTGGTGTCGCCCCAGCCAGGACTCCAGTCGGCATCCAGGTCAGTGCGATGTGTGGTGTCGAATGGTGTGAACCTCGCCGCGATCTCTGGGGTCAGGTCCGGTGCCAGGGTGGTCGAGAAGCTTGAGCGAGGTGCAGCGTCCGACACATCGATCAAGGTCGCCCAATGAGAACGAAAAACGACGGGGCAGAGTGAGACGAGTGTTTCCGCGGCATGCGGTGGATCAGCCGTCATCCGCTCCAGCGCCTCCAGGTCCGACTGCAGCCCGCCTCCCTCGGGATAACGAGCAATCCACTCCACGCGTACCCCACTGAGGTTCTGGCAAGCGGTCACAATGGTCTCGGGCAGTTGGTTGGTCGGTAAGTCGACGATGAAATCATCGACGACGCTGCCGTCTGACTTCTTCTCCACGATCTCGACGGCATTGATATCGGCGCCGACGCTTCCCATTGCCGTCGCGACGGACCCCAGCGAACCTGGTCGGTCCGGCAGGGTGATCCGCATCAGGAACACGTGAACATCTTTCCTTACCTCGATTACCGCGGTGTTTCGGGTCGATCACGGTGCTCATGCTCGTGGTGGATCGTACGGTGCTCCACGTGTCATTGACGCAGTTCTGAGCCATGCTCAGATCCCGCGCCTGAGCATGGAAGCCTTGTGCCGTGCCGCGCTTCGAACCTTTTGCCGCTATCCGTTACGCCACCGAGGAATTGGCGTCAGTGATCGCGCCACCCTATGACGTGTTGTCCGACGCTGACGTAGACGCCCTCGAGGCGAGGTCGCCCCACAACGTCGTGCGCATTGACGTGCCACGGGGTGGCGAAGACCGCTACGACCTTGCGGCGAAGACGATGCGTGCCTGGCTCGATGAACAAGTGCTTGTCATCGACCCGGAACCGTCGTTCACCATTTACCGTATGCGTTTCACCGACTCCGCCGGTGTGCGCCGAGACATCGCTGGCGTGCTTGGTGCGCTGGAAGTCGTTGATCTTGAGGCCGGTGGAGTCCTTCCGCATGAGCGGACTACGCCGGAGGCGTCCACCGATCGTCTCGACCTGACTCGGGCCACAGCAGCCAACCTCTCCCCGGTTTGGGGACTTTCGCTGTCAACTGGCTTGACGGAGCTGCTCGCCGAACCGGGTGAGGCGGTGGGGGCTGTGATAGATGCGGGTGTTGAACACCTGCTAGAACGCGTGGCCGACCCAGAGCGGATTGCCGCCATTCGAGACAAGCTGGCCGCCGATGACGTGCTGATCGCCGACGGCCATCACCGTTATGGGGTATCCCGCAGTTACCGCGACGAGGTGCGCGAGGCGACCGGGCGCACTGATACAGCGGCTGAGCTGACGCTTGCCTTCGTCAACGAGCTGATCGAGGAGCAACTGAACGTGGAGGCGATCCACCGCCTCTACACCAATATCGAGGTGGCCGATCTGGCACGCGCGCTGGCGCGATCGTTCGAGCTCATCCCCACAGATCGGCCTAGCTCTGACACCCTTGCAGCGATGGCGATGGAGGGGTTCCTGGTGCTCTTTACCCGCGAGGGCATCTGGCGGCTGCAGCCCAAACCTGGACGCTTCGACGGCGTACGCGCGCTCGATGGAGGTTGGTTAGAGACGGCACTCGCCGACGTCCCATTGACGGTGAGCTACCAGCACGGGCTCGATGAAGCGCTGTTCGAAGTGGACAGCGGGCGGGCGTCAGCGGCGGTGATGATCCGGCCGGTCAGTGTTGCCGAGATCGAACGGACCGCTCGTGAAGGCCTGCTGATGCCGCCCAAGTCAACGTTCTTCAGCCCCAAGCTCAAGACCGGGTTCGTGATTCGCTCGCTGACCGAATAAGCCGTGGCATCAGTCCTCGGCGAAGACCTCGCGGAGTTTGGCCTCCTGCTCCGGCGACAGGTTGCTGGCGATCAGCTCAGCATTCATGTCCTTGAGGGCGCCCTCGACCTTGTTCACAACAGCGTCGTCGGTCAACAAGAACAACGCTGACGTGCCAGGGGTGACCTTCTGTTTCACCTCGTCGATGAATTTGTCGCTGATCCCCATGTCGATGATCGACGTGCTCACAGCGCCCATCGCGGCGCCGATCGCAGCACCGAGGAACGGTACGAGGAAGATCAGTCCGAGGAACATCCCCCAGAAAGCCCCGCTGAGCGCACCTGCGCCGGTTGTGTTGTGCAGCTGTCGCGTCTTCGGCTTCTTCTTGCCGGGTTCCCAAGTGACGACAGCCGCGTCGTCGATCGTGATGACAGCTTGAGATTGCAAGGCTTCGAGCCGTTTGATGGCTTCTTCTGCATCGTCGGCACCGGGAAAGGCCCACGCGGTCAGTGTCGTCATTGAGATCCCCTAGGTAGGCGAGGTTCGCGAGGGCGGCAACAAGATCAGCCCGTGGGGCCATACTGACGACGTGCGCTTCGGACTGTCAATCTCGCCTTCGGACGTCTGCACCTGGATGCGCTCAGACCTTAGGGAGTGAGTGATGCGGCACTAGGATGAGCCGGACTCAAACGACGAGGAGATCGATAGGTGGCACTCACCACTGAAGACGTGGCCAAACTTGCCAGATTGGCGCGGATCGAGCTGACCGAGACTGAGCTGGAAGTGTTGGCACCCCAGCTGGATGTGATCTTGGAGTCCGTTGCCCGGGTATCCGAGGTTGCAGCGGAGCACATCCCGCCAACCTCACACGCGTTGCCGCTGACGAACGTTTTCCGCGCAGACGAGTTGCGGCCGTCGCTGCCTCGAGAGCAAGTACTCGCCGGCGCACCGGCCGCAGAGCAGATGCGATTCCGGGTGCCGAGAATCCTCGAGGAGCAGGCGTGAGTCTGCAGCAGGCTGCGCCTTCAGAGATCATCCGGCTGACTGCTGTTGATCTTGCAGGCAAGATCAAGTCGCGAGAGCTGAGTGCGGTTGAGGTCACACAGGCACACCTTGATCGGATCACCGAGGTCGACGGCAAAATACACGCTTTCCTTTATGTGGACGGTGCGCGCGCCCTGGAATCCGCAGCGCGGGTCGATGCCAAGATCGCGGCTGGAGAGATGGTGGGGTCGCTGGCCGGAGTGCCGCTGGCACTCAAGGACATCCTCACCTACACCGGCGCGCCGACGACCTGCGGATCTAAGGTGTTGGAAGGATGGCTGCCCCCCTACGACGCAACAGTGACCAGGCGGCTTCTTGATCATGACATCGTGATCTTGGGCAAGACGAATCTCGACGAATTCGCGATGGGATCCTCGACTGAGA
The DNA here is from genome assembly GCA_046723505.1 of Actinomycetota bacterium. Taxonomy (GTDB): domain Bacteria; phylum Actinomycetota; class Actinomycetes; order Propionibacteriales; family Propionibacteriaceae; genus Microlunatus. The sequence continues at coordinate 23,041 of JBKOUS010000092.1, forward strand.
ACTCCGCGTACGGGCCGACGCGGAACCCATGGGACCTGGACCGGATCCCAGGCGGCTCCGGCGGTGGGTCGGCCGCGGCAGTGGCAGCGTTCCTGGCCCCGCTGGCAATCGGCACGGACACGGGCGGCTCCATCAGGCAGCCAGCCGCTGTGACGGGCACGGTTGGGGTGAAACCGACCTACGGTGGCAGCTCACGCTACGGCCTGGTGGCCCTCGCCTCGAGCCTGGATCAGCCGGGGCCATGCGCCCGTACGGTCCTCGACGCGGCGCTGCTGCATCAGGTGATCGCCGGCCACGACCCGTGCGATTCGACCTCGATCGACCAACCGGTGCCTGATGTGGTGGGCGCGGCGCGGTCCGCTGACATCGCCGGCATGAAAGTCGGCGTGGTCAGCGAACTGGGCGGCGAAGGCTATGCACCAGGGGTGGAGCAGCGCTTCACCGAAGCTGTGGAGCTACTGGCATCCCTCGGTGCAGAGGTCATCGAGGTCTCCTGCCCGCACTTCGTCTACGCCCTGCCGGCGTACTACTTGATCTTGCCCGCCGAATGCTCCTCCAACCTTGCAAAGTTCGACGCCATGCGATACGGGCTGCGAGTTGGTGACGACGGCATGGCGAGTGCCGAGCAGGTGATGGCGGCGACCAGGGAGGCCGGCTTCGGCGCTGAGGTCAAGCGTCGGATCATCATCGGTACCTACGCGCTCTCCAGCGGCTACTACGAGGCCTACTACGGGCAGGCGCAGAAGGTCAGGACCCTGATCTCCCGGGACTTCGACAAGGCGTTCTCGAACGTGGACGTGCTTGTCTCGCCGTCGACGCCGATCACGGCGTTCAAGATCGGAGAGAAGGTTGACGACCCGCTCGCCATGTACATGAACGACTTATGCACTATTCCGTCCAATCTGGCGGGCAATGCCAGCGCCTCTTTCCCGGTGGGTTTGGCCCCCGAGGATGGGTTGCCGGTGGGCTTGCAGGTAATGGCGCCGCCGCTAGCCGACGACCGGCTCTATCGCGTCGGTGGGGCGCTGGAAGCGGCCTTGGAGTCGGCGTGGACCGGACCCCTGCTTGATCGCCTCCCGGAGCCAGGAGCGGTTCGATGAGCGTGCTGCCTTATGCGGAAGCCGTGGCCGCGTACGACCCAGTGCTGGGGCTTGAGGTACATGTGGAACTCAACACAGTCTCGAAGATGTTCTGCGGCTGTTCGACGGCATTCGGCGCTGAGCCGAACACTCAGGTATGCCCGGTCTGCCTGGGCTTGCCAGGCTCGCTGCCGGTGGTGAACGCGAAGGCAGTCGAGTCGGCCGCCCGGATCGGACTCGCGCTGAATTGCACGATTGCCGAGTGGTGCCGCTTTTCCCGCAAGAACTATTTCTATCCGGACATGCCGAAGAACTATCAGATCTCCCAGTACGACGAGCCGATCGCGTACGACGGGTGGACCGAGGTGGTACTTGACGGTCAGATCTTCCGGATCGGCATCGAGCGTGCCCACATGGAGGAAGACACCGGCAAGTCATTGCACGTGGGCGGTGCGACAGGTCGCATCCACGGCGCGGAGTATTCGCTGTTGGACTACAACCGGTCTGGGGTACCCCTGATCGAGATCGTGACGAAGCCCGTCGAGGGGACCGGCGCACAGGCGCCAGAAGTGGCGCGGGCGTACGTGACGATGCTGCGTGACCTGCTGCGGGCGCTCGGTGTCTCCGATGTCCGGATGGAGCAGGGTTCGCTGCGTTGCGACGCCAACGTTTCGCTGCGGCCGGTCGGTACTTCTGCTTTCGGTACCCGTACCGAGACCAAGAACGTCAATTCGCTGCGCAGCGTCGAGCGGGCCGTGCGGTATGAGATCACTCGGCAAGCCGCCGTTCTCGCTAGTGGCGGCAGGGTCATTCAGGAGACGCGGCACTGGCACGAGGACTCCGGTATGACGACGTCCGGCCGGAACAAGGAAACTGCGGAAGATTACCGCTACTTTCCCGAACCCGACCTTGTGCCGGTGGCACCGAGTCGGAAATGGGTCGAGGAGCTGCGCACCACTTTGCCTGAGCCTCCGGCTGCCAGGCTGCGGCGGGTGAGCGCGGAGTGGGGGTTCTCCGAGCTGGAGATGCGCGACGTGGTAAGTGCTGGCGCAGTCAACGCAATCGAGGCAACGGTTGCGGCCGGCGCATCGCCGCAGTCGGCCAGGAAGTGGTGGCTGACTGAGGTTGCGCGACGCGCGAACGAGACTGGAGTTGATCTTGAAGAGGTGAAGATCAGCCCGCAGCAGGTGGCCGAAATCCAGGCCTTGGTCGAGGACGGAACCATCAACGACAAACTCGCGCGTCAGGTGTTCGAAGGCGTCATCGCTGGCGAAGGTTCCCCATCCGAGGTTGTTGCCGCCCGTCAACTGGCGATCGTTTCCGACGAGGATGCACTGGCGGCGGCCGTCGACGAGGCGATCAATGCAAACCCAGACATCGTTGACAAGATCAAAAGTGGCAAGGTGCAGGCAGCCGGCGCACTGATCGGATCGGTGATGAAGCAGTTGCGCGGGCAGGCCGACGCCACCCGGGTCCGTGAAATGATCTTGGAGAAAATCGGCTAGTCGGCAGCTCCCTCAGCGCCGTTTGCCGTCCCCAGACGGCTCGCGAGTGTATTGGGTCCGCATTTGGCCTATACAAGCGGTCTTGGGACGGCTTTCATGGGTTCCGGACTATGGGACTATCGCGAGGAAGAGAAAGGCCGCCAGGAGGACGAGGTGAACTGCGGCCTCCAGCCGTTTTGCCCGTCCCGGAACCACAGTGAGAATCGCAACGACGACTGTCACGGCCAGCAACAACATTTGGGTGGCATTCAGTCCCAGGAGCAACGGGCCCTCAAGCCAGATCGAGGCGACGGCGATGGCTGGGATGGTGAGTCCGATGCTGGCTATGGCAGAGCCGAATGCGAGATTGAGACTGGTCTGGATTCGGTCTCGACGAGCCGCCCGGGCCGCGGCCAGCGTCTCAGGCAGCAACACCAGCAACGCGATCACGACGCCAACGAATAATGGAGGGAATCCGACCACGGCGACGCCGGATTTGATTGCGGGCGTCTCGACCTTGGCCACGCCGACCACGGCGACGAGGGCCAGCACCAGCAGGCCGAGGCTGGCCAGCGTCGTTCTATCGCTGGGTGGATCGGCGTGATCTTCGGCCGCTATGACCTCCCCGGCGGACGTCAAGGGAAGGAAGAAGTCTCGACGCCGACCTGTTTGCGTAAGGACGAACATCACGTACAGCGTCAGCGAGGCGGTAGCCGCAAAGGCCAGCTGGACCGGAGTGAACTCTGGACCGGGGCGACTGGCCGTGAAAGTCGGCAGCACCAAACTCAAGGTGGCCAACGTCGTCACCGTGGCCAGCGCAGCGCCGGTTCCCTCTGCGTGAACATCGTGATGTGGAAGCGCACTGCGCCGATGAGGAGAGCAATTCCGACGATCCCGTTGCAGGTGATCATCACCGCCGCGAACACCGTGTCCCGAGCCAAGGATGCAGCTCCCGGGCCGCCCGAGATCATCAGCGTCACAATCAGGCCCACCTCGATGATCGTCACAGCGACCGCCAACACCAGCGATCCGAATGGCTCACCGACGCGGTGGGCAACGACCTCTGCATGGTTCACGGCGGCCAGGACGGCACCCGCCAATGCGAATGCCACGAGAACCTGGATGACGACGCCAATAGTGCGCCCCCAAGTGAACCCGAGCAGCACTGCCGCCAGCACGGGGACAATCACCGTCCACGACAAGATCTTGATCGCAACCGCGGCGGTCATGGGGCCAGGCTTGCACAGCAGCTTCGGCAGAACTGGCAACTGCGCGTGAGTTGCGCTGTTTCCTATCACTGCAGGTCAGCAACGAAGCAGCAGATACCTGATCGTGCCTAGGCAGCGGGCGTCGACAATCGCGCACCGCCGTGCTGAGCCCGGCTGGCGGGGCTGCACATGCGCCTAGCGACGATTGTTCTGCCCGCCGCCCGAGCGCGGTCGCCGGGTCAAGAAGATCAGGAGCAGTCCGACAACCAGACAGAGCAGTCCGATGGCGAGCCACGTCCGGCTGCCCGTCATGAAGCTCCCCTTAATGAGGCCGGCGCCCTGACCAATCCAGACGCCACCGACCAGAACCGCGAGTCCACCGATGATCATGAGGATGGTGCGTGCGACCTTCGATGGCATGGTGCTCGCGGCCCTATCGGGTGACTCGGAACAGGCGGTCGTCATCGCGTGACGGATCGCCCCTACCATCGGTGTTGGAGTTGCTCAACAGCAAGCTGTTCCCATCGTGAGCGACGACCACAGTCCGCAGCCGGCCATAGTTGCCCCTGAAGTGCGCGATTGGATCGCCTGTCGAGATGCCATCAAGTGGGATCTCCCAGAGCCGCTCGCCCCGCAATCCCGCCATCCACAGCTCGCCCTGCCAGTACGCCAACCCAGACGGTGAGGCTTCTCGGGTCCGCCAGACAACCTTGGGATTGGTCATCCCTTCGACTTGGCCGGAGCCCTCGACCTCAGGCCAACCGTAGTTGGCTCCCTCCCTGATCAAGTTCAACTCATCCCACTTTTGCTGGCCGAACTCACTGGCCCATAAGCGGCCATCAGCGTCGAAGGCAAGGCCTTGAACGTTGCGGTGGCCGTAGCTGAAGACCTCATTGTCGAAGGGGTTGCCAGGAGCCGGTCTGCCATCGACTCTGAGTCTGAGGATCTTTCCGCCGAGAGATTCCTTGTCCTGTGCCAGCGACCCGTCTCCGCTTTCGCCGGTGCCGACGTACAGGTAATCGTCGGGACCGATGACCATTCGGCCGCCGTTGTGAATGAAACCCTTGGGAATGCCCCGGAGAATGACCTTTGGCGCGCCAAGGTCGCGGCCGTCCCAGCCCATAGAGACGATTCGATTGTCGTCAGCCGCGGTGTAGTACGCGAAGACAGTTTTTTCGTCCTTGGTGACGGCGAGACCCATTAAGCCGCCCTCGCCGGCAGGCGAGGCTTCGTCGATGGTCCTGACTAGTGAAGTCGAGTCGTTGCGTACTCGGAGGATTTTTCCAGTGTCACGTTCACTGATCAGGAAGCTCCCGTCCTTGAGTGTGACCAGGCCCCAAGGTGTCACAAGATCGGCGACGATTTCCCTGGCGCGAGGCTCACCGCGCGACTGGACGGCGCTGGGAGTCGAACTGCTGGCCTCCGCGCTATTGGGCTCTGGACTTGTCGCGGGCGCTGAGCTGGCGGCCGTCTGGCCAGCCGTACGGGTCTCTGCGCTGGGGTCGTTGGCCGCGTTGGTGCATCCGGTGACCAGAAGGAGCGCACCGCAGGCAGCTACTAAATGCGAGCGGCCCCGATGCCTGGCCGGCATCGGTGTCGAAGTCACTGCCACAGTCTCGCTTACACGCCCAAAACAGATCTCACGTCCTGAGGTCAGCCGAGTTCAAGATGTCGATCGCCTCCGGCTCGCCAACCAGTTTGATCTCGGCCACGCTCGTCCTGCCGTGGGCGTACAACATCAGCTCGCTCGGCGTGCCGACGAGGGTCACGGTCGAGGCGCCGCTCACTGCCCGAATCGCCTCTGGCGCGCCGTCTGCATCAGCGGAACCCAAGCGCTCGAGGACGACACCAACCTGAACTCGGCGAAACCACGCTCGACCCAGCAGCTTCAGCCGGCGCCACATCCACTCCTCGACATCCTCGCCAAGCTGCCGCGAGGTCTGCGGCGAGTCCCCGGCCCGGCGTACGTCCTCATGGTGAATGAAGAACTCGGTGGTGTTGGCACCCTCGTCAACACCTGGAATCGCAAAGATTGAGAATCGCGCCGGACCTCTGCGGACCCGGTCAACAAGCTCAGTGAATTCCCACCGCTGTTTGATTTCGGCCATCCGGCGCTCGTACAAGCTGGACAGCGGTTTTGCGACAATGCCGCTGGCCCCGATCGGATCAGTCTCGCGGACCCACAAGTGCGCTGCGAGGTCGTGTGTGTCCCAGCCCTCGCACAGCGTGGGTGCGTGCGGGCCGACCTCGTCGAGCAAGTCGCACAGCGCAGCCCGTTCGGACCTGGCAAACGTCACGAGCGACCATCGTAGCGCCCCAGCCTGGTACCTCCTGCACGTCGCACTCCTCCGATCGTCGCCGGAAACGCCGAGGGCAACTTGCCACTGGTCGGAAGGTTCGCGATCGGTGGGAATCGGTGTTGGAACAATGGGCGCGTGACGAACCCAAGGCCGGCTGACGCCGGCAGCACGCTAGACCCCGAGGTCGCTGCGCTGCTCAAGCGCGATCCCGCGGGATTAGTCACGGCCGTGATCCAGGAAGACCGGACCGGAGAGGTCTTGATGGTGGGGTGGATGGACGATCTTGCCCTGCACAAGACCCTGACCACTGGCCGCTCCACGTTTTTCTCCCGCAGTCGGGGCGAGTACTGGGTGAAGGGTGAGACCAGTGGTCACCGGCAGTGGGTCCGGGAGGTTCGGCTGGATTGCGACGGAGACACTGTGCTGGTCAAGGTTCATCAAGAAGGCGCCGCTTGTCATACCGGCGACCGTACTTGCTTCGACGGGCGCCCGCTGCCGGCCGTGATCGTTCAGCGAACCGAGGAACCGGGGCAGTGAGCGAGCTTTCACTGACGCTGGAGGAGTTCCGCAAGCTGGCCGTGGAGCGTCGTGTCATTCCCGTGTACCGGCGGCTGCTGGCGGACGCCGAGACGGCGATTGGGCTCTATCGCAAGTTGGCCAGGAACCAACCGGGGACCTACCTGCTCGAATCGGCTGAGCAGGGCGTGTGGTCCCGCTACTCATTTGTGGGCGTCCGAGCAGCTGCGACGCTGACCGAGCAGCACGGCCAGGCAATCTGGCTGGGGCATGCCCCCGTTGGTCTGCCGACTGGTGGAGACCCATTGGTCGCCGTGCGCGAGACGCTGCGTCTGCTGCACACTCCCCGCGGAGAGGGGCTGCCGCCCTTCAGCTCCGGCCTGGTCGGTTATATCAGCTACGACGCGGTACGCCGGCTGGAGCGCCTCCCTGATTCCTGCGTCGACGACCTCGGCATTCCGGAGCTCGCCTTCCTGCTGGCATCCGACCTCGCCGTTCTGGATCACCACAGCGGCGAAGTGTGGCTGGTGGCCAATGCCATCAACTTCGACAACACCGACGAGCGCGTTGACGAGGCGTACGCCGACGCTGTCGCTCGAGTCGAGTCCATGACCGAGCTGCTGATCCAGCCCACACCCGCCGGGGTGGTGCTTGCCGGCTTCAACGAGGCCACGCTTCCGATCCGGCGTCAGCGCACGCCTGAGGAGTATCAGGAGGCGGTCAGTTCTGCAGTCGAGGAGATCAAGGCGGGCGAGGCCTTCCAGATCGTCGTCAGTCAGCGGTTTGAGGTCGACACCAATGCCGACGCGCTCGACATCTACCGCGTGCTGCGCCTGACGAACCCTAGTCCGTACATGTACCTCCTCAGGCTCGACGGCTTCGACATCATCGGTTCCTCCCCGGAGGCTCTGGTCACCGTCAAGGGGGCCACAGCGGTCACCCATCCGATCGCCGGCTCGAAACCGCGCGGCGCCACTCCGGCAGAGGACGCCGTCTTGGAGGCTGAGCTGCTCGCCGACCCGAAGGAACGCGCCGAGCACGTCATGCTGGTCGATCTCGGCCGCAACGACCTCGGGAGAGTCTGCGACCCGGGCACGGTGGAAGTAGTGGAGTTCATGGAAGTTCGCCGCTACAGCCACATCATGCATCTCGAATCGACGGTCACCGGCACGATTGCCGAGGACTGCACCGCGCTTGACGTGGTACTGGCGGCCTTTCCGGCCGGGACCTTGTCCGGTGCGCCCAAGGTTCGTGCGATGGAGATCATCGACGAGCTGGAGGTTTCCCGGCGAGGCCTCTACGGCGGAGTCGTCGGCTATCTCGACTTTGCCGGTGACGGCGATGCTGCGATCGCGATCCGCACTGCCCTGTTGCGCGACGGCGTGGCGTACGTGCAGGCCGGCGGAGGAATCGTCGCCGACTCGCACCCGCCCACGGAAGATCAGGAAACTCAGAACAAGGCTGCTGCTGTGGTTCGGGCCATCTCCGTGGCCGAGAGGTTCACAGCGGTCCAGTTGGCGGTCTCGAACGCTGTGGGCGGAACCGAGGCCGGATGAGGAGTCGGGCTCTGGCCTTTAGCTGCCTGCTCATCGGTGGTGCGCTGGCGCTGATCGGGAGTGGGCAACCGTGGTGGCGCGCCGCGGGCGAGGGTGTCGTGCTGAAGTTCAGCGGGACCCAAGCCACGGGTGGACTGAGCCAAGCACTTGCCATCGTCGCGCTGACTGGAACCTTGTTGATGCTCGCGCTCCGGACCCGCGGTCGCCGCATAATTGGCGCGCTGCTGGTGTTGGTCGGCGTTGGACTCGCCGTGGTGGGTGGACTCGGTTTGCGGCCCAGTACAGACGCCATCGGCGGCCAGGTGCATGACGTGAGCCTGGCCGACACACTGAGCGCAACCATTTGGCCCTGGATCTTCGTCGTTTCCGGCGGGCTGGTTACGGTAGGCGCCGTATTGACCATGATCACTGCGAGAACCTGGCCGTCACGATCTGACCGTTTCCGACCGGGGTCGAGCGGGTCGGAAGTTCCTGCCTCCGACGATCCGGCTGAACTGTGGAGGGCAATGGATGCGGGGGTCGATCCGACCACAGATGCGAGCGCCGATACTGCCAAGGTGCCGTACCCCAATGTGCACGATCGCGACCCAGGCGACACAATGGATGACACCGACCGGCGGCGCGCCTCGCAGGAGCGCGAGGAGTAGCGGAGTTTCGGCGGTAGGTGCTCGGAATGCAGATCCCGATCAGCGGAAACGAGGGAACCATGGCAGGCACGGCACAGCGCTCAGACTTGACACATCCGACCAACAGGCGCGGCAGGCACGTGCACCATGGCCGCACACTCGCAGCTTGGACCGGCTCGGTCATCGGTCTGATTGCATTCATTGTCGGCGCGATCGCCGTGGTCATCCAGAACTGGCCGCTGTTCTGGGTCAGTGTGGGCCTGGCCGCTGTGGCCCTGATTGTGACGGTAGTCCTGCAACGCATGGGCTACGGGGCACACTGATCGGTTTCATTGTGGGTGCCTTAGAAGACATCATCGCCGGAGTCCGAGAGGATCTGGCGGTTCAGCAGACCCGAGTTCCACTGGACCGATTGAAGGAGAGATGTCAGCACATCGACCCGGCCATCGATCCGATGCCGAGGTTCCGCGGTCCGGGAGTCGCGGTGATCGCCGAGGTCAAACGCTCCAGCCCCAGCAGGGGCTCACTGGCTGAAATCGCCGATCCGGCTGCGCTTGCGGTCGAGTACGAGGCGGGTGGCGCGGCCGCGATATCAGTACTGACCGAACAGCGGCACTTCGCGGGGACGTTGGATGATCTTGTCCGGGTACGCTGCGCGGTGAGCATTCCCGTTCTCCGCAAGGATTTCGTGGTGACTGCATACCAGCTGTTCGAGGCACGAGCCGCGGGCGCTGACCTGGTGTTGTTGATCGTTGCGGCGCTGTCGGACTCGGAACTGGTCTCCCTCGTCGAGCGGGCTCGCTCAATCGGGTTGACCCCGCTGGTCGAGGTTCATACTGCCGATGAGGTACGTCGGGCGGTGGATGCCGGCGCCACGATAATCGGTGTCAACGCCCGCAACCTGCAGACGCTGAAGGTCGAGCCGTCGACCTTCAGCCGGCTGGCGCCGCTCATTCCCGACCCCATTGTCCGGATAGCGGAGTCCGGCGTACGCGGACCGCATGATGTGATCGACTTGGCGCGGGCCGGAGCTGATGTAGTGCTAGTCGGAGAGGCCCTGGTGACGGGCCGGGATCCGCGCAGCGGAGTGGCAGACCTGGTGGCCGCGGGGGCGCACCCGGCGGTGCACAAGTCTTAGGCCGTGTCCGGTCATCTCAAGCGCGCATCTCAGAGTAAGGAATCAGAGCTGTGTCAAGGCAGTCCGCCGTGACCTCGGAGCTGCCGCTGGCCGCTGGTGGCTCCCTGCCCGATGCAAGCGGCCATTTCGACAAGTTTGGCGGCAGGTTCGTACCTGAGGCGCTGTTCGCAGCGTTGCTGCAGCTGGAGCGAGAATTCCACGCGGCAGTGGCCGATCCGGATTTCACGACTGAGCTGGGCGAGCTGTTGGCCGACTACACGGGCCGCCCGAGCCCCATCACCGAGGCCAAACGGTTCAGCGAGCACGCCGCTGCAACACCGTCTGGACAGACGCCGGTCATCGTGTTGAAGCGAGAGGACCTGAACCACACAGGCTCGCACAAGATCAACAATGTGCTCGGCCAGGCATTGCTCACACGCCGGATGGGGAAGACGCGGGTGATCGCGGAGACCGGTGCCGGTCAACATGGGGTTGCCACTGCCACCGCCGCCGCTCTGTTCGGGCTCGACTGCACGGTCTACATGGGCAGGATCGACACCGAGCGGCAGGCCCTGAACGTCGCCCGGATGCGATTGCTGGGTGCTGAGGTGATCGCGGTCGAGTCTGGTACGCAGACTTTGAAGGACGCGATGAACGACGCCATGCGCGACTGGGTCGCCTCCGTCGACCACACTCACTACCTGATTGGCAGTGTCGCCGGCCCGCACCCCTTCCCGCTACTGGTCCGTGAGTTTCAGCGGGTGATCAGTACCGAGGCTCGGGCCCAGCTTTTGGAGCGCTATGGCCGGCTGCCGGATGCGGTCGCCGCATGTGTTGGCGGTGGCTCCAATGCGCTCGGCATCTTCGCCGACTTCATCCCCGACTCTGATGTCGCACTGTATGGCTTCGAGGCCGGTGGTGAGGGCATCGAGACAGGACGGCACGCGGCCACCATCTCGGCGGGCGAGATCGGCGTGCTGCACGGCATGCGGACTTTCGTGCTGCAAGACGAGGATGGGCAAACCAAGGCATCCCATTCCATCTCCGCCGGACTGGACTATCCCGGCGTTGGGCCCGAGCACTCCTGGCTTCACCAGGTTGGCCGCGCCCAGTACGAAGCGATCACCGATGCTGAGGCAATGGATGCTTTCCGGCTGCTGTCACGCACTGAAGGGATTGTCCCGGCGATCGAGTCGGCGCATGCCCTTGCTGGAGCGCTCAAGCTGGGTCCTCGTCTGCCGACCGGCAAGGTTGGCGACCGGCCGTTGATCTTGGTCAACCTTTCCGGCCGCGGCGACAAGGACGTGGATACCGCGATCAGCTGGTTCGGCCTGAACACCGCCGGTACGGCATCGGAGTCCGCTGGTGGCCCGACCGGCAGCGGACTCGAACGGTGAGCATCGATCCTGGGCACACGGGGCGGCTGCTGCTCCAAGTCCGAGCACAGGGTCGCGGAGGGCTGGCGGGATTCCTTCACGTCGGCTACCCGACGGTGGATATCTCGCTGCAGGCCCTGGACGCGCTCACCGGAGAGGGTGAGGCTGAGGGCGTCGATCTCGTCGAAGTTGGCCTGCCGTACAGCGATCCGATGATGGACGGGGTGACGATCCAGCGCGCCGGAACCAAGGCGCTGCAGCGAGGCGTACGGACCCGGGACGCGTTTACGGCGGTGGAAACTGTGACGAATCGCGGCGTCCCGGCGGTGGTGATGACGTACTGGAACCTTGTCGAACGGTATGGCGCCGACCGTTTCGCGCGCGATCTTGCCTCCGCTGGGGGAGCGGGAATGATCACCCCGGACCTCACCCCGAATGAGGCGGAGGAGTGGCTCGCGGCTTCTGATGCGCACGGCCTGGACCGAATCTTCTTGGTCTCGCCTTCCTCGACCGACGAGCGACTCAGATCGACCGTGGCGGCCTGCCGCGGGTGGGTCTACGCCACCTCGTTGATGGGTGTTACCGGCACCCGGGCGCAGACCTCAGCGGCCGCTCCTGAGCTGGTGCGACGGGTGCGGGAGGTGGAGCCGTCTGCCCTTGTCGGAGTCGGGCTAGGCGTATCCAATGGCGAGCAAGCGCGCGAGGTGACCAATTTCGCTGATCTGGTAATTGTCGGTTCCGCGCTGGTCAAGGCGCTGCTGGATGCCGAAGACGCGGGACATCCAGAGGATCTGCGCGGACTGCGCACCGTCGTCGCTGATCTTGCCGCTGGCGTACGCGCCAGCCGGGGCGAGCGCGATCGTGACCATTCACCTGTGGCGAAATCGGGAACTTCGCAGAGATCGCCAGGGTTAGTCGGGACGTGAGCGGTACCGTACGCTCCGGCAGCACAAGGTCGGCGATCGCGGCTTCAGACATGGCACGGCTGAGCGTCGTGACCTGGTCGCTGCTGGCGGTTGGAGTACTGCTGCTGATCTCTGGCTGTACACCGGCGCCGACTGCGCCGACCTTTCAACGCAACCCCGATCCGGGCGGGTACACCGGCGGATCCTCACTACCGAAGCCGTATTCGATGCCTGAGGTCTCCCTCACCGACACGTCGGGACGGCCATACAACCTCGCCACGACCCCGTCCAAGCCGGTGACCCTGCTGTTCTTCGGCTACACCCATTGCCCGGACGTTTGTCTTGCAGTGCTTTCTGATGTGTCGCTGGCTCTGCAGCGACTGCCATCGGCTGATCGAGACCAGATCCAGCTGATCTTCATCACGACGGATCCCGCCCGCGACAATGAGAAGCGGATCCGGCTCTATCTCGATCGGTTCAATCCCACCTTTGTGGGGCTCACCGGCCCGATGTCGACGATAAAGCGCGCCGCAAGCGAGGTGGGTGTAGAGATCGAAGGGCTGAAGAAGCTTCCGAGCGGCGGTTATGAGGTAGGACACTCAGCGCAGGTGATCGGATTCAACCGCAACTCCGGAGTGGTGATTTGGACGCCAGGCACGCCGGTCGGGGCGCTGAAACAGGACTTTGCTCTGCTGGTGGAACAGTCACGTTGAGCGTTCCCACTGCTACCGGACCGCGGCATGCCGCGGCTGCCCGCTGGATATCCACCGGGGCGCGATTCGTGCTCGGAGGTGTGTTCGTGGTAGCTGGAGTGCTCAAGGCTGTCGATCCGCAGTCATCGGTGGCAGCAGTGGGTGCTTACCAGCTATTGCCAGCCTCCCTCGCGACCATCGTCGGATGGGGCCTGCCGTTCGCCGAAATCGCTTTAGGCCTGTTGCTGCTCGCTGGAATCGCCACCCGAGCAGTCGCCGCAGCGGCCGCGACGCTGCTCGTGATCTTCATCGCTGGCGTGATGTCCGCTGCGGCGCGACGCCTGAGCATCGACTGCGGCTGCTTCGGTGGTGGGGGTGCCGTGGCACCAGGTCAGACGGCCTACGGCACGGAAGTGGTTCGCGACACATGTCTGCTACTGCTGGCTTTCTGGCTGATATGGCGACCTCGCAGCAGGCTCACGCTGGATCCGAGAACATGAACGCCCGTGAGCGTGCCCGGCTGGCTGCTGAGCAAGCTGCAGCCCGCAAGCGCGACCAGCGCATCCTGATGGCGATGATCGCAGGCTTCGTATTGGTCGCGGTGGCCGCTGGAATCGGGTTCCAGGCCTGGCGTACCAGCCGATCGCCATCGGTCGCACCCTCCAGCTCGGCATCGGCCAGTCCGGTCACCATCACCAACGGACAGCCGATCGTTCTCGGCCAGTCGCAGGGGGCAGCGACGATTACTTTGTACGAGGACTTCCACTGCCCGCACTGCGCCGAGTTCGAGGAGCAGTTCGGGCCAGTCAACACGCAAGCTCAACAAAGTGGGGCGGCCCGGGTCGAGCTTTATCCAATGGCTTTCATCGATGACGGCTCGGCGGCCGCCGCCAACGCAATGGCCTGTGCGGCTGAAGCAGGCTTTGGCCAGAACTATTATCGTGGTCTGTTTGCCAACCACACGTTGCAATGGAGCGATGAGCAGCTGATCGAGCTCGCAGCCAAGGTTGGCGGATCACCCACGGCGGCGTTCCAGACTTGCGTGACGAGCAAGGCACATGCCGACTGGGTGTCCTCGATCGATGCTGTCGCGGAAAAGAACGGAGTTACCGCGACGCCGACCATGTTGATCAACGGGGAGCCGGTTGATATCACCAATCTGACCCCTGAGGTGCTGCAAACGATGATCACTAGTGCGGCGCAGAAATAGCCAAGGTGCTGCAGGCATCCTTGACTAACGTAGGGTTGCCGGCACGGTCGTGAGGGAAGGAAGAGTAGGCGTCATGGGGACACAGTGGTGACGGACAGGTGGGCGTCCGCCGTCTTGTCCATCCCCAGCCCTGGCACGAACATCTGGTACATCGGTACATTTCCGCTCCGCGCGTACGCGCTGTGCATCATTGCCGGGATCATCGTCGCCCTGATCATCGCGACGCGGCGGTGGCAAGCCCGTGGCGGCACGGCCGACAGCATGGAGCTGATGGTCGTGGTTGGCGTGCCCTTCGGGATAGTCGGTGCGCGTCTCTATCACGTGATCACCGACTACCAGCTCTACTTCGGCCCAGGCCGGCAGCCGTTGGATGCACTGAAGATCTGGCAAGGAGGCCTCGGGGTCTGGGGAGCCATCGCGTTAGGTGTTCTCGGCGGCTACCTCGTGGCACGGCGTCGCAGGATTGCCTTCCCCGCTGTACTCGATGCCATCGCACCGGCAATCCTGGTGGCGCAAGCGATCGGCCGGCTCGGCAACTGGTTCAACCAGGAGCTGTTCGGCCGTCCGACCACATTGCCGTGGGCACTGCAGATCGCACCGCAGTATCGGCCAACCGGCTACGAGCAGTACGCCACGTTTCATCCGACGTTCCTGTACGAGATGCTCTGGTGCCTTGCCGCCGCTGTCTTGCTGGTCTGGCTGGACCGACGGTTCCGGCTCGGGCACGGCAAAGTGTTCGCGCTCTACGTGCTGCTTTACACCAGCGGTCGGTTCTGGATCGAGACGCTGCGGATCGACGCCGTCAACGAAATCGGTGGATTCCGACTCAATAACTACACCTCGCTGATCGTGTTCCTCGTCGCGCTCGTGTGGCTGATCTGGCTGATTCGCAACAGGCCAGGTCGGGAGGAGATTGTCGAGGGCATCGGGCTGAGCGTTGAATCTGTCGCCCTAGACGGCGCAAGCGAGACATCGTCCACCGACGATGCGGTTGCGCCAGAAGACTCACCGAGCAAGGAGATTGCCAGCCCAGCATCGACCACAGACCCCTGATTTCTCTGCTTGCGCGGTGGCGTGGAAGCTGTTGCCTATCGGCGCTCGCAGAGCAGTTTCACGTTCCAGGATCCTGGCTGGGTGCGTTACCCTTTGCTTCAACTTTGGGCCAATGTTGTCCCGCAAGCTCTGTAGCGCGCACTCTTTGCCCCGAAGCCGTGCCGCTCAGCCGTGACCCGTGGCAGAGGCCCCGACTCTGCTAGTGGCTGGACGACGGGAGTTTGTTCATGACAACTGGTCATGCCCTTTCGAGGGTCCGCAAGGCAGAGGGCCTCTACGATCCGGCGTTCGAACACGATTCGTGCGGCGTCGCTTTTGTCGCGACCCTCACCGGAGTCGCCAGCCACGACATCATCAGCAAGGGCCTGGAAGCGTTGCGCAACCTGGACCATCGCGGCGCGGTTGGTGCAGACCCGAAAACTGGGGACGGCGCCGGCATGTTGCTGCAGATCCCCGATGGTTTCCTCCGCGGCGAGGTGGATTTCGTACTCCCCCCACAGGGCGAGTACGCGGTCGGCAACGCATTCCTTCCCACTGACCCCGAACTGGCCGCTAAGGCCAAGGCCAGTATTGAGCAGATCGCATCGGAGGAGAATCTGTCGATCCTCGGCTGGCGTCGGGTGCCCACCAACGACTCCACGCTCAGCAACCTCACCAGGTCTAACATGCCCTACTTCGAGCAGCTGTTCCTCGCTGCGACGGGCGCCCCACTTATGGGAATAGCGTTGGACCGACTGGCCTACTGCTTGCGCCGCAGGGTCCAGCACGAGACTGGCATCTACTTCCCGTCCCTGTCGTGCCGCACCATCGTTTACAAAGGCATGCTGACCACCGCACAGTTGCCGCAGGTCTTCCCGGAGTTGCTGGATGAGCGGATGGCGAGCGCACTCGTGGTGGTTCATTCGCGCTTCTCCACCAACACCTTCCCGGCCTGGGAGCTGGCCCATCCGTTCCGGATGATCGCCCACAACGGAGAGATCAACACCGTGATGGGAAATCGCAACTGGATGCGTGCCCGTGAGGCCTTGCTTGCCAGCGATGTCATTCCCGGCGACCTGGAGCGCTTGTTTCCGATTTGTACACCTGACGCGTCGGACTCCGCGTCATTCGATGAGGTAGTGGAGCTGCTGCACCTTGGTGGGCGCTCGCTGCCGCACGCCATGCTCATGATGATTCCCGAGGCCTGGGAGAACAACCCGCAGATGGATCAGGCCCGGCGGGAGTTCTACGCTTTCCACTCCTGCCTGATGGAGCCCTGGGACGGGCCTGCTGGAGTGGTGTTCACCGACGGCACCGTGGTTGGCGGCGTGCTGGATCGCAACGGCCTGCGTCCCGGACGTTTTTGGGTTACCGAGGGTGGCTTGGTGGTGCTGGCCTCAGAGGCCGGGGTGCTAGACATCCCGCAGGACAAGATCGTGCGGAAGGGCCGACTGCAGCCTGGCCGGATGTTTCTTGTTGATCTTGACCAGCATCGGATCGTGTCTGACGAGGAGATCAAGGCCGAGCTCGCCGTGGCCGCGCCGTACGGTGAGTGGCTCGTCGGAGGCAGGATCCTGCTGGCCGACCTGCCCGATAGGGAGCATGTGGTCCACACCCATGCCTCAGTCACTCGTCGTCAGCAGGTTTTCGGCTACACCGAAGAGGAGTTGCGGCTGATCTTGGCACCGATGGCCTCCACTGGTGTCGAGCCGCTCGGTTCCATGGGCACCGACACACCATTAGCGGCACTGAGTGACAAGCCACGGCTACTGTTCGACTACTTCGCTCAGCTCTTTGCGCAAGTGACCAACCCCCCGTTGGATGCGATCCGCGAAGAACTGGTGACTTCGCTGTACAACACCATCGGTCCAGAATGTAACCTTCTTGACCCCAGCCCAGCGTCATGTCGACGGTTGGTGCTGCCGTTCCCGGTGCTGGATGACGATGCACTGAGCAAGATCGTCAAGATCAATCGTGAGGGCGACCTGCCCGGTTACCAGACCTACGTGGCCCGCGGTCTGTACGAAGTGAACGGGGGAGCTGCCGCCCTGACCGCCAGGCTTGAGGAGCTCTGCGCCGAGATTTCCGCGGCGATCACCGATGGCGCCAGAATCATTCTGCTGTCCGACCGGCACTCCAATGCCGAGCAGGCCCCGATTCCCTCGCTGCTGTTCACCGCGGCTGTGCACCACCATCTGGTCCGCGAGAAGACACGGACGCAAGTCGGGTTGATTGTGGAGGCAGGCGACGTACGGGAGGTGCATCACGTCGCGTTGCTCATCGGTTACGGCGCCGCAGCGGTGAATCCGTACCTGGCCATCGAGTCGGTTGAGGATTTGGCGCGGCACCAGGTCTATACCAACGTCGAGCCGGAGAAGGCAGTCAGCAATGTCATCAAAGCGCTCGGCAAAGGCGTGCTCAAGGTAATGAGCAAGATGGGTGTCTCGACCGTGGCCTCTTACACCGGCGCCCAGATCTTCGAGGCGCTCGGCCTTTCCCGAGAGGTGGTCGACCGCTACTTCACCGGCACGACGAGCAAGCTCGGTGGGGTGACTCTGGAACAGATCGCGGAGGAGGTGCGCAGGCGGCATCTCACGGCGTACCCGAGCGACGGCATCCCGCTGGCCCATAGGTTGCTGCTTGTCGGCGGTGAGTACCAGTGGCGCCGCGAGGGCGAACCGCACCTGTTCGACCCAGAGACGGTCTTTCGTCTGCAGCACTCAACCCGCTCCGGGCGCTACGACATCTTCAAGCAGTACACCCATCACATCGATGGGCAGTCTGAGCGGCTGATGACTTTGCGTGGGCTGCTGAAGTTTGCTTCCGATCGCCCGCCGATTCCGATTGAGAAAGTTGAGCCGGTGAGCGAGATCGTCAAACGCTTCTCCACTGGTGCTATGTCGTACGGCTCCATCAGCAAAGAGGCGCACGAGACGCTGGCGATCGCCATGAACAGAATTGGCGGCAAGTCGAACACCGGTGAAGGCGGGGAAGACAAGGACCGCCTCTACGATCAGGAGCGGCGCAGCGCGATCAAGCAAGTCGCTTCGGGCCGCTTCGGCGTCACCTCGGATTACCTCACGAATGCCAGCGATCTCCAGATCAAGATGGCCCAGGGCGCCAAGCCCGGGGAGGGGGGCCAGCTGCCGGGCCAGAAGGTCTATCCGTGGATCGCCAAGACGCGGCATTCCACGCCTGGGGTGGGACTCATCTCGCCGCCGCCACACCACGACATCTACTCGATCGAGGATCTCAAGCAGCTTATCCACGACTTGAAGTGCTCCAACCCGTCCGCCCGGGTGCACGTCAAGCTGGTCGCCGAGGTGGGCGTCGGTACTGTCGCCGCCGGGGTCGCCAAGGCCAAGGCGGATGTGGTGCTGATCTCCGGTCACGATGGCGGTACCGGCGCGGCTCCGCTTACTTCGCTGAAGCATGCTGGCGGCCCGTGGGAGCTCGGTCTCGCCGAAACACAGCAGACCTTGCTGCTGAATGGCCTCCGAGATCGGATCGTGGTGCAAGTCGACGGCCAGCTGAAGACCGGTCGCGACGTGATCATCGGCGCACTGCTGGGGGCAGAGGAGTTCGGCTTCGCGACCGCACCTCTGGTGGTCAGTGGTTGCATCATGATGCGGGTGTGCCATCTCGACACCTGCCCCGTGGGGGTGGCCACGCAGAACAAAGAACTGCGTTCGAAGTTCACCGGAAAGCCGGAGTTCGTGATCAACTTCTTCGAGTTCATTGCCGAGGAAGTTCGGGAACATCTTGCAGCGTTGGGTTTCCGATCCCTTGATGAAGCGATCGGCCACGTCGAGGTCCTCGATACCACCCGCGCGGAGGCGCACTGGAAGGCACACGGTCTAGATCTCCGGCCGATCTTGCACAAGCCGGAGCTCCCCGAGGGAACGGCGCTGCACAATCTCACGATTCAAGATCACGGGATAGCCGAGGCGCTGGACCAGGAGTTGATCAGGATCTGCCGGCCGGCACTGGAGACGGGTGAGGCCATTCGCGCCTCCCTTCCGATCCACAACGTGGATCGGACGGTGGGAACGATCTTGGGTCATGAGGTGACGAAAGCCACACGGGGGGAGGGGCTTCCGGATGGCACGATCGACATCACCTTCGAAGGCTCTGCCGGCCAGAGCTTTGGGGCATTCCTGCCCGCTGGCATAACGCTGCGCCTGGAGGGCGACGCCAACGACTACCTGGCTAAGGGACTTTCTGGTGGCCGCATTGTGGTGCGGCCGGCGCGTGCGGCGCGGTTCGTCGCGGCAGACAACATCATCGCCGGCAATGTGATCGGGTATGGCGCGACGTCTGGCGAGCTGTTCATCCGGGGGCAGGTCGGCGAACGGTTCTGCGTCCGCAACTCTGGTGCTATTGCTGTGGTGGAGGGGCTCGGCGATCATGGTTGCGAGTACATGACCGGCGGTGTCGCCGTGGTAATCGGCAAGACCGGGCGCAATGTCGCGGCCGGTATGTCGGGTGGGATTGGTTACTTCCTCGACCTCGACCCGACCCTGCTCAACACCGAGATGGTCGACGCGCTCGTGCCATCCGATGCCGATCTTGAGTTCCTGAGAAAGCTGATCGTGCGGCATCGCGAGGAGACGGGCTCCGACGTCGCCGTGCCGTTGCTGGCCGACTGGCGCTCAGCCGCCAGACGCTTCACCAAAGTGTTGCCGCGCGACTATGCGCGTGTCCTCGCTGCTCGGCAAGAAGCCGAGTCAGAGGGGCTCGATGAGGCCAGCACCACCAGCAAGATGATGGAAGCAGCCCATGGATGAGCTCGTCGCGCCGGTGCTCCACGCTTTGGACCGATCGGCGAAACGCCGTGGTTGGGCTTTGCCGTTAGGTGCGGTCAGTGCCGAGCAGGATTCAAGCCTCTTAGGTTTCGCCAATCGGTCCAAAGCGTGGAGTACCTTCGCTCCTCTCCAGCTGAAGGGAGTGGAGGATGGCTGACCCGCGGGGCTTCATGACGACGCCGAGACGGGTGGCAGCGCGACGGCCGGTCGCGGAGCGGATCCACGACTGGAAAGAGGTCTATCCCGGCACACCAGGGCGCGCCGTGCTGCCGATCATCTCCGAGCAGGCGGGGCGTTGCATGGATTGCGGCATCCCCTTCTGTCACACAGGCTGCCCGTTGGGCAACCTCATTCCGGACTGGAACGACCTCGTGTGGCGCAGCGACTGGGACGAAGCGTTGGAGCGGCTGCACGCGACCAATAACTTCCCGGAGTTCACAGGCCGGTTGTGCCCGGCGCCGTGCGAGACCGCGTGTGTCGTCGGCATCAACCGCGACCCAGTGACGATCAAGAACGTCGAGGTCGCGATCATCGACAAGGCGTGGGACGAGCGCCGGGTCACCCCGCAGCCACCGGAGTGGCTCACCGGCAAGAGGGTCGCGGTTGTTGGCTCTGGGCCGGCCGGGTTGGCAGCCGCCCAGCAGCTCACTCGCGCCGGGCACACAGTCGTGGTCTACGAGCGGTCCGACGCGCCCGGGGGCCTGCTGCGCTACGGCATTCCCGAATTCAAGATGCAGAAGTCTGTGTTGGATCGCCGTGTCCGGCAGATGCATGACGAGGGCACCAACTTCCGTTGTGGGGTCGAGGTCGGGATCAAGATCACCGGGCGTGAGCTCAAGGAGCGCTACGACGCGATCGTACTGGCCGTTGGCTCTACGATCGGCCGTGATCTGCCGGTGCCCGGGCGCGAACTTGGTGGCATTCATCAGGCGATGGAGTACTTACCGCAGGCCAATCGCGTGGCGCTGGGTCGCCACGTCGATGATCAGATCACCGCCAAGGACAAGCACGTAGTGATCATCGGCGGCGGCGACACAGGCGCAGACTGCCTCGGCACTGCGATCCGGCAGCAGGCGAAGTCGATCGTGCAGCTGGAGATCATGCCGACCCCGCCGGACGAGCGCCCGCCACACCAACCCTGGCCGACGTACCCGATGATCTACCGAGCATCCTCGGCACACGAGGAAGCGGGGGAGCGGGTCTACTCAGTATCGACGTCAGAGTTCATCGGTGACTACGACGACAACGTGGCCTCATTGCGGATGTCCGAGGTGAGGTTCGACGCGGGAAAGATCGTCCCTATCGAGGGGACCGAGAGGGAGATTCCGGCCGAGCTGGTCCTGCTCGCCATGGGGTTCGTTGGTCCGGAGGCGGACACCGTGATCTCCCAGCTGGGAGTCGCCCTTGACGAGCGCGGCAACGTGGCCCGAGACAAGAACTACGCCACCGCTGTGGATGGTGTTTTCGTCTGTGGCGACGCCGGACGCGGTCAGTCGCTGATTGTCTGGGCGATAGCCGAAGGGCGCGCCTGCGCCGCGGGCGTGGATGAATATCTGTCCGGCTCCACCAAGCTGCCCCGACCGATCCCGCCGACCGCTCGCCAGATGATGGTCTGAGCTAGGTCATCCATTCGAGGCCGAGCTCATGAGGCTACGAGCGACGCGCAGCGTCGGTCGGGCGCCGAACGTGCGGTCGTAATTCGGTGGATCGATCTGCATTTTCATACAACCGATCCTGAACCTCCCGGCATCCAACTGGGTCAGGCAATCTGGAACCGTGACCACGCCGATTCAGGATCTGCCCTGGTGGCTCCTGCACGTCGACATGGATTCCTTCCTCGCGGCGGTGGAAGTCCGGCGACGACCTGAGTTGCGTGGGCTCCCGGTGGTGGTGGGAGGCGATGGTGACCCCACGCGGCCGCGGCAGGTGGTGGCCACAGCGTCGTACGAGGCGCGGGCGTACGGGGTGCACTCGGGGATGCCAATGCAGCGCGCGCTCCGCAAGTGCCCGGAGGCGGTGTTCTTGCCGAGTGATCATGCGGCCTACGACGTCGCATCGGCGGAAGTCATGGAAGTGCTGCGAAGCTTCGGGTACCCGGTCGAGGTGTGGGGTTGGGACGAAGCGTTCATCGGAACCCGCCGTGAGGACCCTGAGGAGCTAGCTCGGGCCGTACGCAGCACGGTGCACGATCGCACTCGTCTGACTTGTGCCGTAGGCATCGGAGATACCAAGGAGCGGGCCAAAATGGCGACCAGGTTCGCCAAGACGGCGCCGGACCACATCTACCGTCTGGACTCGAGCAACTGGCTGCCAATCATGGGCGACCGTGATGTTGTCGAACTGTGGGGTGTCGGCAAGCGGACCGCGGCCCGACTCGCGGCGCACGACCTGCGCACCGTCACCGATCTGGCATTGGCCGATCGGGACGATCTAGCTGCCTGGTTTGGGCCGACCACCGGTCCTCGCCTTCGGGTACTGGCCCGCGGCGGATGGTCACGTGCCATCACGACCGAGCCCTGGCTCGCCCGATCGAAGAGTCGCCAGGTGACCTTTGCCAGCGACCTCACTGACCCGGATGTCATCGGGCAAGAGGTTGCGACAATGGCCCGTGAACTGTGTGCGGAGATCAAAGTCGATGGGCGGCAAGTGACCCACGTCGGTGTGACCGTCCGCACTCGGTCCTTCTTCACCCAGGTCAAAACCAGCAAGCTGCCAGAAGTGACAACCGACCCGCGGATCGTCGAGGCGGGTGCACGGGCGGTGTTGGCGCGCTTCGACATCAATCGTCCTGTGCGACTGCTCGGGGTTCGGTTGGACCTGGCACCGATCCAACAATCGAGGTGAGCACCTCGCAGAGTGCGGTGAATCGCACCAGCGGGAGAGGAATGTTGGCGACGCCAGTCATTCCGAGCTGTAGGACGCGTTGGTGCGGCTGAGTTCCTTTGACTGCTGCTTCTACTTGCTAGCATTGCTGTCAGAGGTGATGGCAGTGACGGCAATCAGCATTCGCAATCTTGATCCTGACGTGAAAGCGAAATTACGCGTGAGGGCGGCCGAACACGGCCGTTCGATGGAGGCGGAAATCCGTGCCATCTTGGTTGATGCAGTATCCGAACTGTCGCGACCTGTCGGTCTGTTCGATGCGATCCGAGCAATCAGCCTCGAACACGGTGGCGTGGACTTGGAGCTTCCTCATCGCAAGCGCCGGCAACGACCGATCAACCTCTCGTGATCATTCTCGATACGAATGTCACGAGTGAGCTCATGCGGGCTCGGCCGGATCCGGCGGTCACAGCCTGGCTTGCTACCCAACGGCCGACCGAGCTGTTCTCGACTGCGGTCACCGTTGCCGAGATCACTTACGGACTCGAACGACTTCCTCGTGGGCGACGTCGCAAGTCCCTCGAGCAGTCCTACCAGTCGCTTTTCGTCGGGATGGCTGATCACATACTGCCGTTCGATGTTGAGGCGGCGCTGCTGTACGGCTCACTCGTTGCCGGGAAGGAGCGCGCAGGGAACGCCATGGATCCGATGGACGCTCAGATCGCGTGCATCGCGGCCTCGCGAGGCATGGCGCTAACGACGCGCAACGAGCGTGACTTTGCTGGCTGCGGCGTACGCATTGTCAGCCCGTGGCGCCATCGGGAGTAGCCGCCGACAAATGCAGGCGGTCAATCGATCCGATCGGCATTGAACCGGTAGCCCCGCTTCGTGATCGTGGTGATCAGTCCGGGCCCTTCAGTGCGCGACGCAGCCGGCTCATCCCATCGCCCCGAGCGCCATAGCGATGAAATTGATGAACGTCACAACCGAACCCTTGAAACGGTCACCAAAGCGCCGCTGTATATGGCGGTTGTGCTGCGAGCTTCGCAGATCAACTCCCTGCCACTGTTCATCTTTGGCTTCTTCCTGCTCTTCATCGTCAGCGGGATTGGCAACGGGTCGACGTACAAGATGATCCCAGCGATCTTCCACGCGAAGGAGCAGCTTGATGTCGGTGCTGGGCTTGATCTGGCCGAGGCTGATCATCGTGCGCCGCCGTTCGGGAGCCTTGATCGGGTTGTCTGGGGCGATCGGTGCGCTAGCTGGCGTCATGGTCAACCTGGCCTTCCGGCAGTCCTTCTTGACTCTGAAGAACGGTGATGGCGCCTACATCGCCTTCATTGCCTTCTACGTTGTGTGCTGCTTGGTCACCTGGGTTGTCTTCAGGCGGCAGCGTCCTGGACGGCTGCTAGGAGTGTGAGTCTGCTTTCTTGATCAGGTTTTTTGGTACGCCTGAACGAGATCTCGCCAGGCTCCGTGAGTCGGGCGTGCCGATCGAATCCATGCCTGGTCCTTATGGGGGCCACCGGCTGCCTCGGAACGCCGCGCCGAGTCCAGTGCCGCTGACCTTCGAGGCGATCGCCGCCCTGATCGCAAGTCTCGCAGCGCTCGGCCCGACGTCAACACATAGCTCAGACTCTGCCATGCGCGCCCTTGTGCAAGCAATCGCACCAGAAGCTACTGAGGCCGGCGAAGATCGGCAGCCAGACCGACACGTCATCAAGACCACGAGCGAATCAGATACTCGCCTACAAGATCATCGCGCCGTCACGAGCATCGGCACCTCGCCCGTGGGACGAAGGGTCACGTAGGGATCAGGACGCACATCCAGCTGATCAGGGCTGTGCAACTGGTAGCGCTGTGCGATCATCGCGAGCGCTAGCGCGCCCTCCATGAGAGCGAAGTCCATTCCGAGGCACTTACGTTGTCCACCGCCGAACGGAAAGTAGGCCCAGCGGTCAATGCTTCTCCGGTTAGCGGGCAAGAACCGCGCTGGCTCGAAGTGGCCAGGATCCACCCAGAAGTCGGGATGTCGATGCGTTACGAAGGGCACCAGGATGATGATGTCACCGCGCGGCACTCGAAAGCCCCGAACCTCATCCGTACGGGTCGTCATCCGCGGAATTGCCCACTTGGCTGGACGCAGGCGCAGCGTCTCGTCGATCACTGCCCGGGTATAAGGCAGCTCGGCAAGATCGTCGAACTGGGGCGTTCGCCCACCGAGTGCAAGATCAACTTCTGTCACCAGACGGGACCAGGCCTCGGGATGGCGCTCGAGGAGTGAGATTGCCCAGGTCATGGTTGTTGCAGACGTCTCGAAGCCCGCCAGCAGCAATGTCATGATCTCGTCGCGGAGTAGGCCCGGACTGATCTGGCTCTCCTCGGAGAGCTGAGCGCCCATGATCAAGGCAAGAAGGTCGCTCGATGCCGGTTGCCCTGCGCTCTCACGACGCCGAATGATCTCCTCGACTACTGCGTTGAGGTAGCTAACAGCACGACGGAAAGCCAAGTTGTCGCGCGTTGGGACTTGATACAGCCACGGCAGGTACGGAGTGGGCGAGATGATCCTCCGGTTGATCACCTCAAGTGCGGCGACGAAGGACCCAGCGACAGCCGGAAGTTGCTGAGCGAGTTCCGTCCCGAACAAGGCCCGGATCACGACGGTCAGTGTCAACTTCCTCATTTCGGAGAACAGCGCGATGGCCTTACTGCCTCGACCCGGGCCGTTCCAACCCTCCAGCACGTCGGCAATCGCCTCGGTCATGATCATGCAGATGGGTTCCAGCCGGCCGTGCTGGAAGACCGGCTGAGCCAGGCGCCGCTGCCGCTTCCAATCTTGACCATCAGCCGTCACCAGCCCGTTTCCGACGAGCGGCCTGACCTTGTCCCAGATCGTTCCTTTGACGTAGATGTCCTTGGCGTCCACGAGGACATGTCGCACCTGGTCAGGGTGGCTGAACTGTTCGACATAGATGTAGCCCATCCGATATCGGACTACATTTCCGAGCAGCTGCTGGCTCGTGTTGAACAGCTTCAGCGGGTCTTTTCGGCGCTCCTTCAGATGACCGAGTAACCAGTGACTCGGCGGCATCGGCGCGAGCGGGGCCGGCGTACTTACAGGCGCTCGTGGAATCTGAGCCGAGGTCGCCACGGTCTCAGTCTGACCCCGGATCGTCGCAAAGTCACCGCCCGCTTCCGCCGTGCAGGGGGGAGCAGTCGACGTGCCGGCTGGTCAGCATAACTATTCCTGGGAGGATGGCGAGGTGGCTACCTATGTCGCCTTCCTGCGGGGGGTCAACCTCGGTCCCAGCAACAAGATCTCGATGCCCGCGCTGCGCGCCATGGCCGAAGATCTTGGTTACACCGATGTCGCGACCTACATCAACAGTGGCAACTTGATCATCAAATCCACGAAGAAGGCGGCGACTGTGGAGCGGGAGATCGCCAACGCAATCAACGACACGTTCGACCGCCCGATCGATGTCGCGGTACGCACACCGGCTCAGCTGAAGAAGGTGCTGGTCGCTAATCCTTATCCGGACGGCAATCCGAGCCAGGTTACGGTGGCGTTCCTGACCAGGACGCCGGCTGCGGATGCCAAGCAGAAGGTGGCTGCGGTCGCGAAGGACTACGAGCCGTTCACCTTTTCCGGCCAGCAGGTCTACGTCAACTACTCGAAAGGCATCGGCAGGAGCAAGCTGGCTGAGAAGTTCAGCGCCATCGTGGGGGTGAGCTCGACGGTCCGTAACATCCGGACGATCGAGAAGGTGCTGGAGCTGTGCGGGGACTAACGGTCAGCCGCGCGACCTCGTGCCGATTGAGCCAGTCCTGCCCCGAACTGTCGGAGGCGCGTCGCAGACTGGTATGGGGATACCGGGCGACTAATGTAGGCGCTTGCTGAGCTTCCCCGCTCGCGTCCGGCAGGACGCGCGCAGCATGGTTCGATTTGGAGGTTGGTGCAGGTATGCCGGGAAGCACGCAACCTGGGGACGGCTCATTCGTCCACCTGCACGTGCACTCGGAGTATTCGATGCTCGATGGGGCGGCGCGCATCGCCGATCTGTTCTCCAGCTGCGAGCAGATGGGTATGCCGGCGATCGCGATCACCGATCACGGCAACACCTTCGGTGCGCACGAGTTCTACAAGGCGTCCAAGTCCTCTCCTGTGAAGCCGATTGTCGGTATCGAGGCCTACCTCACCCCGAAGACTCACCGATCCGACCGTCGACGAGTCCTGTGGGGTGACGGCGGCTCTGACGATGTGGGCGGTGGCGGTGCCTTCACGCATCTGACGATCTGGGCAGAGAACACGGCAGGCATGCACAACCTGTTCCGGCTGAGCTCGCTGGCGTCTTTGGAGGGCTACTTCTACAAGCCGCGTATCGATCGCGAGCTGCTCGCCCGCTACGCGAGTGGGCTGATTGCTACCACCGGCTGTCCGGGCGGAGAGGTGCAGACCTACCTGCGCCTGGGTCGCTACCACGACGCCCTCGCCAGCGCCGCGGAATTCAGAGACCTTTTCGGTGCTGGCAATTACTACGTGGAGCTGATGGATCACGGCATCACCATCGAGCGCCGGGTGCGCGACGACCTGCTGCGAATCGCGCGAGAGCTCAAGCTGCCGTTGGTCGCCACCAACGATCTGCACTACACGCAGCAGGCCGACGCTGCGGCTCACGAGGTGCTGCTTTGCGTGCAGACCGGTTCCATCATGGCCGAGGGGAACCGGTTCAAATTCGAGGGCGACAGCTACTACCTCAAGTCGCCGGCCGAGATGCGCGCATTGTTCGCAGATCTCCCCGAGGCGTGCGACAACACCTTGGCAATCGCCGAACGGTGTGAGGTGTCCTTTACCGAAGGCAATGGCACCTACATGCCGCGCTACCCATGCCCTGAGGGTGAAACCGAAGAGTCCTGGTTCGTGCATGAGGTCGAGGCTGGCTTACATCGGCGCTATCCCGGCGGGATTCCCGACACAGTGCGGAAGCAAGCCGACTTCGAGACCAGCGTGATCATCTCGATGGGCTTCGCCGGGTACTTCCTGGTCGTTGCCGACTTCGTCAACTGGGCGAAAGAGCACGGCATCCGCGTCGGGCCCGGACGTGGCTCTGGCGCCGGCTCGATCGCTGCGTACGCGATGCGGATCACTGATCTTGACCCGCTCGTCCACGGACTGATCTTCGAGCGTTTCCTCAATCCTGACCGGGTCTCGATGCCAGACTTCGACATCGATTTCGATGAGCGCCGACGCGGCGAAGTGATTCGCTACGTCACGGAGAAGTACGGCGAGGACCGGGTGAGCCAGATCGTCACGTACGGGACGATCAAGGCCAAGCAAGCGGTGAAGGATGCCTCCCGGGTCTTGGGTTACCCGTTCGGCGTCGGCGAAAAGATCACCAAGGCGATGCCGCCGCCGGTGATGGGCAAGGACGTGCCGCTCGCCAAGCTCTTCGACCGCGAACATCCACGGTACGGCGAGGGCGGGGAGTTTCGGGCGCTTTACGAGGTCGATCCGGACGTCAAGACGGTGGTGGACACTGCGAAGGATCTGGAAGGGCTGAAGCGGCAGTGGGGCGTGCATGCCGCCGGAGTGATCATGTCCAGCGCCCCACTGATCGACATCATCCCGATCATGCGTCGGGAGCAGGACGGCGCGATCATTACGCAGTTTGACTATCCGACTTGTGAGTCGCTGGGCCTGATGAAGATGGACTTTCTGGGCCTGCGCAATCTCACCGTGCTTGACGATGCGGTGGCCAACATCGCACTCAACCGCGGGTTCACCCTGGTGCTGGAGGACCTGCCTCTGAACGACGCGGCGACGTACGCGCTGCTCGGGCGGGGCGAGACGCTCGGAGTGTTTCAGCTTGACGGCGGGCCGATGCGATCGTTGTTGCGCCTGATGCGTCCCGATAACTTCGAGGACATCTCAGCGGTGCTGGCGCTCTACCGACCGGGACCCATGGGAGCAGATAGTCACACGAACTACGCGCTCCGTAAGAACCGGCGGCAGGAGATCAAGCCGATCCACCCTGAGTTGGCCGAGCCGTTAGCCGAGATCCTCGGCACTACTCATGGCCTGATCGTCTACCAAGAGCAGGTGATGGCGATTGCCCAGAAGGTGGCCGGCTTCACCCTGAGCCAGGCGGACAACATGCGCCGGGCCATGGGCAAGAAGAAGAAGGAGATCCTCGACGCGGAATTCGTGCCGTTCTCCGCGGGCATGCAGGCGAACGGCTATTCCCACGCCGCGATCACCGCGCTTTGGGACACCTTGGTTCCGTTCTCGGACTACGCCTTTAACAAAGCGCACACTGCGGCGTACGGAATGGTCTCCTACTGGACCGCATTTCTTAAGGCCAACTTCCCCGCCGAATTCATGGCGGCGCTGCTCACCTCGGTAGCGGACGATAAAGACAAGATGGCGGTGTACCTCAACGAGTGTCGTCGCATGGGAATCCAGGTGCTGCCGCCGGACGTCAACGAATCAGCAGCGAACTTCACCCCGGTCGGTGCCGACATCCGTTTCGGCCTGACGGCTGTTCGCAATGTCGGCCACAACGTGGTTGACGGCATCGTCGCCGCTCGGGCGGCCCACGGCAAGGCCGTGAACTTCTACGGCTTCTTGGATCAAGTGCCGTTGGTGGTGTGTAACAAGCGGGTGATCGAGTCGCTGATCAAGGCAGGAGCCTTCGAGTCGATGGGGCATTCCCGGCGGGCCCTGATGAGCGTTTACGAGGCGGCGGTGGACGGAGTGCTTGACCTCAAGCGGAACGAGGCCAATGGTCAGGATGATCTTTTCGGCGAATTGGCGGACACCGATCCGGTTCTGACGGGCAGCGTTCCCGACCTGCCCGACTGGGACAAGCGAACAAAACTGGCGTTCGAGCGCGAGATGCTCGGCCTCTATGTCAGCGATCATCCGTTGCAGGGCTTGGAGCACATCCTGGCCGCAGAACGCGACGTCGGCATCGGCGAGCTGCTCGCCGACGACGGTCCCCGGGAAAGCACCGTCACTATCGCTGGCATGATCACCAACATCACCCGAAAAACGACGCGGCGGGGGGACATCTGGGCGGTCATCACCGTCGAGGACCTGGAGGCGTCGATCGAAGTTTTGCTTTTCCCAAAGGCATACGAGATGGTCTCCACCGTGCTGGCCACCGACACCGTTGTGAAGATCAAAGGCCGGGTGAAGGTCGACGACGATGCGGTGTCTTTGAGTGCTTCGGAGCTCAGCCTTCCTGACATCACTGATGTCAGCAGCGATCCGGTCGTGATCTCGTTGTCGGCGGCTCGATGCACTCCCCAGGTCGTACAGCAGCTTCGTGATGTGCTCGCGGCGCATCCCGGACCGACCGAGGTGCGGCTGCGGCTGCGGTCCGCGGACAAGACGACCGTGATGAAGCTCGACGAGCGGCTGAGGGTGACTGCGTCGCCGCCGCTGATGGCCGACCTCAAGGCTCTGCTGGGTTCATCGTGTCTGGCGTCCTGAACGAATCACCTCCCACACAGACCCGTCGTACCTGGAGCCTCTCCGGCCGGTTGGGGGCTTTCGCGGCCGCCTCGCTCGGGTTGGGTGCTGCTGCCGGGGTGTTGTGGTGGTTGCTGGTGAAGCCCCCCGCCTACGAGCTGAACAGTGGCGGGGCAGCCGCCACATCGGAGCGAGGCCTGACGCAGTTCATCGCCGGCGACGCGTGGTTCTGCGTAATCGGCCTGGTGGTGGGCGTGCTACTGGGACTGGCAGCCTGGCATTGGCTTCGTGATCTTGGCTGGCCTGTGGTGCTCGTGGTACTGGTGTGGGCCACAGCGTCGGCGCTGACCTGTTGGCTGGTTGGTTACCTACTGGGACCGGGTGACTTCTCGGCTCGTCTGGCCGCAGCGCAGCCAGGAGATCTGGTGCCGATACCGCTCACCCTGCGAGCCCGCGCGTCGCTGCTCACCTGGCCGTTCTTCGCCATCATCCCGGTACTGCTCGGCTCCTCCCTGGGCCGCGATGAGGAGGAGCCGCGCCCGCTGCTCCGCCGCCGACGCTCAGGTAACCAGGCGTAGCAGGGCGGTCACCCCAACGGCGATGAGGAACACTTCAAGGAAACCGCGCCGCAGAAGCAGCGCGATTACACCGGATGCAATCCCGGCCAGGGTGCGCCAATCCACCGCATAGCGGCGGCCACCGTCGAATAGCTCGACAGCTACCAGAGCGGACAACATCGCAATCGGCAGCAGCTGGGCCACCTGCTGCACCTTGGGATGGTTCAAGATCGACTCGGGCAGCGAGACCCCAGCAAGCTTCAGCAGGTACGAACCAACCGCCGCGATGACCAGTGCCAGCCATAGCGGAGTCATCTCGGCTCCCGATCCGGAATCCGCTCCTCGGCTTCGCGACTCGGGCGGAGGCCCGCGACCAGTGCCACCCCGGCCGCAGCGATCACGGGGATGCCGGGCGGGGTCAGGGGCACCAGGACAAGGGCGACTGCTGCGCCGCCGAGCGCAACCCAACGCGCCTCCCGGCGCCGGAGCGAAGGCCACAGCAACGCCAAGAAGACGGCCGGCGCGGCGGCGTCCAGTCCAACGTCGTTCGGGTTGACCGCGCGGCCAAGAAGTGCACCGGACAGGCTGCCAAGCTGCCAGAGGCAGAACAGGATCAAACCTGTGGCCCAGAATGCGTAACACCGAGCGCGTGGGGTGGCTTGGCTCATCGCCATCGCCGTTGTCTCATCGATCACGAAGTGGGCGGTCCATAGCCTGGCTAAGCCGCGCGGATGCAGGATCTCCGAAAGCGGCACGCCATAGAAGGCGTTGCGTACACCAAGCAGCAGGCTTGCCGGCACTGCTGCGATGGGCGAGCCGCCCGCAGTTGCCACCCCGAGGAAAGCGAATTGCGAGGCCCCGGTGAACATCACCAGGCTCAGCACCATGGTCTGGGCCAGAGTCAATCCAGAGCTCACCGAGATCGCTCCGAAGGAGGCGCCAAAAGCCATTGCATAGAGACCAATGCCGATCGCGGCCTTCAGGATGACAGCGCGTTCCGGCCGTGGCTCGTCCACAAACCTCCTCAGCAGCCGGGCGGTGTCCGACGGATGAGATATTAATCGGTCGCCCAGACCGGCCGTTGATTATCGGGATCGGCGCAGGACGCCTGGGCCTAGAATCGCTCCGTGCTTCGGGTGATCAATCTTCGCGGCCGGCGCGCGGCCGGCGAGCGGCTCGACTACTCCGCCATTGTGCCCCGGGCTGATTTCGACGTAGCCGCCGCAAGTGAAGTGGTTCGGCCGATCTGTGACGATGTGGCGCGTCGCGGAGCGGCAGCACTCGCTGATTACTCGGTTCGTTTCGATCGCGTGCTTCCCCACACCTTCCGGGTGCCGTTCACCGCACTGGAGAGCGCTGCGGCGCGGCTCCATCCTGACCTGCGGAAGGCCTTTGGGACCGCGATCGAGCGCCGGCGCCGCGTCAGTGAGTCTGAGCTTGGTGACAGTGGCGGCGAGGTCAGCGTGGCACCCGGAGCAGTCGTACGCCGACGAATGATTCCGGTCAACCGCGTCGGCTTGTACGTTCCGGGCGGGTTGGCGCCGCTGGCTTCCAGCGTGATCATGAATGTCGTTCCAGCCAAGGTAGCCGGGGTACCCTCGATCGCGCTCGCCTCGCCGCCCCAAATTGAGTTCGGTGGGCTGCCGCATCCCAATATCCTGGCGCTTTGCCACAACCTCGGTATCGACGAGGTCTATGCAGTCGGCGGCGCACAAGCGATCGCTATGTTCGCCTACGGTGTGCCCGATCTCTGCCGCCAGGTCGACTTGATCACTGGACCCGGCAACATCTACGTGGTCGCAGCGAAGCGGCTGCTCAGGGGCCGCGTCAGCATAGACGCCGAAGCAGGACCGACCGAGATCGCGGTGCTTGCGGACGCCACGGCCGATCCAGTCCATGTGGCTGCGGATCTGATCTCTCAGGCCGAGCACGATCCGCTCGCGGCTGCCGTGTTGATCACCGACTCCGACGAGCTGGCCGAGGGCACCCAGGCCGAGCTGTCGGCACAGGTGCCGTCGACCAAGCACGTGGAGCGAATCGTTCAATCGCTGGTGGGGCGCCAGTCCGCGATCGTGATGGTGGACGACATCGAGCAGGGTATCGAGGTGGCCAATGGCTACGCGGCAGAACACCTCGAGATCCAGACCGCTCATGCTGAGCAGGTGGCGTCCATGATCAGCAACGCCGGTGCGATCTTTGTCGGTCCATGGTCGCCAGTTTCGCTGGGTGACTACTGTGCGGGCAGCACCCACGTCCTGCCGACGGGCGGATGCGCCTGCCACTCCTCGGGGCTGAACGTTCGGAGCTTCCTGAAGATGATGCACATCGTCAGCTACAGCCAGACCGCCTTCGCCCAAGTCGCCCGGAAGGTGGAGGTGTTCGCCGACGCCGAGGATCTACCGGCTCATGGCGCCGCGATTGCCCGCAGGTTCTTCCCATCCACACGCGCGCAGTGATGTCGGGGGCCACCGCGAGTCCCGCGCTCGATGAGCTTCCACTCCGGGCGGAACTGGTTGGAGAAAGGCCGTACGGCGCGCCGCAACTCGATGTTGATGTTTGCTTGAACGTCAACGAGAATCCGTATCCGCCTAGCGAACGCGTGATTAGCGAGATCGCCGCCGCGGTCGCCGAGGCCGGTCGCTCCATGAACCGTTATCCCGAACGCGACGCCCTAGCGCTTCGCGGAGACCTCGCCCGTTACCTCGGCCACGGGTTGAGCGCCGACCAGATCTGGGCCGCCAACGGCAGTAACGAAGTCATGCTGCACGTCATGCTGGCCTTCGCAGGGCCGGGTCGGCGGGTGCTCTCGTTCGCGCCGACATATTCCATGTACCCCGAATACGCCCGCGACACGCACAGCGAGTGGTGCACCGTTCCCCGCCGCGACGACTTCACCATCGATCCGGACGCGGCCACGGCGGCAGTGCTCGAAGCCCGGCCTGCGGTCGTGCTCATTGCCAGCCCGAACAACCCGACCGGTACGGCCGTTGGTTTGTCGACAATCCGGGCGATCTGTGAGGCGGCCCCCGGCGTTGTGGTAGTCGATGAGGCATACCACGAGTTCGCCCGGACTGGCACTCCGAGCGCGCTGCAACTGCTGCCGGACTACCCGCGGCTTGGGGTCAGCCGGACCATGTCCAAGGCTTTCGCCTTCGCGGCCGGCCGGCTGGGCTACTTGGCCGCTGCTCCCGCATTCATCGAAGCGCTTCGCATCGTACGGCTGCCCTATCACCTTTCGGCGCTCACCCAGGCCGCGGCCAGGGTGGCGCTGGCGCACGCGCCAGAGATGCTGGCGAAGGTTGATCAGCTCCGGCAGGCCCGCGATGACCTGGCGACTTGGCTGGCCGCCCGAGGGCTGCAGGTCGCTGACTCAGACGCCAACTTCGTACTCTTCGGGCGGTTCACCGACCGCCACGCGGTGTGGCAGGCATTGCTCGACCGCGGGGTGCTGATTCGGGAAACCGGACCCGACGGCTGGATGCGAGTGTCAGCCGGTACGCCCGCGGAGATGCAGACGTTCAAGGACGCCCTTGTCGCCGTACTCGAAAACGAAATCCAAAAGGAGACTCCATGAGCCAAGGCCGAACGGCCACCCTGGAACGGCAGACTTCCGAGTCGAAGGTCAGGGTCAGCCTTGATCTCGACGGCACGGGCCGCGCCCAGATCTCGACCGGGGTGGGATTCTTCGACCACATGCTGACGGCTTTCGCCAAGCACGCACTGATCGACCTCGAGGTTGAGAGCGCCGGTGACTTGCACATCGACGCCCACCACACTGTCGAGGACACCGCGATCGTGCTAGGCCAGGCCATTCGTTCGGCACTGGGCGACAAGAGCGGGATTCGGCGTTTCGGGAATGCACTGGTGCCACTGGATGAGGCGCTTGCCCAGGCAGTGGTTGACGTCTCCGGGCGACCATACTGTGTCCACACGGGGGAGCCGACTGGGCAGGAGTATGTGCTGATCGGTGGTTCCCAGGGCGTCGCCGGGGTCGCAGCCACCATTCCGTATTCAGGCTCCCTGACTCGGCACATCATGGAATCGCTTGCCTTTCACGCCCAAATCTGTCTGCACCTGACAGTGATTTCGGGTCGGGACCCGCACCACATCGTGGAATGTCAGTTCAAGGCGCTGGCGCGCGCCCTCCGCGATGCCATTGGCTTCGATCCGCGGGTCGACAACATACCAAGCACCAAAGGAACCCTGTGACTAATTCTTTGGCACTGCTCGCGCGACCGACGCTCGCAGCGCGGAAGAAGGTTGTCGTCCTCGATTACGGATCAGGCAACATCCGCTCGGCCGAGCGAGCAGTCGCCCGAGCAGGAGCAGACGTCTCCGTGAGCACCGATGCGCGGCTCGCGACCGATGCCGACGGCCTGGTTGTACCCGGCGTGGGTGCGTTTGCGGCATGCATGTCAGGTTTGGCTGCGGTTGGGGGGCCAGAAATCATCGCCGCCCGCCTTACCAGCGAGCGACCGACGCTTGCCATCTGCGTCGGCCACCAGGTGTTGTTCGAGGCGGGGATCGAGCACGGCGTGCGGACCGAAGGATGCGGCATCTGGCCCGGGCTGGTGGAACAACTCCACGCCGCACGGCTGCCGCACATGGGATGGAACACCGTCCAGGCAGCCACCAGCAGCCAGCTCTTCGCGGGTATCGAATCCGACCGCTTCTACTTCGTGCACAGCTACGGAGTACGCGCGCTGCCTGCGGCTCCGCAGCGGCGCATTACCTGGGCTGAACATGACGGCGACCGGTTCGTGGCGGCGGTGGAGGAAGGTTCGCTCTGGTCCACCCAGTTCCACCCGGAGAAGTCAGGCGACGCTGGAGCTCGCCTGATCTCCAACTGGGTCGCGACGCTGTGAGGAAAACGCGCTGGCTCGACTACTGCCTCGCCAAGCCGGGCGCGTGGCGGGACGAGCCGTGGGAAGGTGATGTGGTCGCCAAGGTGGGCGACAAGATCTTCGCCTTTCTAGGAGCCGCCGAAAACCAGACGACGATCGGCTTGAAGTGCGGTGACCGGGAGACCGCCGACCTGTTGCTCGACCGCTATCAAGGTGCCGCCAGCAAGATGGCCTACATCGGCAAGCACGGCTGGAATACCTTCATCCTCGACGGCACCATCCCGCCCGATGAGATTCAGGACCTGATCGACGTTTCCTACGAGCTCATCGTGGCGAAGCTGCCGAAGTCCAAGCGTCCGGCATGACCAACGGCTGGCGATAGGGTCGTCTGGTGCATTCGGCAAGTCCTATACCCGCTGCGGCTCGGGCAGACCGGCTCGTGCTGTTACCGGCGGTCGACCTCGCGGGGGGACAGGCGGTGCAACTGGTGCAGGGCCGCGCCGGCTCTGAACAGCGGTTCGGTGATCCGCGGGCCGCAGCTCAGCGTTGGCAGGACGCGGGCGCGGAGTGGATCCACCTCGTGGATCTGGACGCGGCATTCGGACGCGGCAACAACGCCGAGATCATCGCTGAGCTCACCTCCCACCTGCGGCTGAACGTCGAGCTGTCCGGGGGCATTCGGGACGATGAATCGCTGGAGCGGGCACTGGCAACCGGGTGCGCTCGAGTGAACATCGGAACCGCTGCCTTGGAGCAACCCGAGTGGTGCGAGGAGATCATCGACCGCTACGGGAACCGGGTTGCCGTTGGACTGGATGTCAGAGGCAGCAAGCTCGCCGCCCGAGGTTGGACTCGGGAGGGAGGCGATCTCCTCGAGACGCTGCATCGGTTGAACAGTGCAGGCTGTGCCCGGTTCGTTGTCACCGATGTATCCGCCGACGGCATGCTTCGCGGGCCCAATCTCTACCTGCTGCGCCGGGTATGCGATGAGACCGACAGGCCGGTGATCGCCAGCGGTGGCATCTCCA
Source organism: Actinomycetota bacterium (assembly GCA_046723505.1). GTDB lineage: Bacteria > Actinomycetota > Actinomycetes > Propionibacteriales > Propionibacteriaceae > Microlunatus. Next base: position 59,673 of record JBKOUS010000092.1, read on the forward strand.
CCATCGAAGACATCCTGGCCCTCAGGGACATGGTGGAGATCGGGGTCGAGGGTGCCATCATTGGCACCGCGCTCTACATCGGCCGCTTCACCATTGAGGAGGCCCTGGTGGCCGCGCAGCTGGACACCACAGGGAGCAACGACACATGACCACCGCGACCGCAGACACTGGCCGCGCCGTTCAGCAGCTCGATGGTCGGCTGCGGGACCTGCTCGCCGGGAAAAAGATCGTGATGACCGGCGTGACCGGTTTTATCGGCGAGCAGTTGCTGTGGAAGATCTTGACCGAACTGCCCGAGACCAGGCCGGCGGTGCTGGTCCGCCGCAAGGGCTCGGCCAGTGCACGAGATCGGATGATCGCCGTGGTCAAGAAGCCGATCTTCAACGATCTGCGTAAAGCTGCCGGAGGCGAGGCGGAACTTCTCGACACCAGAGTTGAGGTCATCGAGGGCGACCTGCCCAATGTCCCTCAATTGCCGACCGATCTTGACATAGTGGTGCACTGCGCCGGCGACGTCTCCTTTGACCCGCCGATCGACCAGGCTTTCACAACGAACGTGATCGGCACCAAGGCGTTGCTGGATCGCATGCTTGAGGCGGTCACCGACGACGCGGGGGAGCTACGCCGGGTCCCGCACTACGTGCACATCTCTACCGCATACACGGCCGGCCGCCGGCGCGGTGCGATTCCCGAAGCGCCGCACGTTCATGACATCGATTACGATGCCGAGACGGCCGCCGGCCTTGCCATGCGGGACCTCATCGAGGAAGAGTCGCGCACATCTGCCCAGCTTGCGAAGCTCCGCAAGGAGGCTGAGCGCGAGCACCGGCAGGCCGGGTTCCTGACCACCGCCACCACCACCGAGCGTCGTCGCATCGAGTGGGTCCAGGCGGAATTGGTAAAGGCCGGTACCGAGCGGGCGCGCTCGCTGGGCTGGACCGACGTCTACACCTTCACCAAGGCACTCGGCGAACGCGTGGTAGCCGATATTGGCCGGGACGTGCACGTCTCGATCGTTCGGCCGGCGATCGTCGAGTCCTCCTGGCTGCATCCATATCCAGGTTGGATCGAAGGCTTCAAGATGGCGGAGCCGTTGATCTTGGCGTATGGGCGCGGCGAGCTTCCGGAGTTTCCGGCGACACCGGAGGCGGTCGTGGACATCGTGCCCTGTGATCATGTGGTCAATGCCATAGTCGCGGTCTGCGCCACCCAACCCGAGATCGGGCACCCGGAGTACTACCACGTGAACTCCGGCGCCCGGAATCCTTTGACCTTCAAGGACACCTATAGCTACATCCGCGCTTACTTTCAGGCCCATCCCTTCGAAGGCGGTCCGCGCGGGGCCGCGCGCCTACCGCAGTGGACGTTTCCCGGCGCCTCGTCAATCGAGCGGCTGCTGTCCACATCAGAGCGGGCTCACAAGCTTGCGGAGCGCATGTTGGCTCAGATGCCGCGCTCGGACCGAACCCGCAAGATCGCCAAGGACTTGGATCGCACTCGGGTACGCCTGGATTTCCTGCGGCGCTATCACACGCTCTACAAGGAGTATGCGCAGTCCGAGCTGCATTTCGTGGACGACAACACCCTTGCTCTCACCCGGGCCCTGCATCCTGATGATCAAGCTGCCTTCGCCTTCGACACCTCGGTCTTCGACTGGAAGACCTACATCCAGGAAGTGCACTGTCCATCGATAACCGCGCCGGTACGCCGGATGGACGCAATTCGCAGCAAGGGCGGCAATCGGCCGACCACGATGAAGGACCTGGACAAGGACACTGCAGGCTCCGCGGCGTTGGCGATCTTCGACCTGGACGGCACGATCATGTCCACCAACGTGATCGAGCAATACCTATGGGCCCGACTGCCAGAGCTCTCACTCACGGGTCAACTTGCCGAGGTGGGCCAGGTCATGCGGCGACTCCCGTCGTACCTGCGTGCCGAACAACGAGACCGCGGCACTTTCCTGCGCGCGGTCTACCGCCGCTATCGAGGTGCTGATCTGGCCGCCCTGGAGCGCTTCGTTGACACCTCCATGGCTCCTCATATCTTGAGTCGGCTGTCCCCAGAGGCCGTCCACAGGATTAGGGAACATCGCGCCGCCGGACACACCACGATCCTGATCACAGGCGTGGTGCGGCCGCTGACCCGGCCCATCCAGCCGCTGTTCGACGAGATCGTCGCTGCCGAGCTCGGAGTCGACGAGGAGGGCCGCTGCACCGGATTTCTCACCGCGCCGCCCCTGGTAGGAGAGTCTCGTGCAGCGTGGCTCAAGCACTACGCGGCGCTGCATAGGCTCGACCTCGACCGTAGCTTTGCGTACGCCGACTCCCACTCTGATCTGCCGATGCTGGAAACCGTTGGCAACGCGGTGGCGGTCAGCCCCGATATCCCGCTGATGCGGGCTGCTCATCGCAACCAGTGGTCGGTGGTGGAGTGGAAGATCAAGCCGATCATGCCGCGCTGGGCGCTTCCGACATAAGGAGATTGGTAGATGGCCCGACCCGGCTTCGTCCTCGAGGTCGACGATCGCACTCCGCCGCTGCTAGTGCCTGACGGAGATCGTTTCCGCGTTGAGAAGTTTCCGCTCGGCACACGGGTGATCTACCCTGCCGAGTCACTGACGCCAGTTCCAGGCCTTCGTGAGGCGATCAATGCTGCACTGGATTCACCACTGCAGTCGGAGCCCCTCTCGGCGTTGCTGGAACCAGCGACGCGGCTCACGATCGTCTTCGATGACATCGGCATTCCCACGCCGAAGATGCGGCGACCAGATATCCGCGGAAAGGTGATCGAGGCCGTACTAACTCGAGCGGCGGCAGCCGGTGTCGATGATGTTGCCCTGATGAGCGCGAACGGTCTGAACCGTCGGATGACTGCCGAGGAATTGCAGTACATCGTCGGGGAGCGCGTCTTTCGGTCTTTCTATGCCGATGGTCTGCTGACCAATCACGATGCCGAAGACCTCGAGAATCTGGCCACCATCGGCAGCACGGCTACCGGCGAGGTCGCATTGAATGCGCGGGCTGCCGGCTCCGACTTGTTGATCTTCGTCCATCTTGTCGTCGCACCGCCCGCCAGTGGCGCGGCGGCGATCGCCGACGGCCTGGGCTCGACCGCCACGATCGGGCAGCTGTCAGGGCTTCGAGCTCAGGGCAGTGACGCGACCGCCGAGATCGCAGACCTGGTGTCCTCGGCGGTGCGGGTATTCCAGATCGATGTCGTGCTCGACAACGACGTTTTCGCCTCACCGTTGGAGTTCTTGGGCCGCCGTGAGTGGGAATGGAGTCTCAAGGACAGGGCAACCTGGTTCGGCATACGTCGGGGCCTGGAATGGAGTCCACAGCGTGCTCGACGTCGGCTGATGAACCGCGCCGAGGGTGACTACCATGCCACCTTGGTGACCGCCGGTGCGCCGGAGGCGGTCGAAGAGGTGAGCCGCGTGCACGTAACAGCCCAGCAGCTCGTCGAGGTGTCCGCTGCGGCTGATGTGGGCGTAATCGGGGTCAGCGCGCATACGCCGTACAGCGTCGACTCGGTGGCCAACCCGATTCTCGCCGCGTGGAGCGGACTCGCCGCCGCGTTTGGCTCGCATACCGGCGCGCCCTTCGTCCGGCCAGGTGGCGCTTTGATCTTGTACCACCCGCTGCACGCGGAGTTCTCTCCGCTGCACCATCCGTCGTACGTGGACTTCTTCGCCGACGTGCTGACCGTCACCACGGACCCGGAACAGATATCGGCCGATTATGAGGAGAAGTTCGCCAACGACTCTTGGTACGTCCATCTGTACCGCACGAGTCAGGCATTCCACGGGGTGCATCCGATGTACCTGTGGTACCAGATCGCCGCCACGCAACGACACTGCAGCGAC
>JBKOUS010000035.1:0-21814 GCA_046723505.1 Actinomycetota bacterium
GACAGCTCCGTCCAGATACCAACTGAGCTTGGGTTCGTCCAAAAGGACCCGACACGCAGATGAGCGATATCAATGAATTGCCAGGCATACACACCTGACTTCGGTTCGCATGAAGTTCAGGATGTGATTCCCAACATCTGCGACCTGAACGGGTGACGAGGATCGCACCCGCACCGTCAGCTTCGGAAGCAGTCAGCGGAGATGGGCGCACTAGGGTCAACCTATGACAGATCAGCTCAAGCCCGGCGGATTCGTCGCCCCGGCTGTGGACAGCTGCCATCCCGGCCCACCCTGATCGTCACTGGGCTGAGGTTCGGTGTCGACGACCGCCTGAAGGAGCGATGACGTGCAGGGCGTCCTGGCTGGATTCGCCACCATCGGCATCATCATCGGCCTTGGCTTCCTGCTCGCTCAGCTGAAGATCCTCGACGCGACCGCACAAGGGGTATTGACCCGGATCGCCTATTACGTGGCCAGCCCGGCCCTGATGGTCACCGTGCTGGGCGGCACTGAGGTCCAAAGACTGCTCTCCGCCAACTTGATCGCCTCGCTCGCCAGCGTTGCGGTCGCCGCGACCATCGCCATCCTGCTGACCCGACTGTTGTGGAAACGAGATGCCGGCGACACCGTCATCGCGGCCTTCTGTTCGGCCTACGTCAACGCCGGCAACCTCGGCCTGCCGATCGCCGCGTACGCCCTCGGCGACGCAGCACTGATAGCGCCGATGCTCCTTGCTCAGCTGCTCGTCCTGCAGCCGAGCGGTCTGGCCGTACTCGACGTGATCACCGATGTACCCACTCCGGGCACCTCTCGGCGCCGGTTGCTGCTCATCCGCCTCACCCGGCCGTTGCGGAACCCGCTAGCAGTTGGATCGCTGCTAGGACTGGCCCTGGCTCTGACCGGGATCAAGCTGCCGGTCGCCATCAATGCGCCGCTGACCCTGGTCGGCGGCATCGCGGTGCCCTCCATGCTGATGGCGTACGGCATCTCGCTCCGGCTCGGACCGCGACCGGGCGCCGGCGAGCCACCGATCCAGATCGGGACCCTGGTGTTGCTCAAGCTGGTCGTGCAACCGATCGCGGCGTACCTGATCGGTGCGTACGCGGTAGGGCTGGTCGGTCACGACCTGCTAGCGGTTACCGTGATCGCCGCGCTGCCCACGGCGCAGAATGTCTTCACCTTGGCGATGCGTTACGAGCGGGGTGTGATCTTGGCGCGGGACACGATCTTCGTGGCCACCCTTCTCTCAGTGCCTGTGATCTTAGGTATCACTTTGCTGTTGGCTTCCTGAGGCCGGGCTGAGGTGGGGTCCGTCAGTTTCCCTTATCCTGCTCGAGCACTTGCAGTCGGCGCACCCGGAGCTGGTCAACCTCCAGTTCGACGATGCGGAGCTTGCGTACGTTCGCGTCGCCGATGCCCAGCCGGCCGATCGCCACGGCGCCGACGGCCAAGGCGCCCATCGCTCCTGCTCCCAGCGCCGCAGCAAGGAGGGCTGCGAATCCGATCGATGAGGCGCCGGTGGATGTGGCAGCGGTCGCCCGAGCGCCGCTGGACCGGGCTCGCGGTAATTTTCGAGAACGCTGACTAGTCATGCCCGCTACGGTAGCGGCCAGCTGTCACGTCACGGAAGCGTTCCATGATCGAAAAGACCTCGCGAATTTCTGAGCGGGCAACTTCTAGCGTTGGGGGCAGCTAGCGCGGATCCAAGCCTGCTGCAAAAACGGTGATGTGTATGTGGTTCTTGTGGTTGGCCGAGTCGCTGCCGCGGTCAGCCATGTAGCGCCAGCCCTCGCTGTCGCGTGTGATGTTCCAGATGTGCTGGTTCCAGATCACGTAGTTGATCCCGAGCGACCTCGCGTTTGCCTTCGCCCAGGCCGCAGCTTCGTAGCCAAGCGCCTTTCCCGAAGCCGACAGGTAGTTGGGAATCATGCAGTCCAGAGCCCGACCCTGCTCATGGTCCGGGATCACAGATGGGCGCACACCGCCGTACACCGTGATCTGGGGGAATCTCGCCCGCATGGCTCGATGGACCTTGATCGCGTTCGGCTTGAGCCCTTGCTCGACCGCACGCCAGCTCGATGGTATTGAGCTGGGAGCTGACTTCGACAGGTACTTGGCGGTCACCCAACGGACGGCCTTGTCGAAGATGATCTGCATCGCGCCGTTCTTGACGACCCCAGTGATCTTGAGCTCGGTGCCACGCGGCACCTCTGTGATCAGCCGGTATCTGGCGGCGTACGTCGAGCGGATGTTCAGCGTGGCTGTGGCGTACCGGGTCCCGATGATCTTGGGCAGCCTGGGTGGGGACGGCAAGTTGCTGGTCAGCTTCGTGAGATACCTCGCTGTCACCCAACGGATGTGACCGTTGTAAATAATCTGCGCACGGCCGTTCTGAATTGCCCCAGTGACCGAAAGCGCTGTGCCGTTCTTGACCTCCGTTACGGTCCGGGGGTTCGACCCGCTCGTCGTACGGATATCAAGATCTGCTGTTGCCACTCGCTTGCCGATGATCGCCGGCCGTCCGTACATCGAGCTGACGAGATACTGCATGCTTGACCAGCCGGTGGAGCGGCCGTTGACTAGCTCCGCCCAACCACGTGCTGTCTTGCCGGTCATCGTTACTCGAGCCCCGCCCCTGAGGACTTTGATCACCCGATAGGAGAGGCCCGGGCCCGTGCGAAGGTTGAGGGCAGTTGTCGTGACCTTGACCGAGCCGGGACCGATCCTCAGCGGCGGCGGCAGATCTTTCCCCTTGGTGAGGTATCGGCTCGCGACGTATGCAGTCGAGCCATCGTAGGAGATCTTGGTCCAGCCCTGCGAGCTGCTGATAGCCGTTACTGTCTGTCCCCGGAAGAGGCCACCGAGGACGTCGGTCCTGGTGGTGGGGCCGGAACGGATGTTGACACCAACGGTTGCGGTCATCTGCGTTGTCGCGCTCGCCGTATGGGGCCACATCAGACTCGAGATCACACCGAGGGCGAGGAGTGCAGCGGCGGCTCGCACCTTGATCACGGTTCTGCGCATGGTTGCCTCCAGCCAAAGCACCGTTGCGGATCACTTGAGTCACAAAAGTCACACAAAACTCAAACTGCACAGAACTCTAATATCGTCACAACCGTAACTGCAAGACCTGAGTTCACACTTCGGCGATGGTGCAAGTCGACACGCGGAACCGATGGCGGAAATTTCATCGATGTAATTCGCGGTCATTGGAAGGAGAATTCGAGCTAGCTCACGTCTAGGCTGCGCCTGTGAGTACCCGTGCCGCGGCCCTCCTCTGGCACGCCGCCTCAGCAATGATCGCCTGGATGCGGCGTTGGGCGTTTTGGTGTTGATCTTCGTTCTGTCGAATCTGCTCTGGCTGCCGAGCAGTCGGGTACGCGTCGCCGACTTAGCGTGGCGGAGGGCGACGCAATGAGCCCGCCTGGTGTGGAGATGTCCGCCGAAGAGTTCGAGATGTACGTGGCGGACGCCCTGGATGGAATTCCGGAGGAGTTGGCTGCTCTGATCGACAATTGTGTGATCTTGGTGCAGGACTATCCGCCACGGGATCTACCTCACACACTCGGACTCTACTCAGGGGTTCCACTGACCGAACGAGGCCAGTTCTACACCGGCCTGCCTGACCACATTTTGATCTTCCGGTACCCGATATTGGCGATTTGCGAAACCCGCGAGCAGGTTGTTGACGAGATCAACATCACCGTCGTACACGAGATCGCGCATCACTTCGGGATCGACGATGATCGGCTACACGAACTCGGCTACGACTGATCTGAGTTGTCAGCGTCTCAGTGCGCTATATCCGGCTGTGACGCTGACAACTTCGGAGTTAAGCGATGGAGACATAGAGCAACGCGCCGAGGGCGGTCATCACGACTAGCATGGTGAGCAGCGCATTCGCCCTGCCATCACCAAGTGCTTCTTCCCGATGGATGGCGAGGTTATTCAATCGGAAGCGCCGGATCGCCAACCAGCCGAGCCCTGCGGTGCACAGCAGCGCCACCAGCCCGATGATCACCGACAAGGAGATCGAGATCGACGCCAGCAGTCGCGCCACTAACAGGCTGCAGGTGAGACCGGCCAACATGGTGCGCTGCCAGGCCAAACCCGTCCGTTCGTTCTGCAGTCCGGGGTCCCAGGGTGCGAGCGTCATCCAAAGCTCACGATGACCAGCGCCACGATCCCTACTCCGGCGACAATGGCGGTGAGTACGAGCAGCAGCGGCGAGGACGGTAGCGGCTCGCCGAGTCGCATTGCCCGCTCATTACCCATCCACCTACTGAATGACCCGATTCCGCAGGCCAAGCCGCAGATCACCAGAACGGCCGCAGCCAGTCGCACTTCCAGCCCGAGCCGGTCGGTCAGCCGGGCGACGGCGGCGATCGCTACGCCGGCTGCAAGGAAGCCCAGGCCGGTTCGGATCCAGGCCAGGAAAGTGCGTTCGTTGGCAAACGTGAATCGGGGGTCAGGCTCTGAGCCTGCCGCGTACACGCGGCGCGGCCAGCGGCGGTCGCGGTGCTGCGTCGGCGCGGTCACACAGGCGATGCTAGTGCTGATCGTCGTCGTCGCCAGTCCGGCGCCGCCGGCTGGCCCAGCACCACCGAAACCAGAACGAGAACCGCTCCGAAAGCCTGCCAGAGGTTGAAGCGCTGGTCGAGTACGACCCAGCCCAGCAGGGCTGCGACCACTGGGTTGAGCAGAGTGAGAAAGGTCACCGCGCTCGCGGACAGCCGCTGCAGTCCCCAGAACCAAAGGGCGTACGCGAGAATCCCGCTGACCAGAACGAGGTAGATCAGGCCGCCGATGTTGCGCGCCGTGAGATGGTCGGGCAGTCCTTCGATGATCAGCGTGGCAGGCAGCAGGTGAGTTCGGCGAGCAGGAAGGTCCAGCCGGTAACGCCGATCGAGGACATTCCCTCGGGAAGGCCCCAGCGCTTGGTCAGTACGGTCGCCACGCTGAACATGACCGCGGCACCGGCCATGGCTACTAGGCCGACAACATCGAGGCGGGCGTCCGATCGGAGTACCAACAACGCAACGCCGAGTACCCCAACGATGCCGGCGATGATCTGAATCGGACGGATCCGGCTACCGAGTAACGGCACAGAGATCAGCACGACAAGCAACGGACTCAGCGAGTTGATCACAGCTGCTACGCCACCTGGCAGGCGGTACGCGGCGATGAACAGCAGCGGAAACAGTCCGGAGGCGTACAGCACCGAAAGGACGAAGAAGCGTGCCATCCATCGGCGCGGCGGTATCGGGCTGCCGATGATCAAAACCAGCCCGGTGGGCAGCGAGCGCATCAGGGCGGCTAGCAGCGGACGGCCAGGTGGTAGGAATTCGGTTGTCAGCACGTACGTGGTGCCGAAGATGATCGGAGTCAGTGCGGCCGCGTAGCCCCACCCGCCGGTGTGCCGGTCCGTTATGGCGGCTGTCGCGGACGCGCCTTCGCCCCTCATCCGCTTTCTTGTTTCGTCTCCGCGGAAATCATCAGATGGCTCGATGTGGCGGTGCTGATCCAGCGTTCGCAGCGGCCGAGATGATCCTGTCCCAGGTATCCGGATTGCCGGTCGGATCGGTCGATGATCACTGCATGGCAGGCGGTTGCGACGGTACGAAGGCTCGGCTCATCGCAGATGATCGCGAGCAGTCGCATGGTTTGCCTTATCGTGTTCACCTCCAGTGTTCCCAACACATCAGCAGCGATGCCCGGCGCCACAACGACGAGTGGGGTCTTGCTCAAGATCAGCTTTTCCAGTGGGCCGATCAGCTCGCGGAAGCTGGAGATGGCGTCGCCGCATACCAGGACTGCGGGCTCTTCCAGTACCGCCCACGCGGAGCTGGAATCGGTAATGAAATCGCGCGAGGCGTAACCGGCCTCGATTGTGACCGTGTGGGGATCGGCCATTTGTTGGGTAATGGTTTGCCGTGCGGCGTCGCTGAGATCGGTCGGCTTTGCGTCATCGGGTCGACGCCGCGCCTGCAGATCGGACAGGTAGTGCGGCGCGGGAGAGTCTGGATGGAATTGCGGGATGGTCCGCGCCGGCGGCGCGAGCATCTCGGCGGCTCGCTGCTTATTTCGCCTACGGTCCCAGACAGCACCGAAAATGATCGCACCGAGCCCCGCAATGATCAACACGATCAAGCCGATGCTCCACGGATCCATCTGTTCAGACTGCCACACAGCTGCGTCGCCCCGAGGGCTGGAACAGATCCGGCTGCGAGCGTCGGAAATCGCGCGCCGGCGCACGGACAAAGCGCGGACCAAGAGTGAGCGTGACGCGTTCTTCCCTCTGCGAGCGACGATGGCGCCGGCGGACTCACCCGCGACGCGCGAGCAGCACTCAAATAGAGTGGAAGGGCCGGAGATTGCGAGGGCGTCCGACAAACATGCGATACGAAAGCTGGGTGGAGCGCCAGATCCGCGAGGCGATCGAGCGCGGCGAGTTTGACAACTTGCCTGGGCAGGGCAGACCGATCAAGGGTTTGAATGGTCGCGAGGATGAGAACTGGTGGGTCAAGGCCTACCTGGAGCGAGAGCAGCTTCCACTTCCGCTGCCGACCTCGCTAGCGTTGCGCAGGGAAGTCAAGGCGCTCCCCGAGGCGCTGGCCGACGTGGCTGACGAGGAGTCGGTGCGCGAGATCGTGAGGGACCTGAACCGCAGGATCGCCGAATCGCATCGGATCCGGGTTGACGGTCCGCCGATCGTGATCGGTCTGGTCAATGTAGACCGCGCGGTTGCCGATTGGCGCCGCCGCCGCGAGGCCTAGTGCTCGCCGTACCTCAGCACAAAGGCAGAAACGTGGACCCGACCCGGTCGAGTTGCCTTCAGTCGTGGCCATGTGAGGTGAAACAGGCCAAGGGCTAGTCGAGTCAGCTCGGCGGCTCGGGCAACGCGCCGGTCCGTACCACCTCTGCAGCAATGTCATGCAACTTGCGGTTGCTCTGCTGGCTGGTGCGTTTCAGCACCTGAAAAGCCACTTCTGCGTTCAGCTTGTAACGGGTCATGACAATCCCCACGGCGGTGCCGGTCGTTCGGTTGCTCTGCAGGGCTTGGCGCAGCTGTCCGACGGTGGTCTCGGCCGCGTCGATCGCGAGGTCGCGGAGCTGGCTCATTTGATGATGAGCTCGAACGCGTGCCAGTAGCTCGGCAGAGTTGAATGGCTTGACCACGAAGTCGTCGGCACCGGCGGCGAAGGCTTCTATCGCTGTTTCGGCATCGGCGCGTGCGGTCAGGACCACGACAGGCAACCGAGCCATCCGCTCCTCTTGCCGAAGGGCAGTGAGAACGTCAAGTCCGCTCTGCCCCCGGAGCATCACGTCAGTGATCATCAGGTCCGGTGCGTTGCGTTCCAGCGCTGTCGATGCAGTCGCTGCATCGGCTGCAGCTTCGACGGCGTAGCCGTCCTTGGTGAACAGCTTGGTTAGGTAGCGACGAAGATCTGGCTCGTCCTCGATGATCAACAAGCGCGGCCGACCTGCAGGCTCCCGCTCGGCTTGTGGTTCGGCAGCGCTTTCGGTCGGCTCAACCGCGGCCTGCGCGCGGTCGTAGCGGGGCAGCCGTACCACGAACTGGCTGCCTACGCCAGGCTCGCTGTCCACTTCGACAGATCCGCCATGTGCGGCCGCCATCTCAGCAACGAGTGACAGGCCGATGCCAGAACCTGGTTGTTGATCACTATTGCTCGCCCGATGGAATCTCTGGAAGATTTGAGCCTGCTCGTCTCGCGCAATACCGACGCCGGTATCGGTGACGGTAAGGACCACCTGGCTGTCGTCGCCGCCCAGGCTTACTGCAACCTCGCCAGCGGGGGTGAACTTCAGGGCATTGTTCACCAGGTTGTTTACGATCGTGGTCCACATAATGCGGTCGACGTACGCCCTGAGCGGTTCAGCCGGAACGTCAATGCGTAGGTGCAGCCGACCTTCCATGGCTGGTTTGCAGACCTCGACCAAGTCCGCGGTAACCGAGGCGAGATCGATCTCTTCAAGGTCTGGAGCGAGCGCACCAGATTCGGCCCGGGAAGTGTCCAACAACGCATCGACGACTCGTTGCAGCCCCTCAGCCGCTCGTATTGAGGTTGCGACGGTGTCTCGCGCGGCAGCGGGAAGCACCACGCCCGGCTCATCAAGGATGTCCTGCAAGGGCGCAAGCAGCATGGTCAGCGGTGCTCGTAGCTCGTGACTGACATTCTGGAAGAACTCAGTCCTGGCTCGATCCAGCTCGGCGAGAGCTTGCTGTCGCTTGCGCTCGCTCTGGTAGGAGATCGCGTCGGTGATCATCACGCCGAGCTGCCGCGCGGCCATGGCTGCGAACGCGGTATAGGCCTCGTCTGGCCGCCAGTAGGGATTCACGCCAATGACAAGCACACCCATCGGCTTCCGGGTGCCCAGCAGAATCACCGGCAGGACGAAGGCCTGGTCGGGCTCCAGTGGTCCGAGCGGTCCAGCTGCAAAGACACCGGGGTACCGCTCGCGCAGCCCGGACACGAGCACCGTGCCTCCGTGCTCCATGACCTCGAGCACCGGTCCGTTCGTGGGCGCCGGCTCGACGAGCTCGCAGCCGGCTGCGGCGTTATCGTCGAAGCCGTAGCCGGCTACCCGTCGTGGAGCTTCCCCAGGATGATCTTGCAGGAATACAGCAAGGAAGGGGACGCTCTCTCGGGTTTTCCCGATCACCTCAACGGCGGCTCGGCAGGTGGAGGCAAGCGAGTCGTCGGCAGTGATCGACACGGCACCAAGCCTGCGCAGCACCTGGAGTCGTCGTTCGTAGAGGAGGTGCTGCGTCGTCTCAGTGATCGCATTGAAGAGCCCGACGATCGTACCGTCGGAGTCCCTGATCGCACTCAGCGAGCACGTGAAGTACGCCTCCTCGGGGTAGCCGTGCCTGTTGATGATGAGCCGTTGGTCCCCGCTGTGGTAGGGCCGGCCGGTCTGCATGACTTCGCGCAGATGGTGCTCGCTCCCTGGCCAAAGATGCGGTCCCACCTCACTCGCTGGTCGACCGAGCGCCCACGGATGCTTCTCGGCACCCAGCAGTGGGATGTAGGCCTCGTTGTAGAGCACCAGAAGTTCTGGCCCCCAGCTGATCTGGACCGGAAATTCCGAGTCCAGACAGAGATCCAACAGGAGCCGGAGCAGCGCTGGCCAAGAGTCTCGGGGACCCAGAACTGTGGCGGACCAGTCCAGCTGCTCGTAAACCGAGCGGATGGAGGGCCCCGTCAGTGAGCCATCGCCCGATGAATCGGCGGAAGAATCTCGCTCAATGTCAAACAACACGGTTCAATGAGTCCTCCCTCCCCTCGCATTCGGGGGCCGGCGGGCGAGAAACACTGTTGAGGTCCATGGGGTAGCACGAAGTCGAGTTCGACACCCGTGTTTCCGGGGCGCCGACCAATCTAGTACCTGGTGTCGCGCGCTGCGGGCCGAAGCCGTTACTTGGTGTCGACTCCCCGCCATCGGGTACTGCGTAAGCATGAGCGATGGGGAGATGCACGAACACGCCTGCTGGAAGGTCTGGTGATATGACCAGTCGGTGGTACCAGGAGGCCGTCATCTACAGCCTCGACGTTTCGTCGTTCCAGGACTCCGACGGTGACGGCCGCGGTGACCTCCGCGGATTGATCAGCCGCCTCGACTACCTTTCCAGATTGGGCATTTCTTGCCTGTGGCTGAATCCGATCCATCCCAGTCCTGGGCGTGACAGTGGCTACGACATCAGCGATTACTACGGCATCGACCCGGCGTTGGGCAGCCTCGGTGACTTTGCCGAGCTAGCCCGAGGAGCGCGGGAGCGCGGCATCCGGATCATCCTCGACCTGGTCGTCAACCACACCTCCGACGAGCATCCCTGGTTCGTCTCGGCCCGCAGCAGCCCTGATTCGCCGTTCCGCGACTGGTACGTCTGGAGTGCCGAGGAGCCGCCGAACCGGCATCAGGGCACCGTCTTCCCCGGCGAGCAGACTGAGACCTGGACTTTCGATGAGCACGCCCAGGCGTGGTACTTCCATCGCTTCTATGACTTTCAGCCTGACCTCAACTGGGCCAATCCCGCGGTACGCACCGAGATGACCAAGGTGATGAGCTTCTGGCTGCAACTTGGCGCCGCCGGCTTCCGAATCGATGCCGCGCCGTTCATCATCGAGCTGGTGACGCCGGGGGTCGACTCCGGCCCAAAGGACTTTTCGATCATGGACTCCTGGCGGCAAGAGACCCAGTGGTTGCGAGGCGACTCGGTGCTGCTGTGCGAGGCCAATCTGCCGCCGAGTGAGGTTGGGACGTTCGTTGGTAGCCGGCCTGACGGCCCGAGCGACCGCGCGCAGATGATGTTCGACTTCCTGCTCAATCCGCCTGCCTGGTTGGCGTTGGCTCGCGGCGACGCGGAGCCGCTCATTCAGGCCCTGACGACGGCGGTGCGACTGCCGGAAGGTGGCCAGTGGGTCAGCTTCTTGCGCAACCACGACGAGCTCGACCTGAGCCGGCTTACCGACGAACAGCGTGGTGACGTCTTTCGGGCCTTCGCACCACGCCCTGAAATGCGGCTTTACGGCCGCGGCATTCGCCGCCGGTTGGCGCCGATGCTGGACGGTGATCAGCGCCGGATCGAGCTCGCGTACGCTCTGCAGTTCTCGCTGCCTGGCACTCCGGCGCTGCGTTACGGCGAGGAGATCGGAATGGGGGACGACCTCAGCCTGGAGGGGCGTGAGGCGGTTCGAACACCTATGCATTGGGACGACACCCCGAATGCAGGCTTCAGCCCGGCGCCGCCCGATGCGCTGTTCCGGCCCGTGGTGATGAGGGGTCGGTTCGGCGCCAAGAAGGTCAACGTACGCGCGCAGCAGCGTGACCCGAACTCGCTGCTGCGATGGTTCGAGAACCTGACTCACACCTTGCGTACCGCTCCGGAGATCGGAACCGGGACCTGCTCGGTTGTTGATGCTCCGCTGCCGCGTTCCGTGCTGGCGCACCGCTTCGAGGCACCTGCCGGGTCGATCTTGCTGCTACACAATTTGGCCGACACAGCAGTCACGGTCGACATCGGTCCGCTGCCAGGCATGAACGGCGCGCCGTATGACCTGTTCCTGGACGGTCCGTACGATGCACCGACCAAGAAGCTCACCGGGCTTGCGCTGAACGGCTGGGGATATCGATGGATCCGGCTGTCCCGCAGTGATCAACGCTAGGCGCCTGATGGAGATCGGAGCGAAATGCGGGAATGGTTGCGTGATCATGGACTACTGATCGCCAATCTGCTGCTGTTTGTGATCTTCTTTGGCGGCATGGTGCTGTCCGGCGTCCGGGTCTACAACTCTGAACAGCTGGAGCATGGTGAAAAGGCGCTCTCGCTCGGTCGCTACCTGCTGAGTGGCGACTTCTACGAAGCGACGTTCGAGAACTGGGAGAGCGAGTTTCTCCAGATGGCGATGTACGTCGTGCTGACTGCCTTCCTCTTCCAACGTGGATCCTCGGAGTCGAAGCCCATTGACGAGCCCGCCCCGCAGGACGAGGACCCGCGGGAGGCGACAGACCGTCCAGACGCGCCGTGGCCGGTACGCCGCGGCGGCTGGGTCTTGATGGCGTACGAGCACTCGCTTTCGGCCCTGTTCTTTATCTTGTTCTTCGCCTCGATTGCTGGGCATGCCATCGGCGGCGCCAAGGCGTACAGCGATGAACAGCTCGCACATGGCGGTGAGCCTGTGAACACGCTGCAGTACCTCGGCACTTCACAGTTCTGGTTCGAGTCGTTCCAGAACTGGCAGAGTGAATTCCTTGCTGTGGCGGTGATCGTTTTTGCCTCGGTTTACCTGCGGCAACGTGGGTCGCCGGAGTCCAAGCCGGGCGCCGAACCACACTATGAAACGGGGTCCTGACTCACGCGGCAACGCAGCTGACGCTGTGGCACTCGCGCGCAAGTAACTGATGACAGGTTGCGCGCATCCGGCGCAAAATCTGCCATCTGCCCACAATTTTGCCCTCGCTGCTTTGCCGCGGCGGGTTCAGGCAGCAGTTCCTCGGGTAACTGGGCGATCACGACGCGAAACACCAAGGAGGGAAACATGAGCCAGCCTGCACAGCAACAAGAAGTGCCTGGCATTCAATCGAAGATGACGCCGGTACCGGACTGCGGCGAGGAAAGCTACAAGGGCAGTGGAAAGCTCACCGGCAAGGTCGCAGTGATCACTGGCGGCGACTCCGGTATAGGCAGAGCGGTGGCCATTGCGTACGCGCGCGAGGGCGCCGATGTGTTGATCTCCTATCTCAACGAGGACTCCGACGCCAAGGACACTCAGCAATATGTCGAGCAGGCTGGCCGACGCGGTGTACTGGTGAGGGGCGACGTTGCCGATCCGCAGCACTGCCGGGAGATCATTCAGACGGCCGTCGATGAGCTGGGCGGAGTGGACATTGTGGTCAGCAATGCGGCCTTCCAGATGAGCCACGACTCGTTGGAGGAGATCTCCGATGAGGAGTGGGACCGCACCATCAACACCAACATCAGCGCGATGTTCCATCTATGCAAAGCCGCGATCCCGCACATGAGGGCGGGCTCGTCCATTATTGGCAGCTCATCGGTGAACTCCGATATGCCGTCGCCACAGCTCGCTCCGTACGCCGCCACCAAAGCGGCGATCGCCAACTTCTGCGCCAGCCTGGCGCAACTTCTGGGTGAGAAGGGCATCCGGGTCAATAGCGTCGCGCCGGGACCGATCTGGACACCCTTGATCCCTGCGACCATGCCGACTGAGAAGGTGGAGCACTTTGGTGAGAACACCCCACTCGGCCGGGCGGGCCAGCCCAAGGAACTGGCGCCCGTCTACGTCCTGCTGGCCTCCGATGACGGCAGCTACATCTCAGGCGCTCGGGTCGCGGTCACTGGAGGTCGCCCGGTGCTCTGACCTTTCTATCAATGTGGTCAAACGACAGCTCTTGATCGATTCAGTCGAGTCGCCTGTGACCCATTTCGGGGTTGGACGGCCTTGTCAGCGTTTCTGCTGGGGTGCCTCGGGATCGCCGGAAGGAATCGAGTCCGCTTTCACCGCGCCCCGCTCGCCCAGCGGCTCCTCCTCGCCTTTGGTCGTGTCGGCGATCGTCTGCTGCTCGGACTCGGCGTTGATCTCGGCGCCCAGCAAGATCGCATACATGGTGAACCAGAGCCAGAACAGCAGCACCACGATTCCGGCGAAGACTCCATAGGTCTTGGCGTAGTTGCCGAACGTCGAGGTGTAGATCGAGAACCCGATCGAGGCGATGAGCCACACGAGCGTGGCCACCAC
Source organism: Actinomycetota bacterium (assembly GCA_046723505.1). Taxonomy (GTDB): domain Bacteria; phylum Actinomycetota; class Actinomycetes; order Propionibacteriales; family Propionibacteriaceae; genus Microlunatus. The sequence goes on from JBKOUS010000035.1 coordinate 13,281, forward strand.
AGCGCCCATAGACACCCATCTCATACGTGGCGCGTCGCGGTCTGGCCCCAAACGGTAGAGGATCGCCAGCCCTATGGCGACTAGTACGACCATGATCAGCCAGCCAAGAATCTGGAGGATCCAGCGCAACGCCCCAGTTCCGAATACGGCCTTCAGCAGCGGGGGCAGCACGGCAACCAGACCAAGGATGATCACCATGAAGACAATCGCGCCCAGGGTCAGCCCGAGCGACATCAGCCGCTTCTTCACGAAGCCGCGTTTCTCCTCTTCGTCGTAGGCAACATTGATGGCAGTCAGCAAGTTGCTGACCCCAGCCGAGGCACTCCATAACGCGATCAAGACCGAGAGTATGAGGCTGATGCCCAGAGTCTGTCGACGCGAGCTCAGCGCTGTGACCTGATCGGTGATGATCTGGGCGGCTTCGTCCGGGAGGGCGGTGGTAATCGAGTTCAGCTGGTTCGCAATCGTCGACGGGTCGGCGAAGAGTCCGTAGATCGACACGATTGCGATCAGCGCGGGAAAGATGGCCAAGAAGGCGTAGAAGGCGACCCCGGCGGCCAGCAGCTGAACCTGGTCGGCCTTGGCCTCCTTCCAGCCGCGCTTGGCAACCTGAGTCCAGCCGCGAGCGGGAATTTCGCTGGGTCGCTCTGCTTTGCCCCCGGGCACCGTGACTTGTTCTTGGGTGGTCGTGATGATCATTCCCCTTCAATGTGTCGTGCTCGGGTTACCTGCGCCGCTTACTACCCCCGACCCTGGGCAGGTAATCAGTTGTGCGCAGCTTTGGCGGGCTCTGATCGCCGCACCCGGGTGGGTAACAGAAAGCTGCTGATAGCACCTCCGAGCGCTATGGCACAGGCTCCCAGGAAACCGATGCGATAGCCGGTCATGACAGACGAGGCGGTATCCGCGGCAAGCGGTACCAACAGTGCGACCCCTGTGGCTGTGCCGACCTGGGCAGCAGAGTTGAGTACGCCGGAAGCGACGCCGCGGTAGCGCGGGTTGCTGGCATCAGTTCCGGTCTGGGTCGAGGCGACCGATGCAGTTCCAAGGCCGCCGCCGATCAGTGAGAAGGCGGACAGCAGTTGAGCCACGGGAAGACCTCCGGCAGGCAGTGTCATCAGCATCGTGATTCCGATCGCGATGCCGCTGAAGCCGGCCAATGCCGTACGCCGAGCGCCCAGTCGACCGAGCAGCCGTGGGCCCGTGAGTGATCCGGCGATGACGGCTAGGTTCACCGCCGGGAACAACAGCGACGCCCGTCCGGCCGGCACGCCCAGCACGTCCTGGACATACAGGACCGAAAGATACATCGCAGGCGTGGTTGAAGCCGTAATGGCGAGAGCAGTCAGATTCGCGCCGGCGACCGGCCGAGATCGCAGCAACCCGAGCGGCACCAGAGGATCAGCCGTCCGGCCCTCGTGGCGTAGAAAGATCACGAAGGCGACGGCTGCCAGTAACAGCGGCAGCCAGCTTGAAAGCCGACTGAGACCTCGCTCGCTGGCACCGGTCAGCGCGTAGACCAGCGTCGCCAGGCCAGCGGTAGCGGTCAAGGCGCCGCCAAGATCTAGCCCGGATGTTCGGGTCTGTCTCTGATCGATGGGGAGCACCCGTGGCGCGATCATCAGAGTAACCAATCCAAGGGGCACATTGACCGCAAAGACCCAGCGCCATCCCGCGTACTCGGTGATCAAGCCGCCGAGCACCCAGCCGCTGGCGCCTCCTCCCGCAGCGACCGCGGTCCACCAGCCCACAGCGCGCCGTCGCCTTCGGCCTGGCTCGCTGAGGGTTGTCAGTAGCGCTAGCGCGGCGGGCGAGAGCAGGGCCGCCCCAGCACCTTGCAGCACCCGGGCAGTGACAAGTGCCTCCGGAGACCACGCCACGGCGCAGCCGGCGGAGGCGGCTGTGAACACGCCGAGGCCGATCAGGAACGTGCGGCGTCGGCCCGCCAGGTCGGCCACCCGGCCGCCGAAGATCAGCAGTCCGCCGAACACCAGCGCGTACGCCGTGAAGACCCATGGCAGCCCGGGATCGCTGAACCCCAACGCCTGACGAATTGCCGGTAAGGCGCTGGTGACGATGGTCGCGTCGAGCACTACCACGAATTGGGCGATGCAGAGGACTGGCAGAGCCGAAGCTCGTGCCGCAAGAGGGGTGTTTCCACCAAGGGTGTTTCCACCAAAGCCGCTCATACTGGAAACCTACCCATGGCTTGCTCAACATATGCAACTGGTAAAGTGGCTTTTGGTGGAAACAGTAGTTCAAAGGACGGGTACCCCGCGCGAGCTCCCCATTGTGGGCGGGCATCTCGCGCTGGATTTCGCCAACACCGTTGACGACCCTGATGGCCCGGAGCGTTACGACCACGCCGGGACGTACCCCGAGCTCGTCGCCTGGTCGGTGCGCATCGGCATACTGCAGCCTGATCAGGCAAAGGGAGTGCTGACTGCCGCCCAGAATCACCCTCGCGCCCGCTCTGCCGCGCTGAAGCGAGCCCACCTGCTGCGCCACATCCTGATCGAGATCTTCACCGAGATCGCTGCGATCAATAGCGGCCAATCAGCAACCCCCGCAGGCTCGCCGCCCAGTGCACGCTGGGGCGAACTGCGGCCGTATGTGACGGACGCCATAGCTCACGCCGAGCTGGAGTGGGAAGGCTCGACGTACCAGCTGATTTGGGCGGATACCGCGCGGCTGGACGCCATGCTTTGGCCAGTTGGCTTGGCGGCCGGCGATTTGATCACCAGTCCAGCGCTGTCCCGGCTGAAGAAGTGCGCCGGCTGTCCGTGGCTGTTTCTTGATCAATCGAAGAACCTGAGTCGTCGCTGGTGTGCCATGAACGACTGCGGCACGCACGAGAAGATTCGCCGCTACGTCACCCGCCGGGCAGCGAGGAGGCAGTCTGACGTGCCGGCAAAGGCATGATCAAGATATGAGCAAACGTCGGTGGCTCAATCGCCCTCGCCGCACTCAACACGAGAGGAGCAAAGCTGCGAGATCTGCTGGCACGCGCAAGGTGTGAGGATCATGCGCCGTAGGCCTCAGAAGCGGTGACATCACCAGCCGGCGCGCATCCATTGAGTTGCTCAGCAACTGAGGAGCTACTGCCGGCACATTGTCGCCGTAATCCCGTGATGCGGTGGGTATGGAAGCAACGTGGAAGGGACTGGCCATGAAGCTGCGTTGGATCGACTCCAAGGGCGTGCACAACCACGATTTGGCAGAGCTGCCGAACTTACAGAAGCGTGCTGACGGCTTCTTGTGGCTCGACATTCCGGAATGGAGTGACGAAGCGGAGGCACTGCTCAGCAACGAGTTCCACTTTCACTCGATGGCGATCACCGAAAGCCGGAACCGCAACCACATTCCCCGAGTCCATGTGTATCCGGACCACCTGTTCATCGTTGTGCACGCACCTGAGCTCGGCACCGGCGGCCACGTGCACTACCTCGAGCTGGACCAGTTCGTGGGCGAAGACTTCATCGTTACGGTGCACGGGCCAATCAACCCAAAGGTGACCCTAGCGGCGGCGCTGCGCGAGACCGAATCGGTCGCCACGCGCATGGAGAGTGGTCGGCTGCACCCCACTTCGCCGTTCGGTCTCATGTATGCGATCGCCTCCTCCATCACACGCCGGGAAGCAGAAATGGTTGGCGAGATCGCCCGTGAGGTCGGCCTGCTCGAGCAGCGGGTCATGGCCGAGGCGGAGGAGGAGGAGGATCCACAGAAGTTTTTGAGCCAGCTTTTCGCCGCTCGACATCAGCTGCTGACCATCAAGACCATGGCCGAGCAGGGAAGTGAGATCTATCGGCGGGCAGTCAAGCTGACAAGATTTGCACGACCCGAGGGCCTGGAACTGATGAAGGAAATACTCGACCAGTACGAGACTGTGGCTCATATCAGCGACTCACAGTTGCGGTTTCTGGTGGGAGTCACTGAGTTCTACCGGGCACGCACCGATACGAAGATGACCATTGCGGCAGAGAGGCTCGCCGTCATAGCGGTCCTCACCCTACCCATTACGTCACTGTCATCCGTCATGGGCATGAACGTGATCGTCAACGAATCCACGCGATGGATACCGCTGATCATCCTGTTGTTGATCATGCTGGCAATTTCGTTGATCTTGTTGCGCTGGGCCCGCAAGCAAGGCTGGTGGTGATCATCCGATGAAGATCGGGAATGGAAGCTCTGGCGCGAGGCAGCCGGGTTCTGGCAGCGCCATACCGGAGTGATCTCAGAGGACGGCAGGGCGATCATAGGTGCCTGGGTAGCCTCCGCCGAGGGGCGGGAGTGGTGGCACGACTTCGACCCGAGCTACCTCAAGGCCGACTGACCGAGCGCTCATTGGCGAGTTGATGAAGAATCGGCAGGCACTCGCTGATATCAGGAAGGCCAGCAATCTCTGCCGCCATGGCCCGGGCTCCTTCGGTGAAGGCCGGATCGTCCAACACACGGCCTAGCGCTACCGGTATGTCGGAGACTGCCGCCAAGCCACCGGACAGCTGGACGCCCGCATTCACCGACGCCACACGCTCGGCGTTGATGGCCTGGTCGAACGAGAAGAGCGGCAGGAGGATCTGCGGTACGCCTGCGGCCAGCGCCGCCATTGTGGTGCCGAATCCGCCGTGCCCGATGACAGCGGCTGCCCCGCCCATCACGAACTCTTGCGGCCACCACTGCTCCACATGGCTGTTTGGCGATATCGGGTTGAGGTCGGCCGGATCGAGACCGCGTCCAGTCGTCATCAGGACCCGAACCGGGAGGTCGGCCAAGGCATTCAGGGTGGCTTGGTAGATCGCTGCAAACTGAGGCTGACGTGCGGTGACCGAACCGTAGCTGACGTAGACCAGCGGATGATTCGGATCTCCCCAGGGGGCTGGCAGAGTGACCGCGTTAGCCGGTGTGTCAGTGCGAAAACGCCAGAGTCGGCGACGGTCGCTGACCGGTCGTTCATGCTGGGGCGGACCCAAAGTGAGCTCGCCGGAATCGAGCGAGGCCGGAACCGAGGTGAAGCCGTCGCCCTGCTGTAATAGCTCGGCGCCGCGTACCGGCGGCAGGCCAGCCATGATGCTCAGATCGGCCAGCGACTCCTGCAGTACGCCGGCAAGTCCAGGACCGATCCGCCCCATGCCGATGGCAACCTCCACCTGCGCGATATCCGCGCGGTCGGCGGCAACCAGCGCCCCGAATTCACAAGTCTCACGGACTACCACATCTGGTCGCCAGTCAGTGATGATCCCGCTCAGTGCTGGGAGCGCGGCCTGGGCATCGAGGCGACCGTAGAGCTCCGCCAACACCACGCGATTCGCTTCCTCGAAGGGCAGTTTCCCGATCCGCCCGAATGCCTCGCCGATGAGTTCTGGGGGCGGCACCCCGAACGGCAGATGCTCGAATCCAGCTCCGGTCACCGCTTCCGCGAAGCTGCTCGGCGCGGCCATTGCAACGGTCTGACCCCCAGCCGTGCAAGCCTTCGCGACAGGGATGAGCGGGCCGAAGTGCCCAGTTCCGGCTGTCGTCGAGAACAGCACGCGCATAACGCCACATGTTGTCACAACGAGGGAACGCAGCAGCAAATCGAAGTGCCTCGCTGCAGGCCCCCCGGGGTTTAGCCGGAGAAGAGCCGGGTACCTGCTGAGCAGCAATGCCGAAGGATGGGACCTGCCGTGCGCATAGCTCTGATTTCTGAACACGCGAGCCCATTGGCTGCCATTGGTGGGGTCGACGCCGGCGGCCAAAATGTACATGTCGCGGAGCTCGCGGCCGGGCTAATCCGGCTCGGGCACTCGGTTTCGGTCTATACCAGGCTTGATGGCGCGGACCTGGCGGAGCGGGTGACCACATCGGCGGGATATGAGGTGGTACACGTGCCCGCCGGACCGGCTGCCCCGGTCTCCAAAGATGACCTGTGGCCTCACATGGCCGCCTTCGGCCACCACCTCACCGAGATGCTCAAGTTCCAGCAGCCGGACGTTGTGCATGCACACTTCTGGATGTCGGCCTGGGCGGCGGCCCGGGCCGTCAGGCGGCTCAACCTTCCATTAGTGGTGACCTTTCATGCGCTCGGATCGGTAAAGCGTCGCTACCAGGGTCCAGCGGACACCAGCCCACTCAACCGGATCCGAGTGGAGGTGGCCGTGGCTGGAGCGGCCGACCGAATTGTGGCAACCGCAACTGAAGAGGTACGGGAACTGGCTCTACTCGGGGTGCCGAGCAGCAAGGTGTCAGTAGTGCCCTGTGGTGTCGATCTGGAGCATTTCACTCCGGCTCCGACTACGGATGTTTCGCCGTCGGTACCGAAGCGCAAATGTCGCTATCGGCTGCTGAGCGTTGGTCGGCTGGTGCCGCGTAAGGGCTACGAGATCATGATCGAAGCTCTGACTTGGCTGCCGGAGACCGAGTTGTTGATCGCTGGAGGCGCTGGTAGTGGCGATGGGACGCCGGAGCCTGAGCATGATCGGCTGGTGGCGGTCGCCGAACGGTTCGGGGTGGCTGATCGGGTCCGGCTAGTCGGGCAGATTGCGCGCGCGGACATGCCGGCCTTGCTGCGGTCTGCGGACCTGGTCGTCTGCTCGCCGTGGTACGAGCCGTTCGGCATAGTGCCGCTGGAGGCGATGGCGTGCGGCGTACCGGTCGTGGCCAGTGCCGTTGGCGGCATGTTGGACACGGTGGTGGACGGCGTAACCGGGACGTTGGTGACGCCACGCGATCCTGTCGCCTTAGCCGAGGTGGTCGGCCCGCTGTTGGAGTCACCGAGCCGTCGCGCCGAGTTCGCTCAAGCCGGGCTGGATCGGGTCCGCAGCTGCTACTCCTGGGATCGAGTCGCTGCCGACACCGCAGCTGTCTACCAGCAAACCGTCAGACGCCGGGGCGCAGGCCACGCATTGAGCGCACCCCTTCGCTGACGGAGACAGTCCAGACGTGAGCGGGGCAACACGGGCTTTTGATCGCGCGGTCGTGCTGGGTGGTGCCGGCTTCGTCGGATCCCACCTGTGTGACCTGCTCCTCGACGCCGGCACCACAGTCGTGTGCGTCGACAATTTCTGTACTGGGCGGCGGGAGAACATCGCACACCTGACCAAGGCCGCTGGCTTCGAGCTGGTCCACCACGATGTGACCAATGCGTTGCCTGACCTCGGGCCGCTGGATGTGGTCTTCCATCTTGCTTCTCCTGCTTCGCCTGCGGCGTACCATCGTCTGCCAATCGAGACACTGCGAGCCGGTTCACTGGGAACCGAACATGGACTGCAGCTCGCAGAATGCTACGGAGCTCGATTCGTTCTCGCCTCTACGAGCGAGGTGTACGGCGACCCCGAGGTGCACCCACAGACCGAGGACTATGTCGGCCATGTCAACCCCATAGGGCCGCGCAGTGTGTACGACGAAGGGAAGCGGTTTGCGGAGGCGATGGCGTTCGCGTATGCCCGGCAGCGCGACGTATCTGTCGGGGTCGCACGGATATTCAATACCTACGGTCCGCGTATGCAGCCCGACGACGGTCGGATGGTGCCCGCCTTCATTACGCAGGCGTTGGCTGATCAGCCGTGCACTGTGACAGGAACTGGCCGCCAAACCCGGTCGATCTGCTATGTCAGCGACACGGTCGCCGGCCTGCTGAGCCTGGCCCGCTCGCCGGAGACCGGACCGATCAACCTTGGCAATCCCGTAGAGCTGACTGTCACCGAGGTCGCGGGCTTGGTAGCCGAGATCATTGGCTCTGACGCCGGAATCCGCTACCTCCCTGCCGTCGTCGATGACCCGCAGCGTCGCTGCCCCGATATCACCCGCGCGGTGAAGCTGCTCGATTGGCGGCCCCTGGTGCAACTTGAGGAAGGACTGAAGCAGACAATCGCGTGGTTCGCAGATCAGAGTTGTCAGCCTCTCAGCTCGCTATAGCCGGCTGAGGGGCTGACAAGTCGGTGATGGAGAACCTCATCACCTATAGGTGTTTTGACGCCGAGTCGTCGGGTAACCGCGGGGGGTAGCCGGTGGCGAAAAGGAAAGCGGGGGTGGAGAACGTATGCGGATCTTGGGCATCAACGCGGTCTTCCACGACTCGGCTGCTGCCTTGGTGGTCGATGGGCGTACAGTCGCCGCTGCGGAGGAGGAACGCTTTAGCCGTCGCAAGCACGGCAAGCGCCCTGTCCCGTTCTCGGCCTGGGAGCTGCCGGAGCAGGCAATCCGGTGGTGCCTCGCCGAGGGCGGGCTTACTCCGGAGGATCTCGACGCAGTCGCATACTCCTACGACCCATCCCTGGTCGATTTGACTTCCGGCGGCCTGGACCCTACGTGGGAACGCCTGCGGACCACGTACGCAGCGCGGGCGCCGCAGTTCCTCCAGACCGCGCTGCCCGGCTACCGCGGCCAGCACTTCTACTTCATCCGGCACCATGTCACGCACGCGGCGTCAGCCGCGCTCGCGGCGCCCTGGGGCCCAAACGGTTCGCTCGCGGACTGTGCGGTGCTGGCCGTAGACGGCCGCGGTGAGGCCACCTCGATGCTGGCGGGGGAGTATCGGGACCACAAGCTGGACATCT
>JBKOUS010000006.1:0-4907 GCA_046723505.1 Actinomycetota bacterium
ATCTTTGGTCTGCGTGGCAGTATCGAACGCGTCACCAGCAAGGTGTTCCTGCTCTCGCCGCACGACGTCACCGTGGCAGCGGAGGACAAGGAGCGGATTGCGGGCGGGTTCTTCAACCAGAGCTAGCTGAGAACGTCGAACGACTGGTCTGTACGCCTAGGCTGGTGGCACACCTAGTACCGAAGCAAACAGACAGGCCTCAACCGTGGTTGTCGTGGGACTCATCATCAATTGGATCTTGTGGATCTTCCTGCTGATCCTGTTCGCGCGGATGATTCTGTCCTGGGTCCCGGTGCTCGTCCGTGACTGGGAACCAAGGGGACCGATGCTGGTCTTCGCTGAGATCATCTACTCCATTACCGACCCGCCGCTCCGGCTGCTCCGCAAGGTTCTCAAGCCGGTCAGGGTTGGCAACATGATGCTCGATTTGGCTTTCATCGGGCTCGCGATCCTGGTCAGCATCTTGATGCAGATCAACCGCAGCGTGTTCTTCTAACTTTCCCCGCCGTCATATTCGCTTGGCTGTGCGCCCAGGGCAAATTGGGTACGGTAGGGCGGGTGAGGCGGCCGGCCCCACTGAGATCGATAGATACCGAGGTGCACGATGACGCTGACGCTCGACGACGTTCGCAACAAGCGGTTTCGGATGGCTCGCAAGTCTGGCTATGAGGTCCTGGAGGTTGACGAGTTCGTCGACGAGGTCGAGGAAAGCTTCGCGCAGCTGCTTGAGGAGAACCAGAACCTGAAGAAGCAGATTCAAGCCCTCAAGGCCGCACCTCCGGTCGCTGCCCCGGCTCCTCGTACGGTGGCTCCGGCCCCCACAGTTCAGCCACCTGCACCGCGGCAGCCTGCTCCACCACAGCAGCCGACGTCCGGCCCGATCGTGGTCACGACCGGGAAGGAAGCCAGCGCAGCCGTCGTCCGGCTCGTCGAGATGTCGACCGAGCAGGCCGAACGTCTCGTGGGGGAGGCTACCGAGGACGCCAATCGGATCCGGGAGGAAGCCAACCGAACCGCACACCAGCTCACCACGGATGCCCGAACGCGAGCCGAGCGAGTCGAGTCAGAGGCTCGTGTCAACGCGGAGCGGCTTCAGGCTGATGCGCTCAGCCGCGCCGAGAAGCTCGATCGGGAGATTGAAGGTCGTCGCGGTGAGATGTTCGGCGATCTGGAGAGGCAGCGCGACGACCTCACTGCAGCCGTCGCGGCGCTTCGCAGCTTCGAAGCGGCATATCGCACCAACCTCGCCACCCATCTGCGTCGGCAGATCGAGTCGCTGGAGACCGGCCGAGCTGAACCGGTCGATGTGCCGGACGTCATACGTGAGCTCAAGCCGGCAGAGACCGCCTCAAACGGAACGGTTCAGCCAGGCGAGCATGGTCCAATCGATCAGCCGCAGCGAGAAGACGCTCCCAGCTTCAGCCGAGGTGGTTCAGCTAGCAACACCCCGCGCCTCGACGCCCTTCTGGGGGATCAACGCTGAGCTGGTTGCAGCAATAAGCAAACGCCACGGGGCCCGCTTCGGCGGGCCTTGTGGCGTTTATGCCGGAGCCCAAAACCTTGCCCGCAGCAAATTCAGCGAGAAATCAGCGCGGGTCGTTGAAGAAAGTGCTTTTGCGGCCTAATGTCTCTGCGTCACTTAACCTTCCAGCGGGGCTGACCAAGAAATGGGGAACCCATGACCACCGCTAAATCCAGAGCTGCGACCACCCCCGCAGCCGAGAACGGCGGTCGCACCACCACGAGTCGGAAGGCCTCGGCGAAGGCCGCACCAACGGTGCATGCGGTACCAGTGGAACATCAAGACAAACCGGCGAAACCGATGAATCCCAAGTCGTTGCCGGTCCGCCCCGGCGAAGATCCCTGGACGAAGGCCGAGCTCAATGAGGTCAAGCAGGCGTTGACCGAAGACATCGCCCGCTTCCAGAGTCAGATCGAGATTTCAACCGCTGAACTGGTGGGACTGCTGCGTGACGGCAGTGAGGGCGCCGGACGGGATCCCGCTGACGTGGGCTCTGCCAACTTCGAGCGCGACGCCGAGATGTCGTTGGCCAACAACGCACGCGAGATGCTGGAGCAGTCTCGCCTCGCGCTGCGGCATATCGAGCTCGGCACGTACGGCAGCTGCGACAACTGCGGGCAGCCGATCGGCAAGGGCCGGTTGCAGGCATTCCCTCGCGCCACCTTGTGTGTGACGTGCAAGCAGCGCGAGGAACGGCGATAAGCCCAGTCGGCGGCCCTCGCCCGGTCGAGCGACGACGCTGGCGCCTCCTGGTTGCAGCCGTCGCTGTTGCTGGGCTGACGACTGATCTTCTCACCAAGATCATTGCGGTGACCCAGCTGGAGCCGCTTGCTCCGGTTCGGTTGCTGGGTGGGCTGCTCACACTGCGGCTGATTCGCAACCCCGGCGCTGCTTTCAGCCAGGGCCAGCGCTTCACCTACGTTTTCGCGATCGCCGCTATCACAGTCCTTTGCTTCGTGATCATCAAGTTGGTACCGAGGATCGGCCATCCCGTCTGGGCAGTGGCCATTGGGCTGTTGTGTGCTGGTGTCTCAGGAAACCTGACCGACCGGTTGTTCCGTCCCCCCGGGGTGCTCCGCGGCCATGTGATCGACTTTCTCGAACTGCCATACTGGCCGGTCTTCAACGTGGCCGACATGTGCATCACAGCTGCCGCCATCTTGATCATTTACCTGTCAGTGGTGAAAGGGATTTCGATCACCGGAGAGCGCCACGTCCGGTCAGGGCGCCGAGGTTCAGGCGACGACGGTGATCATGATCGGAGCACGATCGCTCGTGGCTGAGCGAAAAGTGCTGCTCGTTCCTGACGGATTGAACGGCGAGCGGGTTGACGCTGCCGTGGCGCGCATGCTCGGGATTCCGCGGGCCAGGGTTGTGGAGCTGATTGGGGCGGGGCACGTACTGCTTGACGGCACCGAGATCAACAAGTCCGACCGGGTCAGCGTCGGCTCGATGCTGGAGGTTGAGCTCCCAGATCATCCGCGGCTCGTCGAGGTACACCCGCAGCCAGTGGAAGGTGTCGTCATCGTGCACGATGACGATGACATCGTCGTGATCGACAAACCGGTCGGCGTCGCGGCTCACCCGAGCCTGGGCTGGAGCGGACCCGACGTCCTCAGCCACCTCGCCGGAGCCGGCTTCCGGATCTCGACGTCCGGGGTGCCCGAGCGGCGCGGCATTGTGCAGCGGCTGGACGTTGGCACCTCCGGGTTGATGGTGGTCGCCAAGAGCGAGCGCGCGTACACGATCTTGAAACGAGCATTCCGGTCGCGGAGTGTCGACAAGATCTACCACGCGCTGGTGCAAGGCCATCCAGATCCATTTACCGGCACCATCGAGGCGCCGATCGGGCGGGACCCTGGCGCGGACTACAAGATGACGGTGGTGCACGGAGGGCGGCACAGCGTCACCCACTACACAACCCTGGAAGCATTTGTCGCGGCCACTTTGCTCGAAATCAAGCTGGAAACCGGTCGGACACATCAGATCCGGGTTCACATGTCAGCGATTCGCCATCCTTGCGTCGGCGATCCGATGTATGGGGCGGACCCGACCCTGGCGGCCAAGCTCGGTCTAGAACGGCAGTGGTTGCATGCAGTCCGCCTCGCTTTCGTGCACCCGACATCGGGGGAACTTATGCAGTTCGAGTCCCTGTACCCGGCTGATCTTCAGCATGCCCTGGACGTAGTCCGTGCCTGGTAGGACCAGTGCTTGATCGGTCTCCCGACGCCCGCACAACTTCGCTAGGGTCAACAGCGTGCGTAGTGCCAAGATTGTGTGCACGCTCGGACCGGCCTCCTCGACTTCTGAGCGTCTAGCGGAGATGGTCGCCGCAGGAATGGATGTCGCGCGGCTCAACATGAGTCATGGCGACTATGCCGATCACCTGAGGAATCTGCGCAGCGTCCGCGAGGCGGCGGAGAGTGCCGGGCGCCCTGTCGGTGTGTTGGCCGACCTGCAGGGCCCGAAAATCCGGCTTGGTCGGTTCGCAAGCGGCAAGGAAAAGCTGCTTGTCGGCGCCGCGTTCGCAATCACCACCGAGGACGTCGAAGGCACGGTCGAACGTTGCTCCACGACGTACAAGGGCCTCCCCGGAGACGTCCGGCCCGACGACCTGATCTTGATCGATGATGGCCGGATAGTCTTGCGCGCAACAGACATTACCGACACCGACGTGCTCACCGAGGTGGTCGTCGGCGGGACGGTCAGCAACAACAAAGGGATCAATCTCCCCGGCGTTGCTGTCAGCGTCCCAGCGATGAGTGAGAAAGACACCGAAGACCTGCGCTGGGCCCTGCGCAACGGAGTTGACATGGTGGCGCTGTCTTTTGTTCGCAGCGCCGAGGACATCAAGCCAGTCCACGAGATTATGGACTCTGAAGGTCGTCGGATACCGGTTATCGCCAAGATGGAAAAGCCCCAGGCGGTCGACAACCTTCGCGAGATCATCGATGCCTTTGACGCATTCATGGTCGCGCGTGGCGATCTTGGTGTCGAGCTGCCTCTGGAAGAAGTGCCTCTGGTTCAGAAGAGGATCGTCACCGCTGCGCGTCGCTGGGCGAAGCCGGTGATCGTGGCGACCCAGATGTTGGAATCGATGATCTCTTCGCCCCGTCCGACCCGCGCGGAGGCTTCCGATGTTGCCAACGCGATCCTCGATGGCGCGGACGCCGTCATGCTGTCCGGAGAAACCAGCGTCGGCGAGTATCCGGTACTGGCCGTGGAAACCATGGCGCGAATCGTTGAAAACACCGAGGCCCACGGCATGGACCAGATGCGTGGCATCGACTGGGATCCGCATACCACCAGCGGTGTGATCACCAAGGCGGCCGAAGAAGTCGCCCAGCGGATCGAGGCTAAGTTCCTGGTGACCTTTACCACTTCC
>JBKOUS010000057.1:0-7852 GCA_046723505.1 Actinomycetota bacterium
CCGGTGCTGGTTGGCGGTGGCATTCCGTTCTTTCCCCAGCGCGAGCGCCGGGTGGATCTCGATCTCGTCGAGACCCGCACCTTTAGTTCAAGAGTCGTCTACCTCCGCTACCGCGTGGCGCGCTAACCCAGACGGCGGCGCTGCCCGCAGCGGAGCGAGGACACGCGCCGGCCGGCCGAGCGGAGCCCGGCCCTTGATCTGAAAGAGCCGGATTCGGCAGCGTGCTGCTGCCTGTCGGAACACAGCTGCTGCCTGTCCTGCCACCGCGCGGAGTGCAACCTCATGTTCTGAGCGCCGCGATTTGACGACTGAGGTGTGCTATCGGCCGGGCGCGGACGGCCCGCTCGGACGCCGTTCGGGTTGTCGGTACGGGCGCTGCCTGCTAAGGCCGGTGCGTTCCGCCCGTCGCTCGTCGATCCTCGCATCTGCTAGTTGGTGCACGCGCGATTTGCCGGTCGAGGCGTTGTTTCCACAGGGCCGGAAGCATTTCGAGCTGAGTTCCTCCGGTTGGTCGTGGATCTTGGGGATTGATGCCGTTGGCGGCCCGCCATACGGCAATGTGGCCGATGAGGGCGGTGCTCGGGCGGCTTCCCGGTGCAGCCCATACCGGGGGGCCGCCAATTTGGAAGGCATGATCTTGGATCTGGTCGGCGAGGTCGGCGACCAGCTGGGATCGCTTTGTCAGGTACGGCCCCCAGCCCGGACGGCTACGGAGCGTTTCTGGAATGCCCGGGAGCCACGGCAACGGACCTGGGTCGACATGGGTCAGCTCTAGGAGGCGCCAGTAGAGGACGGCGGCCATGTCGCCTGCGGTTCGAAGGTCGCGACCGGCGGCCGCTGTCAGCAGGTGGCGGAGTGGGTGCTTACCAGCTTCGGCCGCCAGGGCGAGCAGGTGGGCCCGCAGGGTGGGCCAGGCCGGTTCAGTGGTGAGTCCGGGGATCTACTGGTCGGCTTGGTCGAGCCCTGCGACAGTCTGGGGTCCGACAAGCTGCTCGGCTGCGACGTGGAGGCCGTCGGTATAGCGCTGAACAGCCTGGAAAAGCCGGGCCGCTGGATCGTTGAGCTCCCGCAGCACGGTGCTGGCGGAGACCGGCGTTTCATCGCGGGCAATCGTCTGCTGCAGCGTCTCGGTCGGGGGGCGCGGTGAGATGGTGTCGGGTCGGATGATGCTGTGGGGGTCGCCGTCGCCGACGACTTGGAGATAGAGGTGGTTGGCGTGCCGGCCGCGGGTGAGCATGGTGTACAGCTGCTGCCGGGACTCCTGCCCGGTCAACAGGCCCGTGCATGGTGTCAGCGGAGACGCCTTGGGCGGCGTGAATAGCGGTGGCGTAGCCGAGACCAGTCGAGGTGCGCACATAGTCGGCAGGCAGCCGAACGGTCAGCCGACTGCGGGTGTGCCGCACGGTCAGGTCACCTTGTCTGCCGACGTGGGTGATGGTCCAGCGTTCGCCATTCTTGACCCAGTCGGTCGCAGTGAGTCGGAGACGTCGGTCGTTGCTGCGGGTGATGATCACATCTCCGACACTCGCCTGATTGCCATCAGCCAAACGCACGTCCGACGACACCGAGATGTTGCCGAGGCGATGATCACGGGCGCGACGGTTGAGTTGGGCGACCAGGTGTCGGGTGGGGGCGATCATGATCGCGTCGAGCCCCGCCGCGCGATCGGAAACCCAAGCGCTGAACGCATCCTCGGTCGTGGTGGCTGGGTCGCCGACATGGACACGGCCGTGATCAAGGTAGAAGTTGAGTGCCTCAGGTTTGCCTTCTCGGAGGGCGAGCGTTGCTGCTGCTTCGGCCGGGTCGGTGAAGCGGTGCAGCTCGGTGAGGCGGAGGGCGCCGTGGGTGTGTGTGATGTAGGACACCGCTGGCGCCGATTGCGGCGAGTTGTTGATCATCACCGACAAGTCGGACACTCGCACCTCGATCGATGGCGAACTGGACGGCGTGTCGAGAGTGAGGGTGTCGGCCATGCCCGCTTCGTCGATGATCACCAGCGTCGACGGTCCGACCGCTGCCGCCCAGTCCGGCAGCTCCCCGTGCTGGAGGGACCAGGTGAGTTTGGCGAGTGTGTCGGTGCGGATCCCGGTTTGCTCGGCGAGGACGGCGGCCGCGGCAGCCGAGGGGGCGAGGCCGATCACCTGGCCGCCATCTTGTGCCCAGGCGAGAGGCAGGGCGCGCATGGCAGTGGTTTTGCCAGCGCCGGCGGGAGCGACCGCGAGCTGCAAACGAGCCCCCGAAGTGCACATCTGCCGGACCAGGGACGCCTGCCCGGCATCCAGGGCCGTTGTGTTCGCCGCCATTTCGAGCAAGGCCAAATCAACGGTCGTCCGCTCGACGGACGCACCGTCGTGACGTCCCGCAGCGGTGAGGAGGCGCTGCTCGGCGTCGAGGATTCGCTGCGAGGTAAAGAGGGCAGCGCCAACGGTCGTACGTTAAGGGTGGTATGGGCCTTCGGAGGTGCTAGCCGGTCCTGGGGTCGCCCCACGAGCCAAGACCGCGTCTGCTGGCCCGGTTGGCCCGCGGGTAGACGGTCAAGTAGGTAGTCCCGTCGGTGCGCTCGCCGTAGGACACGTCTAGATCAGGGTCGTCGGCCAACCGGCTGGTCAGACGCCGCAGTTGCCGGACCTGCCGGCCGTCGCTGGCATGGCCGCCACGGCCACACCGTCCCGTTCGATCCGCGTCCGCGTTAGGCGCTCGACCCTATCGAGCGACTCCCGCGGGGAGATGGTGATCACGGTCCCCATGTCCACGATGCTAGTTTGTAAGCACACCAAGCCCCCGCGTCTTGGTCGGCGGAGCATATCTCCGTTTCATGTTGCCGGCGGGGCATGGCAAGCCCAAGGAGCTTCGCCGTGCCCATGACCGCAGAGCAGCGGAGCGCCCGCGCCGTCTCGCCGCGAACACCCGGCATCACCCCGACAACCCTGAGCTGACCGCCGACGCGCGGCCGAGCTCGAACGGATTGCCCTCGACCGGCACATCGACGAATTGGTCGCCCAGGCGCCGCGAATGACCCCGGAGCAGGCCGACCGGCTGCGGCGCCTCTTCCGTTACGCCCCAGCGGATGAATGACAAAGAGCCCGCCGAAGCGGGCTCCGAGCCTACGGCGACCAAGCACGCGGCTACGCAACATGGTAGCCCCGGGTCGCACCACAGAGCCCATCCCGGAGTGGGTCGGCTGCAAGTGGCTGAACCGGTGCCGCGGCGCCGACACTCTTCGGGCCGAATGGTTGGCGCTCGGTCTGTGGGCCTCGCCGATGTCGCAGGCGCTCCGGCTTCCTCGGTTCGGCCGCCGGTATCACTGCGAGGGCTGCCCGATCCAGGCATCACGGGAGGCAGCGGCATGAGCGAGCTGCGCCCCGAGCTGATCATGATCGCCCAGTACGGGGAGAACGGGCAGGCCGGGGCGGGCGGCTCGGCCGCGTTCTGGAACCTCCGGCCGTCGCTCACTCACATCCGAGACTTCGCGTACGCGCGGATGTGCTCACCGTGGGCAGTGCTCGGCTCCACGATCCTGCACGTGCTCCACTACGTGCCGCCGTGGGTGACCCTGCCGCCACTCATCGGAGGCCGCGGCAGCTTCAATCTCTTTGTTGCCAACGTCGGGCCCACGGGCGCCGCCAAGGGCGCAGCGGAACGGGTCGCAGAGGAAGCATTCGACCTAAACGAGGTCCCGGTCTACACCGCCCCGGCTGGCTCCGGTGAAGGCCTGACGCACCAATACGCGCACTTCAACCCCAAGACCGGCGAGGTCGATTGGGATCGAATCGCGGTGATCTTCACCGCCCCGGAGGTTGACGTCCTGACCGCACTACATGCCCGGCAGGGCAGCACACTCTCTCCACAGCTCCGCGCCGCGTTCAGCGGTGAGCGGCTCGGCTTCGCCTACGTCGACCGGACCCGCCGGCTGATGCTCCCGGCCCACGAATACCGCTTTGGGTTCGTCGTCGGAGTCCAGCCCGAACGGGCCGGCGCGCCACCTGAGCAGCAGAGCGCCGGCGGCATGCCCCAGCGGTTCATCTGGGTCCCAGCAACCGACCAGGGGATAACCGCCAATCCGCCGGAAGCACCGACTCCGATGAAGATCGAGTCCACGCGCGGGCAATGGCAGCGGGGAAGCATCACCGTCTCCGACAAGGTCGCCAAAGATGTCAGGGAGGCCCATGTCGCCCGGGCACACGGCGACGGTGACGCCCTCGACGGACATGCGCTGTTCTGCCGCGAAAAGGTCGCGTACGCGTTGACCCTGCTCGACGGCCGGCGCACGATGACCCTCGACGACTGGCTCCTCGCCGGCGTCGTCATGACAAAATCCGACGGCGTACGCGGCTCGATCATCGCCGAGCTGCGACGCAAGGCCGAGGCCCTCGGGACCGCTCGAGCGCTCGAGGACGGCCGGCGCGAAGTCATCCGCGGGCAGGTCGTCGAGGCCGACGAACTACGGCGAGCCTGTAGCTCGATCATGGGCAAGCTGCGCCGCGAGCAGGGCGAGTGGGTGACCGGCAACGTCGCCCGCCAAGCGGTCACCGCGACGCTGCGCCACCGCTTCGACGAGGCGGTCGACAAACTCGAGGAAACCGGCCAGATACAGG
Organism: Actinomycetota bacterium; assembly: GCA_046723505.1. GTDB lineage: Bacteria > Actinomycetota > Actinomycetes > Propionibacteriales > Propionibacteriaceae > Microlunatus. The sequence continues at coordinate 4,596 of JBKOUS010000057.1, forward strand.
TCCAGGACGTCGCCGGAACCGGCCAGGCGGGCATCCGACTCCGACTCCGCGGATAAGGGCGGGCGGCGACGAGCGCGTCAATGATGGCCTGCACTTGAGCCGCCGTCCGCAAAGAACGACGGCGCTGGTTCGGCTACGTCCACCCACGTTCACGTCGATACTGTCCTGGACTCTCCGGGCGTCACCTGGACGCCCTTGCCAGGGTGATAACCTTCTCGACCTGGGCTGCCACCTGGTCCGGTGCGTCATTGGCGATTTCGTCGTCGCCTCCGACGGCCGTCGCCTGGCGCTCCGCTGCTGGGGCAAGGGCACGCCGGTCGTCGTGATGGACCCCGGCGACGAGAGTGGCATCGAGGACTTCGAGTCGATGGCGCTCACTGCGGATCTCGCTACGCATGACGAGGTCTGCGCGTATGACCGGGCCGGCGGTCCCAAGAGCGATCCCGCCCCGAACCGCAAGCGAACGCTTGATGACATCGTCTCGGACCTGCACGGCCTCCTCGCCGCGGCGAAGGTGCCGGGCCCGTACGTGATGGTCGGAGCCTCCGGGGGCGGCTTCGACGTCTACCACTACGCCGGTCGGCACCCCGACCAGGTTGTGGGTTTGGTTCTGCTCGACACACCCCCGGGGCAGGCGAAGATGTCGGCCAAGGACCGGGTCGACCTGGCGTGGGACAATCCCGGCAACCCAGAGCACGTCGATTACCCGACCGTCGAACACCAGATGGCCGTGGCGCGGCTGCCCATTCCCCGCATCCCGGTCACGGTGATCACGGCGAAGGACGGTCAGTCAGCGGACCACCCGGCCGGGCAGCGGGTCTGGCTCGCCGGCAGCTCGCATCCGGTGCAGGTGGTACTGCAGGGCGGATGAGCCGTCGACGGCTGGTGTGGCCATCGGGTTCGGGGGCGCGCTAGCCGACTGGGTAGTCGCGGACGAGGACGCGGTGCTACCCGCAGACCCGGCACTGCCACCGCCGCCGCAGCTGGTCGTCAACACGACCAGCGCGAAAACCGCGAAGCAAGTCGGTACCCGCATGGCCGCCTTTCCGCCGGCGTGCGACGAGATCCACCGACTTCGATTAGTGTCGTCGCGCCTTACCGGATGTGCAAGCAGTCTGGTTACATCCCGGTGAAAGGGTGGAGGCCTCCACCCTTGCCCGCATCTACCCCGGCACAGTTAACTGCACCGTGACGTGTGTGATTAGGGGAACTGGGTACGTGAATATGCCGGGAAGGGTGGAAGCCTCCACCCTTCCACCCTTCCGGGGGCGGCAGCTGGCACGACTGCCCCGTGGTCCCCGACGCAGCCGTCGCCGCATTCAACGGTGGCCTGTGGGCCCTAGCCAATCGCACCCGCCCTGCGCCACACCCGAAGTCAGCCACTACTGGGCCAGCTCAGCACCCGCCGACAAAGCCATCGCACGACGCGGATGCAACCGCTGCACACTGCTAAAACCTCTGCACTTTGGCGGGAGCCGCCGGGCTCGAACAGGTCTCGCGGCCCGGTCCGGCACCCCGGTGAGAGTGGTGTTAGGTTCATCCCAACTACGGGCCCAATTCCGCGCGGTCACGCGGCCCGAGTGCGTCGCAGGGGCAACGGCGCAAGCCAAATTGCCGGTTTGCTGCCGCTGTTGATCTTGGGATGCAGATCGCCGAGGAGTACTGGCAGGCCGCGGGCGCGAACCCCGGCGTTGGCTTAGCGGTCAGCCTGCCTCGGTGCCCGGGGTCCAGGGCCTGAACTTCGACCTTCCGCCCGAGGCGCCGGCGTTGCGGAAGCCTGACCAGGCGCCCCGACTGGTTCCGCAGTACGCCGCGGAGGTTGTCGGTGGTCTCGTGCATCACTCCGCGACCCCGGGCGGATCGGCAGGCCTTGACGGCGTCTCGTGGCCGAGCGGGCGAAGCCAGTCTTCGGTCGCCTACGTCAGCCCGGACGGATCGAGGCCGGCGCGAAACGTCCGGGCCAAGACGGTCCAGGCCAGGCTCCGGTCTGCGCGGAGGTCCCTACTCGGCAAGTGAGCCCGCTCGGGACGCGGCGTCAACGCTGGTGCTTGGTTACGTACGCGAAGGTCAGAGAGGAGTTCACCTTTCGGCGCCGATGACGTGACGTGCGCCGGGCTCGGGCGGGCCGTGAGCGGCCCTGTGAGGCACTGACCCGGCCGGTGTAACCTCAATCGCGGCTTTAGACCTGGCGAGCCTGGCCGGATTACAGCGGAATGGACGCCCTGTCCGGCCAGGTCACCCGGCTAGCCTTCTTACCCGTGCCGCCGTCCCGCCTACCTGGCTCCAAGACCTCGCTGCCGCTGGGGAGACCCTCGCAGGCCTTGCTCTATTTCTTACGATATTGATCTTCATCCGAGATCGCGTGACCACTATTTGAGTCGACAAAGGTCCCAGACTTGTCACAGAACCCGGTCGCGCCAGAGGCCAACTGAGTTCGGACAGCCCGCTGTTGCTGGGCTTGCGACGGTGCACCCAACGAGAGGACGTGAGCTCATGAATTCAGCCACCCTTGACGCAGGGGTCACAAGCGACAAACGTGATCGGTGTGCCGGCGAAATCTGATGTGACAGCAGACCTCTATCGGGCCACATCGACACCGCGAATGGTCGAGGTGCCCGAAATGATCTTTCTCATGATCGACGGTCACGGTGATCCCAACACCAGCTCCAGCTATCAGGACGCACTGCAAGCTCTGTACGCGTTGTCGTACGCGCTGAAATTCTCGATCAAGCGGTTGAGCGGCTTTGACTACAAGGTCGGGTCTCTGGAAGGGCTGTGGTGGACGTCAGACCTGAGCGCGTTTGCCGCCGGTGACAAGTCCGCCTGGGACTGGACCATGATCATCCGACAGCCGGATGTTCTGACTGATGACTTGTTCGCCGAAACGATCAAGCAGGTGCAGGAGAAGAAGGACCTACCGGCTGCGGCCAATATCAGACTTGGGAAGTTCACCGAGGGTCGCGCGGCGCAGATTCTGCACGTCGGCCCATACAGCACCGAAGGGCCCACAATCGCCAGACTGCACGCCTTCATCGATGAGCAAGGCTTCACCTTCGACGGACATGTGCAAAAGCATCATGAGATCTATCTAGGGGATCCGCGACGCGCCGCTCCTGAGCGGCTCCGTACGATCATCCGACAACCGGTGGCTTAAGCAGCCGAGCTGCGTCGCACAAAGCACCTCCCGTTCTCTTTGCTTCCTGTTGGACGGGCCGTGGTTGGCTCACCTAGGGCATCAGGTCCCGGTGTCCCAGGGA
>JBKOUS010000122.1:0-5876 GCA_046723505.1 Actinomycetota bacterium
ACCGCGGCCAATCGCTCGACGCTACGGGCATGGACAATGACCTCGTGCCCACCGCCGAGCAGGGTTTGTGCGGCCGCCCGACCCAACCCGCCGGCGGAACCGGTAATGAAGATACGTGCCATGTGCCTCCTTTCGCCTCACTAACTACATCGGCTTACGGTGCGTCTCGTGCGCCGTTCGGGTCGTTCGCATCGGCCGTGGCGGGGGTCCCTGTCAGGGTTGAGGACTCAGTTCGAGGCGAGTTTTGACCGGTTCATCCACAGCGCAGCCCGCTAGCAGTACTGCATCGTACGGGGGAGCTGAGTCGCCCCATTACGTTCGTGTTCTCCAGGAGATCGCGCCCCCTGGAGCGGGAGAAGCCTCTGTTGTTGGGTGTACTGATAGGGCATCCCAACCAAGCAGGATCTGTCGTAAGGTCATCGACGTGGATGAGACGCCGATCAAGATCACCATCGCCGACACGATGATCACCGCACGACTGGACGACAACGCGACCGCACGCGACCTCGCCGCCCAACTACCGCTCACTTTGACCTTCAAAGACTTCAACCACGTCGAGAAGCTTGCGAGACTCCCTCGGCCGCTGTCGACGGACGGCGTACCAGCAGGAGCCGACCCAGACATCGGCGATATCGGCTACTACGCACCCTCGGGTGATCTGGTGTTCTACTACGGCGACGTCGGCTACTGGAACGGCATCGTTCGCATCGGCCGATTCGACACCGCGATGGAGCTGATCGAGCACCAAGACGACAACTTCCAGGTCACGATCGAACGCAGCTGATCACCCAAGGTGGCCGTGACGATCACAGAATTGTCCGGCGCGACGCGGCCGCGATCTTCAGCTAGACGCCGGGTCCCACTTGCTGGGAACGGCCATTCACAACGCAGACAACATCGACAGAAGGAGAGTCAAGGCCCGTGAACCCGACCTACAACTTCGCTGGCCAGGTAGCACTCGTGACGGGCGGGAGCTCCGGCATGGGCCTTGCCACCGCACGCGCGTTCGCCGAGGCGGGGGCTGCGGTCGTCATCGCGGACATCAACGAGACAATGCTTGGTACGGCCACAGACGAGTTGGCAGCCGCTGGCCACCGGGTCCTTGGTGTTCGTTGTGACGTGTCCGACGAGGACAGCGTGGCGGCCATGGTGAAGGCGAGCGTCGACACGTTCGACCGGCTCGACATGGCGTTCAACAACGCCGGCATCCAGGTTCCACCGAGCGATGCCGCCGACGAACCAGGCGAGGTCTTCGACCGGGTCAACGCGATCAACCTGCGCGGGGTGTGGGCGTGCATGAAACATGAGCTGGGCCAGATGCGCGCCCAGGGCAGCGGCGCCATCGTCAACTGCTCCTCCCTCGGCGGTCTCGTCGGACTTCCGGGCCGGGCTGCCTACCACGCGTCCAAGCACGGCGTGATCGGGCTGACCAGCAGCGCCGCCCTGGAGTACGCGCCCCGCGGGATCCGCATCAACGCCATCTGCCCCGGCACCATCGAGACCCCGATGGTCGCCGACATGATCGCGAAGGGCGAGCTCGACCCGGCCGAGGCTGCCGCTGCGACCCCGATCGGCCGCCTCGGCCAGGGCGAGGAGATCGCCGCATCCGTCCTGTGGCTGTGCAGCCCCGGCGCCAGCTTCGTCGTCGGAGTCGCACTCCCCGTCGACGGCGGCTACACCGCTCAATGATCGAAGTTGACACCCGAGACAGCCGCGAGAGGGTGCCGCGTTCAGGAGCAGCCGCCGCGCCGCTTCATCGCTCTCGCCGGTGTCATCGCCATCGCCGAGCAGAAAGCGAAGGATCTGCAGGAGCAAGCGAACGACTTACGCGACCTGTCGACCTCACTTGCATGGGAGGATGAATAGCCGTGCAGTGAAGGGGCGTGATAGGTAGGTCCACCCGCGCAGTTGGACTGTGCCCGTGGTCTGCGTCGTCGCTAGGACTGCCCCGGAGCTTGCAAAGTTGGGGTCCGGCGTTCGCGGTAGCCGCCTCGACGGCGTAGAAGGAAGCCTCGACGCATCACAGCCTGTGCGCGGCGCTGACCCCTGTCGCAGGCTGAGTGGCTCAGCGACCGCGACCCGGACATCCACCGTGAAGTCCGCCTAGGCGCTGTTGCCGGACTGGTCGGTCGCTTTGCAGGTCGCCGGCGTTCGCTGGCTGGCCCGGCACCACGAGGGGCGTGTAGTGCACGGAACCGGGCCGTGGCGATGGTCGACGGCGGGGAGGCGGGTAGGGGACTCCACGGCACCTCCGGCCTAGGCGAAGGCCGACGGGCCCGCCGATCTCGGACGAGCTGGCTGGGGCAGGGTATCGGGTGCGACGTTCTCCTCGGCGGACCGCAGGTTGCGAGGGAGTGGCAGCTCGTCTTCCTTCGCCTCACGGGTGATCAGGCGTTCGACCGTGAGCTAGAAAGTTGTCATCTGGTGTTCAACAGCGGGTCTACAGAGTCTGGCCGCCGTCAGCGACCATGGCGTGTCCGGTGACGAAGGAGGCTGCGTCGGAGCACAGCCAGACGACGGTCGCGGCGATCTCGTCGGGTCGGCCCATCCGTCCGATTGGTTCTTGGGCGATGACCCTGTCCCGTTCTTCCGGGGTGCCACCGGTGAAGCGGTCCATCATCTCGGTGTCGATGATGCCGGGGCAGATGGCGTTGATCCGGATGTTCGATGAGGCGTAGTCGAGTGCGGCGTCTTTGGTCAAGCCGACCACGCCGTGTTTTGCGGCGGCATAGGCGGCGCCGCGGCCAAAGACTTTGATTCCGGCGCCGGAGGAGGTGTTGACGATCGCGCCACCGCCGTGTTGGAGCATCAGCGGGATCTCGTATTTCAGGCACAAGAACACGCTCCGGAGGTTGATGGTGATGATCCGGTCCCATTCCTCTTCGGTGATGTCGGCAGTCGGTTTTGGCTGCTGTTCGGCGCCAGCGTTGTTGAAGGCGTAGTCCAGGCGCCCGAACCACTCCACTGTCTTGGTGAGGGCGGCCTGCACATCCTCACCGCTGGTCACGTCGCAGCTGACGGCGAGGGCCTGGCCGCCGAGGTCCTCGATCATGCGGGCGGTGTCCTGGTTGCCTTGTTGGTCGATGTCGGCGACGACGATGTTGGCGCCTTCGCGGGCGAACGCCAGTGCGGTGGCGCGGCCGATGCCGCTGGCGGCGCCGGTCACGAACGCGACCTTGCCGTCGATGTTTCCAGTCGTGTTGGGCATTTGTGCTCCTTACTTCCCTGGCATGTCAGGGGTCGCTGTGGTGGGTCGCGGTTAGGGACGGAGGAGGACCTTGATCGCTTGCCGGGTGTCCATGGCCTGGTAGCCGGCGGTGGCAGGCAGCAAGAAGGGGCCGCAGTCCAAGGATGCGCAGCGACCACCAGATCAGGTTGAACACTGTGATGATTCCGGTGACGGTGGCGAAGATCATAGTGCCGGCGCCGGGCACCAATATCGCCCAGGACAGCCAAAACCCTTGGTTCACCACGGCGAGGACCAGGAACAGCACCGAGACGCCGACGATGCGCTTGGAGCGAACCAGCTCGATACTCTGACCGGCGTTGGCGACGACGGCCGCGATGATCGCCGCCGTGCCGAAGGCGGCAGACCCGAGGATCTGGTCGACCGCGATCAGAACTCCTGCGGCCAGCAGCCCCGGTAGCAGCACCGGCAGCAAGAGTCGCTGCAGTTCGCGCGCCATCAGATACAGGATGGGGACGGTAGAGCACAGACTCAGGACACTGGTCACGATCTGCGGAACCTGTCCGATGCTGATGCCGTGCGCAGTCCAGGTGAGGTTGACCACCAGCATCGCCCGCCACGCCGTCAGCGACAGCCCGTCAACCCGGCCGGTCCGGACAAGCCGCAGCACCTGGGGCAGGCCCAGGATCGTTCCGGATACAGTGCCGGCCCAGCCGATGACCTCAACTGCAGACACCGACAACCTCCACGACGCTAACCCACCGCACGACAAGCCCCCAGCACGCGCAGCGCCCCGAACGACCGGTCACAGGGTGAACTCACTGTCCGGCCGCCGTGGAGGACTCGTGCCCGGTCAGGGACACGAATTGCACCGGGACTGGGCTGTCCACGCGGACCTGACCGTCCTCGACCTCTACCCGGACGAGTCCGTGCGGAGTGGGCACCGCGCCGGCCAAGCGTTCGATGGCGCCAGGTCGGGGCGCGACTCGGACCGTGCCGTACCCCGGCTCGGCGGGGGTGACGCCGAGCACCTACCAGACCAGGTCCTTGGTTGGTGTGGCGCTCCAGGCGTGGACTGGTGTGCCCCACCCCCAGCACTCTCCGAAGGTGTCGAAGCCGTCGTGCAGGAACACACTCCACCGCCGTAGCAGGCCCGGCAACTGGTCGCTCCGGCCAGCTGCGGCGACTGCGTCGTGCACGACGTAGCTGAAGAAGGGTTCGGCCAACACGATCTCACGGTCGACATCCCAGTCGATCCGGTAGATCCCCAGGGAGTGCTCCACAATCTTGGTCATGTCGTAGCCGCCGTCCACGACCGGATGACGAGCCGGGTGGGGTCAGTGATGACGTCGACGATGCCGCCCAACGATCGTGGGGGGCCAGTCCGGACACGATCGCAACGGCACCGGCGGCTTGTGACATCGCCAGCTGCCGTTCGCCTCCCACGATGTGATCGACGTAGCTCCCGCGATACCGGTCCCAGAAGTCCTCATATCCGTGACGGGCCTGGTCCCAAAGTCCGCGGGCCCAGGCTGCCGACGCCGTGTTGCCAAGCCATAGGTGACCAGCACCGCCACGACATTGCGCCCCGGGCCGCAGATACGGCGCGATGTCATACTCGTCGTACCGCAGCCGTCGCGGCTGGGACCGGATCGGACCCCGGCCGACCTCGGCACTGTTGACCCACAACACGTACCGCGAATCCGCCGACAGGCGAAGCGGTACCCGCGGCGGAACAGCCTCGACGTCGAACACTCGACGAAACTGCGCCCGCGAGAACTCAGCCGGCGGAAGATCAGAACCAACACTCGTCGGATCGATCACAAACTCGGGAACATCCGGGGCCACCCAGTGACCGTGCCACCGCACACCAGGGAAATCGGCAGTCGACATATCAGAACCTGACGTAGTCAGCGAGGTAGATCTGGACCGTAAAGCGGTTGCCGGCCTCGGCGATTAGGTCCGTCCTGGTGTCCACCGTTCCGAGCCGGACTAGGCCCGGATCAGGGATGGATTGACCAAGGTCGTCGTAGAAGATCGCGAACGTGCTGCTAGGGGCCGAGTAGTAGATATCGCCGACAGCGGGGTCGAACACCGGCTCGCCACCGGTGGCATCGATCGGCCGGGGCAGCGGGCCGGACTTGGCCTGGCCCATCGGGTCGTGCAGTTTCAGCTGCAGTGGCAGCATCGCGGCGAACTCGCGTGCCGCTGGCGTGTCAGACAGCGCTGCGGTCGCGAACTCGTCGCCGAACCGCAGCACGATGCGCACCGAGCCGGTCGAGGCTGAAGGCGTACTCACAACCGCGCTCGGGGACGGCGCGGTCGTATTGATGCCCGCTGTCGGGCTACCGGTCGAGCAACCGGCCAGCATTGTGACCACCGAAGCGGTAGCCAACACGGCACAGATCCGGCGACGGACTGATCGGAAAGTCGTTGTCATGTTCTCTAGCAAATCCGCGGCACAGACCACGGGAAAGTCTCTGTTGATAGGTGTACTGATAGGGCATGCCAACCACCCGGCTGCGGTCGTACTGTCGTTGACGTGGACAATCGCGCCGAAGTCCGCGAGTTCCTGACCTCGCGGCGTGCCAAGATCACTCCCGAGCAGGCCCGGGTACCTCAGGCGGGGCGTCGCCGGGTCCCGGGGCTGCGTCGCAGCGAGGTCGCCGACCTGGCCGGGATGAGCGTT
>JBKOUS010000042.1:0-4196 GCA_046723505.1 Actinomycetota bacterium
GATGTCGAGTTGGCATCCGAGCGCTGCGAGAGGCCCCTGAAGGATGCCAGGGGTCGGGTGGATGGCGGTCCAGGAGGTTAGCCGGGTGCGGGGGAGGTCACGGCTTGTCGGGTGCGGGGTGCTGCCCCAGTCGATCAGGAAGGGCACCAGCCCATCGTTGAGTTCGATTTGCGGTGGCGTGAGCCGCCACTGCAAGACGTCTCCTGCGTCGGACCGCCGGGTCATGGTTGTCGGCTGGCCGGGGTCGTAGCCCAACGCTCGCGCTGCCGCCACCGAGCCGTCGATGTCAGCGCTACGGATGGCCCAGGTGACGATGCGGGGGGCGGTGAGCCGGTCGATTCCGAACCACCGCCCGCCTACCGGCTGTGGCTGATCGGGGTCCGGGCCGATGATCTCCAGATAAGCACCGGCGCCCAGGCCGATGAGGAAATTCGCGGTGCCCATCCCCTCATGGCTGCCGCCACGCGCTGGCTGCGCCCCTGTGAGACCGGCGAACCACGCGACCGCCTGTGCCAGGCGGCGCGGCACCCCATACACAATGTGGTCGATCACGATCAGGCATCCACGTCGGGGCTCGGCGTCGGTGACTGGTGCGTCGCGCTCATTTCACCGGACTCTCGCCTGCATCCTGCCACAATCAAACCAGCCTGCCTGATTGAGTACGCCGCAGCTGACAGCGCCGCGATTCCATCTCCGGCCTGGCGGGGCCGTATGCGGTATCGAATTGCTGCATGCCTTGCAAACGAGAGGCCGCACAGATCATCAACATGCCCATCCCGCCTACGTTCAGCGTCTGCACCGCGGCCTCGCGAAGCGCCCTCTCGCAGGGGGACCGGCTTGCGGACACTTGGGCAGGTCAGATGCGGAACCTTCACGGGCACTGGGACTCTGTGCCGGCTGCTCGGACGTGCCGGTCGGGATGGGCTATTGATCTAAGACTCGGAGGGTATGTGGATCGGCCGGCGATCTTCGTCTGCTCAGGCCGAGCGGAGGATGAACAGGCGCGGAGCCGCGGCGTCAGTGTCCGGGTTCTCTTCTGTTCCGCTTTTGCTCAGGAGCATCCAGGCCATCATTGAACGCCGCATATAGCCAGTCGTTCAGTCCGTTCAGCCGGACCGGTCCAAGATTCACCAAGGAGTGGTTGGGCACTCATGCGACGATCAGTGGACAGGAAGAAACGTTGCCTGACCCAGATTCCCTGAAGGGAGAAACTCCCACGAAGATCATCAACGTATTCTTGCGGCGGCTGTGGACCGGGGAGTTTCGCTCCAAACCGTGTGCCCATGTGCACCTAGCTCGATCGGACATCGGTCCCGCATCGGAGGTGTGTGGGAAGTGCCTGGCGCTTGGAGACTCGTGGCCGGCGCTTCGGATGTGCCTGCTGTGTGGTTACGTCGGCTGTTGCGACAAGTCAAAGAACAAGCACGCCCGAGAGCATTTCCGCCAAACTGGCCATCCCTTGACCCGGCCCTACAAAGAGCGGGGTATGGACTGGGTGTGGTGTTACGTGGACGAGGCGCTTCTCGACCCGATATGACCGAGGTCTTCGTTGCAGGGGCTTACTTCGGATCGCCAGGAACAGGTGTACTCACGAGGTGGCAGGCTCGACGCAAGTCATGGGCATTACCGATCTTCGACCCCACCCGGGGCGGATTTTGACCGTATTCGGAGCGCCGATCGCGTTCGCTATCACAGGGTTCCTCCATCTCGTCGCTGATGGGGAACGCTCCCGGCATCTACACCGGGCTGAAGGGCCATGCGGGCTTATGGATTGCGATCCACGTTGTATGGTCTGCTGCTTATCCTGCTGCTGGCGGTCGGGATCCACTGGCTGATCGATGGATTGACCAGCACCGTGGCGCGCATTAGTCGCGTGGCACTCCTGCCAAACCTCGTTTTCTACAGCGCCTTCGACGCAGTCGTCGGCCCGAGCAACGGGCTGATTGTGAGGTATGGAAGCGAACTGCTGCCAGCCGAGCAGGCCGTGCTAATAGGGGGTCAGCGACGTCCTTGCAAGCCTCGTACATCAACCCGTGCCCCTGACGCTCTATCTCATCGGCACATTGTCCTGGGCAGTCACCGTTATCGCCGCTGCAGTTGCGTTGAGCCAAGCCGGAGGTCGGCGAACTGTAACGATTCCATTGGCTCTGGCCGGAGTCATTGGAGCAATCGATCATGCTGCACCTTTTGGACCAGTCGCGATGCTGCTATTTATCGCCGCCTTCGTGCTCAGTCGAGCGCGCAGCGCCCGGCCTACGTCTGACCTGAGGCCGCACCCGATCTCTTATCGGCTGATCGATATTGCACTGATGCGATTCACGCGACGACTTCTATGGTCCGAGGCGGGCTTGAAATATCAGCAACGCCGCCGCGGACTCGTGTGTGCTTCCGGCCCTCGGCTCTCTCCAGCGTAATGATCCACTGGATGCCGGCCGACTCCCTGCGTGGCCCAGGACTGCTCTCGGTTCGGTCGCGCTCCGTCAGAGATATCACATGCCGACGCGTGATCGGGCGTCGACGGGGTGACCTCCCATGGCGTCCCCCGCGCGGCCGACGCGTGCGCGTACGCCAGGACCTGTCGGTAGGATCCGCTGAAAGCGCATCGAAGTGCTCGAACCGGCCGGTCATCCGTCCCGCGGTAGCCACATGGCAAGCGCGTCGGAGCTGGTCAGCGCGGCGAATACCCGGTCCGGCGAGGCGCTGATGACTCGGACGGCGGTGTCAGTGCGACTCATCGCGGACGCGCCCGTAGCGCTCATAGATCACCCGCGAGCCGAACGTCCTGGTCTCGATCAGGTCCAGCGGGACGTCTTCGGTGACCGGCGGCAGGAACGGCGTGCCGCCACCGACGACGACCGGATAGCGGAACATGCGCAGCTCGTCGACGAGGCCGAGCTCGATCGCCGCCGCCGCCAGGCCGGCGCCGCCGATCGAGACGTCCTTGTCGGTCGCGTCGAGCGCCGCAGCGGCCTCCTCAGCCACCGACGCCTCGGCGAGCCGGGCGTTGCTCTGAACGCTGCCGAGCGTGCGGCTGAACACGACCTTCGGGATACCGCACCAGACGTCGGCGAAAGCGGCCCCGAGCTCGTTGTCGCGCATCGACGGATCCGTCTCCCACGGCAGCATCGTCTCGTAAAGCCTCCGGCCGCACAGATAGCCGCCGAGCTCGAGTACCTGCGCGATGTGGAAACGAAACTGCTCCTCGCTAGGGACCGACCACCCGAACGCGCCCTCCCGGTCGGCGATAAAGCCGTCCACCGAGACGCCCATCGAGTAGATCAGCATGACTTCAAACTCATCGCACCGCAGCGACCGACGATGATCGCGATGACGTACACCATTGAGCTTGACATCGGGCCCTCCTACCTTCTGCAAGCTGCTCTACCACTAGCCAGTAACCGATCGCCAGGCAACACTCATCGTCGTGGGCGATCCAAGCGATCGTACGGCCATTGCCGACGCCGCACTGAGAACCCGGAAGCGGAACCGCCAACCGGATCGCGTTTCAGCGGAACCTTTGTCACACCCGGAAGCGGATGAGCTGCCAAACACCGGTGATCCGTAGGGGACCCTGAACCGGGATAGCGATGCACTACATCGGCTCGGCTCGTGGCTCTTTGGTCAGGACTGTCGCCGGCTCGAAGTCGCCGTCCACCGTCTCATAGATCCGCTACCCGCATCGCTGTGGAAGCCGACCGCCGCCCCTCCTGTCGCAACCCACAACTGCTCGTAACCCTGCCGATATGCCCACCTCTCAAGGTGTGCGAGCAGAAGCCGTCCGATACCTGCTCCGCGACGGTCGGGCCGAACGATCATGCCCAGCACCCACGGCGAGCGGTCGCGGCGTTCCTCGATGTCGAACTGACCGAGACCTACCGCACCTAATGCTCCACTCTGGTCGCTCGCGACCCACGTCCTGGGAAGCCCGCTGCGGCCGGCCTCGCGAACCGTGGCAGCATGCCACCACTCACGGTCGATGGGTTCAGGAGCATGTCCCCACTTCAGCCAGCGAAGATCGGTCACCGCCTGATCGCCTCGCTGCCGCAGCAGTCATCGGAACCCTTCTCGCTCTCGCCGGCGTCGCAGTGATTTCTTACTCTCCCTTACAGCAGAATGTGCCCTTGCTATCGGTGCTCGCGGTGGTTGGCGGCGCCATCTGCTTTGCGCAAGCCCTGGTGCTGGTACGACGCTTCCCA
>JBKOUS010000204.1:0-13673 GCA_046723505.1 Actinomycetota bacterium
CAGCGGTTATGGAGTCTGCCGGGACTTCACACACCTCGCGGTTTCGTTCTGCCGCGCGCTCAATATCCCCGCTCGTTACGTGTTCGGCTACCTGCCCGAGATCGAGGTCCCGCCTCGCGATCTGCCCATGGACTTCGCCGCCTGGATGGAGGTCTATCTGGGTGATCGCTGGTGGACATTCGATCCGCGCAACAACGAGCGGCGTAAAGGGCGGGTGCTTATCGGACGCGGTCGCGACGCCAGCGATGTTGCGATGGCCACCACCTTCGGCGCACCGCTGCTGGAATCGATGACCGTGATTTCGGAGGAGGCGGTCGAGAGTTAGCGAGCCTCAGCTGGCACGCAGCCCGCGTACCGTGCTGGCGAGCACCGCGTCTAGCTGGGCATTGCCGATTGGTACGGCACCGAAGAAGAAACCCCAGTCCTTGCCATCGCGTACCACGATGAAGATCACGTGATCACCTAGCAGCGCGACATCGGGTCGGTCGACAGTGATCTCGCTCTCGATGAGCCATCCACGACGGCCGTCGATGCTGAGGCTCTCGCTGCGAATATCGCTTCGGGTGGGGACATACGGGCTGTACATGATGCCGGTGGTGATGCACTGCGCCAAGCTCTCGACCGTATTCCGGGCGTCATGCACAAAGCCGTCCGCCCCGCGCAGCTGCCCCACCGCGAGCTGCGCGATCCAAGCCGGGTTCTGGCTGACCGGGAGCGTCTGCTGGAGCACGTCGTAGGCGAAGCTGAAGCGTGGCTCGAGCGCCGCGAACTCAAATGTGGGTTGCGCCTCGAACGACAGGTTTCCGCCGTACACCCGACCGTCGCTGGGATGCGGAGCCCGCTGATTAGGGTTCCCCTTCGGGCAGGGCACGAGTGGCACCGGCGAGGGAGTCGCGGAGGGCAGCTGCGTGGCGGTCGGCGTACGGGCGGGGGACGGGACATCACCGGGACTCACGGTGGCGCTGGGTAGAGGGTTGTCGACCAGTGAGCGGAAGTTGCCGATGAGGATGGCTACCGCAACAACCGTGCTCACCGCAACGGCAAGGACGCCGATGATTACAGCACGCCGACGCCAGCGTGCTCGCCGATTGGGCGGTTCGCCGCTGAAAGGCTCACTCGGGGTCGGGCCGCTCGCAGGGCTCTCAGCCGCGGTGGGCCGGCGTGGGTCGTCGGTGGTGACGGTCGACCAACTGGAGCCGTCCCAGTAGCGGTATCGCCCCGGCACCCCCGCAGGGTCGGGGTACCAGCCGGCAACTGCCATCAGCGGCTACCGGAGCATCGGAGGATCTGAGAGCTCAGGCCTCCGGCAGCAGAGTGTTTTCACCTCAGCGACCCTCGCGCCAGCCATTGGTGATCGGCAGCCGCCGGTCCCGGCCGAATGCCTTGAAACTGATCTTGGTGCCTGGCGGATACTGGCGTCGTTTGTACTCCGCGCGATCGACCATCCTGATCACCCGGTCGGCCAGCTCAGGATCGAAGCCCATTGCCACGATCTCTTCGCGACCCGCGTCCCCTTCTACGTAATCGTCCAGGACGTCGTCGAGTAGCTCGTACGGTGGCAGTGAGTCGGTGTCCTTCTGACCTGGGCGCAGTTCGGCGCTGGGTTCCTTGATGATCGAGTTCTCAGGTATAGGCGGAGTCTCACCGCGCGCTGCAGCTTGCTCGTTGCGCCAGCGGGCCAGCTTCCACACCCAGGTCTTCGGCACGTCCTTGATCGGTGCATAGCCGCCGACGGCGTCGCCGTATATGGTGCTGTATCCGACGGCGAGCTCGCTCTTGTTGCCGCAAGCCAGCACGATCGAAGGGGGATGCTGGTTAGACTCGGCCATCCAGATCACGGCGCGGATCCTCGCCTGCAGGTTCTCGGCCGCGATGCCATCGATATCGAGCATCTGGTCGAACGCTGCCACCGCTGGGGCGATGGGCACGGTCATGAAGTGCAAGCCGGTACGGGCAGCCAGCTCGGCGGCGTCGCTCTTCGAATGCTCCGAAGAGTAGGCACTGGGATTGGAGATGCCGTAGACACGGTCCGCGCCGAGGGCATCGCAGGCCAAAGTGGCCACCAGCGTTGAGTCGATGCCGCCCGACAGTCCGAGAAAGACTCGCTCGATCCCGTTCTTGGAGCAGTAGTCCCGCAGGCCCATGACGAGCGCGAGATAGACCTCGGCCATCGCTTCCAGCGGTTTCGCCAGCACTGGAGTGATCAACTCAGTAGGTGCATCTCCGGCATCGGAGATGTGGTGTCTCAAGATGATCATGCCGCTCTGACCGAACTCTGCGGGTACCGTGCCCTCGGCAAGTTCGGCCTGCAGCGGTGCCCTCCCGGGGGCAAGTTCAAGATCGGCAACGACCAGCTCTTCGACGAACTGCAGGGCGCGCACCACGATAGTGCCGTCCTCACGCGCGATCATGGTGTCGCCGTCGAAAACCAGCTCGTCCTGGCCGCCGACGAGGTTGACGTATGCCAGCGGGCAGCCAGCTTCCCGGGCGCGACGCCTGACCAGATCGCCGCGTACGTCGTCTTTGTCCCGCTCGTAGGGGCTGGCGTTGATCACCGCCAACAGGCCGGCTTTCGCCTCGGCGGCCGCGGCGACAGGGCCGCCGTCTTGCCACAAGTCTTCACAGATGGCGATCGCGATGTCGATGCCACGAATACGCAGCACGTGGAGCTCGTTACCGGGCTTGAAATAGCGATACTCGTCGAAGACCCCATAGTTGGGCAAGTGGTGCTTCGCGTAGGAACAGATCACCTGACCCTGATGCAGCACTGCAGCCACGTTTTGTGGGTGCCCGCCCTTGGGATGGCCGGGTTCATCGATGCGGTCGAGATATCCCACCACCGCGACAAGATCACCAAGACCTGCGTCGAGCAGCCGTGCGGCTAGACGATTGATCGAGATCCGGGAGGCCTCGACGAAGCTGCGCCGCAGAGCGAGGTCTTCAACGGGATATCCGGTGAGCATCATCTCGGGGAACAGCACGAGGTGCGCACCTGCATCAGCTGCTTGTTTCGACCAGTCCATGACAAGGTTGGCGTTGCCTGAGATCTCTCCAACGGTCGCGTTGACCTGAGCCATGGCAATCCGCAGATGAGGCACGGCACGAGACTACGACGCGGCGCTAGAGCCGACGCATCGACCAGACGGGTCGGAATGTGAACGAGTCGTTCGGGCTGGTGGAGGTAGATGCTTGTGAATGCGCCACGAGACCGGCTGCGAGCGTCGTAACTCTGCTGTTACAGGCTGGGCGGCAGACTGGGCCGCGTGGACAAGCAGACCGAGTTCGTTTTGCGGGCGATCGAAGAGCGCGATGTGCGGTTCGTCCGGATGTGGTTCACCGATGTTCTTGGCTTCCTGAAATCGGTCGCTGTCGCGCCCGCCGAGCTCGAGGGCGCCTTTGCCGAGGGCATGGGCTTCGACGGTTCGGCGATCGAAGGCTTCGCCCGGGTCTATGAGTCCGACATGCTGGCTCACCCTGATCCATCGACCTTCCAGGTACTGCCCTGGCGGGACATCAGCCCGGCTACCGCGCGGATGTTCTGCGACATCACGATGCCAGACGGGTCGCCCTCGTACGCCGATCCCCGCTATGTGCTCAAGCGGGCACTCAAGAAGGCCGCCGATCTCGGGTTTACCTTCTACACACACCCAGAGGTGGAGTTCTTCCTGTTCAAGGATCCGATCGAGCCAGGCAAACCGCCAACGCCGGTCGACCAGTCGGGCTATTTCGACCACACACCGCAGAGCCTGGGAACTGACTTCCGGCGCCGCGCGATCACCATGCTGGAGCAGATGGGGATCTCGGTGGAGTACTCCCACCATGAGGGTGGTCCAGGCCAGCAGGAGATTGACCTCCGCTACGCTGACGCGCTGTCAACCGCCGACAACTTGATGACCTTCCGCGTGGTGGTCAAGGAAGTTGCGCTGTCTCAGGGCATCCACGCGTCCTTCATGCCTAAGCCGTTCACCGAGCATCCCGGGTCCGGCATGCATACTCACATGTCGCTCTTCGAGGGTGACACCAATGCTTTCTACGACGCGAGCGCGGAACATCACCTCTCCAAGGTGGGGCGCTACTTCATTGCCGGTCTGCTGCGGCACGCCGCCGAGATCACCGCCGTGACCAACCAGTGGACCAACTCCTACAAGCGGCTCGCCGGCGGTGGCGAGGCGCCCAGCTACATCTGTTGGGGTCGCAACAACCGCTCCGCGCTGGTCCGGGTGCCGATGTATAAGCCGAACAAGGGCTCGTCGGCCCGCGTCGAGCTGCGCTCGATTGACTCGGCCGCCAATCCCTATCTGGCCTTTGCGCTCATTCTGGCGACGGGCTTGGCCGGTATCGAGGGCGAGTACGAGCTGCCGGAAGGGGCCGAGGATGACGTGTGGTCGCTTACCGAACGGGAGAGGCAAGCACTCGGAATTTCACCTCTGCCGCGCAATCTTGACGAAGCTATCCGGACCATGGAGCGGTCCGATCTCGTGGCGGAGACGCTGGGAGAGCACGTCTTTGACTTCTTCCTCCGTAACAAGCATGCGGAGTTTGAGGAGTACCGCCGTCAGGTGACACCAATGGAGCTGACCCGACTCCTCCCAGTCCTCTAAGCCTCCAAGCCACCTCTAAATCACCGACAAGTCGGTATTAGGAGAGCAGGGGGAGTGCCGGGGCGAGGTTGGTGCGGAGGCCGGATGCGCGTACTGTGCCGGCGGCAACCGCATCTGCCCAGCTAATGCGGCCGGTCGCCAGTCGGAGGAAGGTCGGCGGATCGGTCTCCACAACATTTGGCGGAGTGCCGCGAGTATGCGTTGGCCCGGGATCGCCCATCCCACACTGCACTGCGGCGTACGGCGGCACTCGCACTTCTACGGAACGGCCGGGATGCTGCCCGGCGAGGATGCCGGTTAGGGTACGGGTGCACCGCGCGAGGGCGCTGCGCTGCAGCTGCGCTGGCGCCGCCTCGGGAAGTGAGCGGTTCAGGTCGTCGGTATGGACGACTAGCTCGACGATGCGAGTCGCGAGGTAATCCTCGATCGTCGTCGGACCACGTCGGGTACTGATCCTTTGCGACATCGGGACGGCCGGCTCGAGTCTCACGGCAAGATCATCGATGGCAGACTCGAGGCGTTCCACCACTTCAGGGCCGGTTAGCCCCGCCGACGCCTCGAGCGTTGCTGCCGTGATCATCTCGACGTCGCGCCGATAACGTCTCACGAACTCATGGATCGGCAGAGCAGGCTCCATTGTCGGTTGCGACATCGATTGCGCAAGGCCGTTGTGGACAAGGACAAGGTGACCGGCCAGTTGTCGCACACTCCAGCCCGGCAACACAGTCAGGCGCTCGAAGCTTTCGGGCGCTAAGCCCTGCAACCACCTCAGGACCGTTCGCGACTGCTCCAGCAAGGCCTGCTGCGCGGGCAAACGTGGGATTGCCATCAGTCACGACCTCCGCGGCGACGCTACCAGTGACCAGTAGTCCTGGGAGTGGAGGCCAGAGTGCGCGCGGCTCGTCCCCTGCAAGCCTGAGCAGAGAAGAAATAGCATCGAGCTCATGATCCGGATCGAGACGCTTCAAGGCACGCTGGCGCGTCGAGGCTTCGTCGACGCGGTGGCGGCAGAACGTGTCATCGATCGCTGGGCCGATGAGTATGCGCCGTTGCTTGATCTGCTCGCCAAATCTGCCAATCCCGACCTGGCACTGATGAGCTTGGATCGGCTCTCTGAGCGGGTCCCGAATCTGCTCGCCCGGTTGGCAGCCGCGCCCATCCTGGCCCGCCAACTGGTCATGGTTCTGGGCGGCAGCAACAAGCTGAGCCATCATCTGATCGCTCATCCAGAACACCTTGAGCTGCTCGAGACCGGACTGGTCAAGGTGCCTGCAGACTCTTTGCGGCGGGAGCTGCTGCAGGCGACAGGCGCGGACCCGGAATCGCCGACGCCTATCGCGGCTGACCCCACCGGTAATGATCTTCGCATCGCCTATCGCGGCGCGTTGCTTCGCATAGCCGCCCGCGACCTCTGCTCGCCAGAGCCAATCGAAGCGGTCGATGACATCGCCGACGAGCTGTCGGACCTCGCGGATGCCACTCTCGAGGCCGCCTTGTCGATCGCTCGACTCAAGCTTGGCGAGAACGCTTTGCAGACCCGGCTGGCTGTCATCGGACTCGGCAAATGTGGTGCCCAGGAACTCAACTACGTCAGCGACGTCGATGTGCTTTTCGTCGCCGAGCCCGTACTGGACTCCGACGGCACGCCGCTGATCAGCAACGACCAGGCTGTCCAGATCGCCACCCGGATGGCGGCCGAGGCGAGCCGAGTCTGCTCGGCACATACCTCAGCCGGGACGATCTGGGAAGTAGACTCCGCCCTCAGACCGGAGGGCAAGGCTGGTCAGCTAGTGCGTACGCTGGCAAGCCATCGCATCTATTACGAGAAGTGGGCCAAGACCTGGGAATTCCAGGCGATGCTCAAGGCACGCCCAGCTGCCGGTGATCTGAAGCTCGGACAAGCCTTCGTTGAGCTGGTGGCACCGATGGTGTGGCGCGCTGCAGAGCGAGAGAACTTCGTTGCCGACACCCAGGCGATGCGCAAGCGTGTCGTGGCCCACATTCCCGCGCGGGACCAGGGCCGCGAGCTCAAACTGGGTGAGGGCGGCTTGCGGGACGTCGAGTTCTCGGTGCAGCTGCTGCAGCTGGTGCACGGAAGAGTTGACGAGCGTCTCAGATCGCGCGCCACGTTGCCGGCCCTCAGGAGCTTGATCGACAACGGCTATGTGGGCCGCGAGGACGGCAAGGGGTTGGCGCTGGCCTATCGGTTCCTGCGAACGCTCGAGCATCGGATCCAGCTCTTCAATCTACGGCGTACCCACCTGCTGCCGAGCAATGATCATGATCTTCGTCGGCTGGGCCGTTCGCTCGGCTACAAGGACCCAGTGAAGGAGCTGCTCGGCACCTGGCGACACACCAGTCAGCGGGTACGCCGGCTGCATGAGCGGCTCTTCTACTCACCGCTGCTCGATGCGGTGGCCAAGATCCCGTCCACGGAGCTCAGGCTGACCACCGATGCCGCACTCGACCGGCTGAGGGCGCTCGGCTACGCGGATCCGACGGCAGCGCTGCGTCACATCGCGGCACTCAGCCAAGGTGTGACCAGGCAGGCGGAGATTCAGCGCCAGCTGTTGCCGGCGATGCTCGGCTGGTTTGCGCAAGCGCCTAATCCTGATCATGGTCTGCTGGCGTTCCGCCAGGTGTCGGAGGCGCTGGGCGCTACCCCATGGTACCTGCGGGCGCTCCGCGACGAGGGTGCAATGGCCGAGCGGCTGGCCCGCATTCTGGCCTCCAGTCGGTACGCGGTCGAGCTGCTGAAGCGGGCTCCGCAAACAGTGCAGATGCTCGCGGACGATCAAGAACTGCGACCCCGGTTGCTGGCCGAGCTGAAGGCGGAGATGCGCGCCGCCGCCAGGAGGCAGAGCAATAGCGTCGCAGCGGTGGAGGCGATCCGGGCGATCCGGCGTCAAGAGCTGTTTCGGGTGGCAGCCGGTGACTTGGTCGGCGAGAACGACGTGTTGAGCGTAGGGGCGGCCCTCAGTGACTTAGCCTCCGCAACCGTCGACGCCACTCTGGCTGTGGCACGCGAAGCTTCCGGCAGCGAGCCGGTGCCTCGGATCGCGGTCATCGCGATGGGCCGGTGGGGTGGCCGTGAGATGTCCTACGCCTCTGACGCCGATGCCATGTTCGTGATGGAGGACAGTGCTGATCCGGAGAGCGACCCCACCAAGGTTGCCGCCGCGGTGATCACCGAAATGCGGAAGCTGTTGACTCGACCTGCCGCCGATCCGTCTCTGAGCATCGATACCGACCTGCGGCCGGAGGGCAAGGGCGGTGCGCTCATTCGCTCGCTCAGCGCGTACCGCAACTACTACAGCCGGTGGTCGTCCACCTGGGAGCTCCAGGCATTGGTTCGCGCTGACGCGCTAGCTGGTGACGAAGAGCTCGGTAAGGCCCTGATGGCCGAGATCGATGTCCTCCGCTGGCCGGAAGGGGGGTTGACTCTGGCTCAGCTGACCGAGATCCGCAAGCTGAAGGCTCGAGTGGAGGCGGAGCGATTGCCTCGAGGCGCCAACCCAGCCAAACACACCAAGCTGGGACCTGGTGGGATCGCCGATGTGGAATGGACGGTTCAGCTACTCCAGCTGCAGCATGCCCATCGGCTGCACGCCCTGCGCTCCTCGCAAACGATCGTGGCGTTGCGGGCTGCGCGCGATGCCGGAATCCTCGACCCGATGGACGCTGGACACCTCGAGGCGGCATGGACGCTCGCCAGCCGGATCCGCAACCAGATCATGCTGATGCGGGGCCGCGGCTCGGATTCGCTGCCCAGTGACAACCGGGAGCTAGCCAGCCTCGCAGAGCTGCTCGGATACGGGCCAGGCGAGTCTTCTCATTTGCTTGCCGACTATAGGCGGGTGACCCGCAGGGCCAGGACTGTCGTGGAGAGAGTTTTCTGGGGTTTCTAACGGCACTCGGAGTCGTCAGTCCGCAGTCTTGCTCAACGTGCAGCCAGCAGCGCCGTTCGATACGCCTGCAGCGTTGCGGCTGCTGTGTTGTCCCAGCTGAACGTCGCCGCATGCGCGGCCGCATTAGTGCCCATTCTGATCATCTCGTCCTGATCATCGAGGATCGTCGCGAGCGCATCAGCCCATTGGCGCTCGTCGTGCCCATCCACCAGCAGACCGCTGTAGTGATCACGAACTGTGTGCCGGAGGCCTCCGACATCAGTGGCGACCACCGGTCGTCCGCACGCCTGCGCCTCCAGCGCAACGAGTCCAAAAGACTCGTTGTAGGAGGGAACGGCAACGACGTCCGAGACGCAGTACCAGCGGAACAGCTCTGAGCGCGCCGAGTGCGGCCGGAAGTCCACCATGTCTTCGATACCGTGGTCAATGGCCAGTGGACCAAGTGTTCGCGACCATTCGCCGTTCGACCCGCTTGGGCCACCGATGATGATCAACTGGAGTCGCTCACGGCGCCCGGGGTCGCGCCGGGTCAGCTCGGCAACGGCCCTGATCAGCACATCAGGCGCCTTCAACGGCTGGATGCGGCCGACGAACAAGATCACCTGGATGTCCTGGGCCACCCCGAATTGGGCTCGTGACTTCGGTTGATTGCAGGGATGGAAGGTGTGCAGGTCGACGCCCGGGGGCACGATCATGATCTGCTCGGTCCGCGCCCCGTAATGACTACAGAGTTCGGCCGCCTCGTCGGGAGTGTTGGCGGTCAGCACATCGGCGGAGCGAACGATGGCAGCCTCCCCCTGCTCGCGTATGTCGGACTCGACAGGCTGGTCGCGACTGAGCTTGGCGTTCTTGACGCGAGCCATGGTGTGCATCGTGTGGACAAGCGGGATGCCCTGACTGCGCTTGACCTGCAGACCCACCTGACCGGAGAGCCAGTAATGGGAATGAATCAGATCATGCTGATCAAGGTGCGACTCCAGCTGGGCGGAGAACTCCTCTGTCAGGGAAGGTAACGTCTCTTTCGCGACGTACTCAGCGGGTCCGGCGGTGAGATGAATCACCCGGGTGTGCTCGTGGACATCAACAATGTCGGGCACGTCGGGGGTGTCTCGCCGGGTGTAGACATCCACCTTGAGGCCCCGCTCGCCAAGCCGCCGCGCCAGCTCGGCGACGTACACGTTCAGACCTCCGGCGTCGCCGAGACCCGGCGTAGCGAGTGGTGAGGTGTGCATACTGATCATCGCCACCCGACGCGGATATTCGCAGGCTGCGTGCACATTCCCTCCCCCAGAGAGGCTACAGGTGTGTCCCAGAGACACGGCCGGAAACTTGAGCCTCTAACTGCTGACAAGCACCAAGGCCGCTACGGCGAAGGCCAGGCCAGCCACCTGAATGCCGCGGAGCCGTTCGTGATCGATCAGCAAAGCCAAGATCACTGTTGTCACGGGATAGAGCGCGGCGAGCGGGGCGACGATGCTGAGATCGCCACCGCGCGTGGCCAGAAGAAAGAGCGCGTTCGCCGTCATATCACAGGGCCCTGCCAGCATGGTGAAGCGCAAGCCAGCATGGCGAGGCCACGGCCCAGGTCGCGCCATGAGGATGAGCAAGCCACCGATGATCAGCGCGCTCAGCTGGGAACCGGCGATTGGCCACAGTCCGGCTGATCCTGCGGCGTCCCCTGCGACAGCGAGCAGAATGAAGAACAGGCCAAACCCGATGCCCGAGCCGAGCGCCACAGCGACCAGCCTCCAGCTGACGACCTGAGGACGTCCGGGTGCATGGGGGGCGATGCTCACTAGGGCGATCGCCAGCAGCGCGCAGCCAACACCCAGCAGTCGCGCTCCGGAGGGTCGCTCGCCCCAGACGAGGCCGGCTACCACCGGAATCGCAGCCGACGTGACGCCAGTGACCGGAGCAACGACCGTCATGGCGCCAGCAGAAAGAGCGCGATAGAACAGCACCAAACCGACGAGGCCCGCCACTCCTGCCATGGCACCCCAGGCAAGGCCAATCGGCGTCACGGGGACGTACGTCGCGACCAGATAGATCGCGAGCAGAGGCAGGCTCACCAGCTTTGATACCCACACGACCGGCAGCGCAGCGGCGCCTTGGGTTGCCTTGCCACCTGCGAAGTCGCCGACGCCCCAAATCAGTCCCGATAAGAAGGCGAGCGCGACATTCAGCACCCAGGCACCCTAATGCCGTCACACAGGGGCGTCTGAGCCGTGTGAGACTGCGTGCGAGGTTTGGGGGTGGTGACCGCCGCATCTCCTCGCCGCTCGATGTTGTGCTCGCTTGACCTGCTTCCACGCGCCCGTCGAAGCATGCCCACCGCCACACGTCCTCCCTTTTTGGCGCCGGCCGTATCGACCTCCCGAGTGGACTCGGTTGCCTGCCGTGCTCAATGGCCTCCTCGATCAGCTGCTGCTCGACGGTCAGACATCGGGCACCGCGGCGGGTAGTTCGTAGTGATCAGGGAAACGAGGTCCATGCCATCCCGTGCGGTGTGGAAGGGCAGCCGTCGTGGGCATAGTGTTTCCGATGTTCCTCGATCTTCCGGGAGTGACGTGGCAGCTGAACCGTCGGATGAGGAAAGCGCCGAGAAGGTCCCGCGCTACACGGATAGGACAAGAGTCCGCATCGGGATCCTCGGGGCTGCCAGGATCGCACCTGCCGCCATAGTGAAGCCCGCAGCCGTGGAACCGGAGGCTGAGGCGACTGCCATCGCCGCACGGGATCTCGAGCGCGCCCGCAAGTTCGCCGCAAAACACAATATTCCCACCGCGTACGGCTCGTACGCACAACTGCTCGCGGACCCAAGCATCGAGGCCGTCTACATAGCCGTGCCGAACGGGCTGCATGGACGTTGGACCAAAGCCGCGCTGCAGGCCGGCAAGCATGTGCTTTGCGAGAAGCCGTTCACTGCCAACGCCGAGGAGGCGGCGTCGGTCGCCGAGGCTGCTCGGCGCTCGGACAGGGTCGTGATGGAGGCTTTTCATTACCGGTATCACGCCTTGACGGGGCGGATGTTGGAGATCCTCCACTCTGGTGAGCTGGGCACCATCACCAAGATTGAGGCGTGGCTGTGCTTCCCACTGGTGTCGCCGAACGACATCCGGTGGGACTACCAGCTTGCCGGTGGAGCGCTGATGGATGCCGGCTGCTACACCATCCACCTGCTACGGACGCTGGCGGGCGCGGAACCTCACGTTTCCTCCGCAACAGCCAAGACCCGTCGTACGGCAGCGGACCGGCTGTTGAAAGCCGAGCTGGCTTTCCCCGAAGGTTGCACCGGGTTGATCACTGCGTCCATGCTGTCGCGCGAAGTGCTGGGCGCCGGTGCCCGGGTGAGCGGAACTCGCGGCACGATGGATGTGGTGAACCCCTACGTTCCCCAGCTGTGGCATCGTCTCGTGGTTCGCTCAGAGACCCGACGCGCTGTCGAACACGTGTCGCGGCAGCCGTCTAGCTATGCCTGTCAGCTGCGAGCGTTCACCGGGGCCATCTTGCGGGGGGAGCCGGTGCTGACCGGACCGGACGACGCGGTCGCCAACATGGCGGTGGTCGACGCCTGCTACGCCGCGGCTGGGCTACCACGTCGAGAACCGACCCGGTGAACCTCTCCGCCGCCGATTCCTCAGCGAAATCTGGAGCGACAAGCTCCGCAACCTGAGCCGAAAAAGGAAAATCGGATACAGCGAAACGTCGGCTGGAAGCTCTCCAGCCTCATCGCAATTCTCGGGCTGGCTTCGTGCGACGCCGTCATCGGCGCGATAGGCGGCGAGGAAGACCCTGCGACGACGGCACAGCAAACAAGAAAGGCGGCGAAGTCCCAGAACCCCGAGCCTGAAGCCAGCCAGCCACCCGCCATCAAGATTGGTGAGAATGTCGGCGACGAGGGCTACCAATTCACTGTCACCAAGGTGACGTTCGGGTAGGCGACCAGTATGTACGCGACCGCGAAAAGCCCAGGGCCAATTCTGCCTGCTCAAAACCATGGTCCCGTTCGATGTTTCCAAGCGGGCGAAGCCGGACTATCTGTTGTTGAAGGCAGGCGTGTGGGGATTCTCCGAAGGTGTACGAGTGAAGCTGTAATCCCGTGGAATGATTGAAGTGGCGGAGGCAAGGCCCCCTCGCTTCCGATCTGGCCCCGAGCGAGATGAAGAACTCTCTCGCCGGGGCCAAACACTTTTATGCGTGGAAGAAGGATTCACCCCGCCCATCCGCGCGGGCCGACAGGGCTATCCAGGACTTTGTGCCGCCTCCCCCTGGTCGGCCCGCCAACACGAAGCTAACCGATACAGCTGTCCAACAGTCCACAAGCACCGCACGAACAACCAATCGGGTGACACGGTCGAGGTTGTGCTGGTTCAACCAACAACCCGAGCGTGATCATGGTCCGCTGGCCCGAGCGCCGACCAGCACCACACCCAACCGGCTCAACGCGGTAGCTACCGAGGTCATGCGGTTGCATTTCCGACAATTGAGCAAGGTCTTGCCGAAACCTTGACACCAGCCGGGTCGTGCTGTACGAAAAAATTCGGGGGGGTAAGAAAGGGGGTGATATTCGATGAGGAAGCGTCTGTTTCGTACTGCCGCCGTCGCGCTTGTGACTGCCGGCATCCTGACGGCGACCGGGCCTGCGTTCGCCAACCCAAGCCCGCCAACCAACGGTGGCAACGGTGCCGGCCAAAGTGGCCAGTGCACCGGTAATCCCAACGACCGGCCCCATTCCTGCCAGAGCTTTAAGTGAGCTGTGCGCCTTGAGATTTGAAGGCCCGGGACCGTCGGTTTCCGGGCCTTCCGCTTGAACCGAAATCTGTGGGACCTGTCAAGTGCCCGTCCGAATTCATCGAATACCCATTCGATACAGTGAGTCTGTCGACAGCAGACCAGGTCGGCTTTTCCGCCCTCCACGGCGCAGCACTCCTCACCGCCAAGCAGCCCGGAACTTCAGCCCCGGATTGATCACCCCCGCGAGGTAGCGCCGGGCCGCGATGACATCCGCGTAGAGGTCGCCGGAACCATCGCCGGTAGCTGGTTCGCTAACGGCGCTCGGCGCGGCGAGGACCCCGTAGCAGCGGGGCTTCTGATGCTCGCCGGGCACGTTGACCTTGCGAGCTTGACCGGTGGATACGGATCGGCTGGGAGCGGCGGCGTGGCG
>JBKOUS010000225.1:0-6889 GCA_046723505.1 Actinomycetota bacterium
GTAGTTGTCGATCCGGGAGCTCTGACCTGCCTGACCGCCAGCTGCAGCTCGCTCCACTATGACCGTCTTGAGGCCCTCTGAGGCTGCGTACACGGCGGCACCTAGCCCGGCCGGGCCGCCACCGATGATCACCACGTCGTAAAACTCGCCCTGCGGGGTCGTGGTCATGCCGACCGCATTGGCCACCTCGAGCAGGCTCGGCTGCACCAACGGCTGTCCATCTCTGGTGATTACCACGGGCGCCTGGCTCTCCTCAGCGCCTGCGGCCGCCAGCAGTTGCTCACCCTCCGGATCGGTGACGTTGTACCAGC
Organism: Actinomycetota bacterium; assembly: GCA_046723505.1. GTDB lineage: Bacteria > Actinomycetota > Actinomycetes > Propionibacteriales > Propionibacteriaceae > Microlunatus. The sequence goes on from JBKOUS010000225.1 coordinate 312, forward strand.
GGTAGGGCACCATATTGCGGGCCAGAAAGTCGCGTATCTCATACGAGGCGGCCGACCACGGATGACCCAGAATCTTGATCTTGTGCTCTGGCTCCTTGCCCTGACGCCGCCAGGATTCCAACAACTCGTCAACGACCGGATAGAACTTCTCTTCCGGCGGCTCCCAGGGCTTCAGCAGGTAATGATCGACATCGACGACGTTGATCGCCGCGATCGCTGCGTTGGTGTCCGCGTACGCGGTAACCAGTGCACGCCGTGCCTGCGGCACCAGGTCCATCGCCTGTTCCAGGAAGTCCACGCCGTTCATCCGAGGCATCCGATAGTCGGCCAGGATCGCGGCCACTTGATCACCGCGCAACACCACTTCGCGGATGGCCTGCAAAGCCTCCTCGCCGGACTCGGACCGCATGATGCGATAGTCCGCTCCGTACCGGCGCCGCAGATCACGGGCGACTGCCCGCGACACGCTGGGATCATCGTCCACGGTCAGCAGCACGGGGCGTGCCGAGCGTGCCTCCGCCGCCGGGGCGCTCATCGGGCAACCTCAGCCACCGGCGCCGTCACGTTCCTACCTCGTCGACATAGCACCAGCGCCAGTATTCGCCTCGCTCGGCCGATGTAGCGACTGGATGCCCGCTGGACCGTGCGTGGGCGCTGGCATGCCGCGACGGCGAGGAGTCACAGCAACTGACATGTTCACAGGTAAGGCAGCGACGCAGATGGACCCAGCGCCCGCCGACAGCAAGGCAATCACTACAGGCGGCTTCGAAATTGGCGGGGACTGGGGTCAGCGGCGTGGCATCGAGATGGGCACAACTAGCCACAGACCGGCTCCTTTCTTCGCCTCAATCTAGTGTGCGCGCAACGCCAGCCCGACAGCTCAGCAGGGCCGCTCGTCGGCCTACCCACCTGGCGGCGTCGCCAACCGGGACCGCCGGCGGCGGCGCAGCCCAGCGGCGGTCAGCAGCGTGACGATCTCGCGCGACGACACTGGCTGGGCCCCCGCGGCCAGCGCCACCGCATAGCGCTCGGCGATCACATCGTAGTGATCACGCTCGAACCCCCGGCTCGGAAGGCCGATCCGCGCAGCGAATCCGTGCAGCTCCTCATATGACTGGTCGCTGATCAGGTGGGACCAGAGGCGGCCGTGTCCGGGCCAGATCGGCGGATCAATATAGATCGTCAGATCCTTCCTCCGATCACAAGCAGACGCCTACCGAGGCTCCCGGGAAAGTCTGGTGTCGCCGTCATAGCGTCACGATATTCCTCAGGCCCAGAACGACCGTCGACCATAGAATTGCGGCGTGGCTGCGATAAAGCGGCTGATCGGCGTCATCGGGGTGGCATCTGTGCTCTCGGCCGGCTGCACGTACGCCAAGGAGGAGCCAGGCCTCTTCGAGAACCGGGGGACACAATCTCCGAGCATCGAGAACACCCCGCCCGCGCCGACCAACCCGGAGCTACCTGTGGCCGCGGAGGCTGAATGGACGACCGCCGAGGGGCTGCATATCAGCACTCGATTCGCTCTCCATGCCGTGCGGCGGATCCAAGGCGCGACCGTCGTCGACTGGTCGGTCACCCCATTGAGTTCGCCTGGGTACGGAAGGGGGGATCCCCTTCCGTCCTGGGCCGACGTCGGGCTGAGCCGCAGCTCCGAGGGCGACATCAACATGTTTCTGCTCGATCCGGCCAGTGGAAGGGTCTATCGCACGCTGAGCCACGAATCCAGGCGGCTTTTCCGTCGATGTCTTTGCACCCCGCTGTGGCTAGCACAGCAGGGTCTGCGGATAGGCGAGACCCGCCTCCTGCAGGCAACGTTTCCGCCGTTGCCAGAAGCGCTCGACTTCGTCGACGTCGACCTGATCAACCTGGCACCGTTCCCGCATGTGCCTGTGACGCCGATTGGCCACGTCCCGACCGCGTCGCATCCTACGGACCTGGCCCGACCGCCAGCCGCCGGGCGTCAGGCCCTGGCACGAAAGGAATTCCGGTACCAGCGTGAACCGCACCGGGTGCGGGGCATCGCGATCGACCGGGTCGTCGCAGCGCCTGGCCGGACCTCATTGGAATGGACAATCAGATCGGTCACTGATCAATCCAGCTTCATCTTGGAGCCGGCTCTGTCGCCGATCGGCGGCACGTTGCCCGACGACGTGGATGTGTTAGACCGTGACGTCGTAAGCGGACCCATGATCAGGCCCCACGAGCTCCCGGCAGCCAAACCCTCAACGGTGTCCTGGATGACCACTGCTGTTGCCGGACGCAAGGCGTACGAGTGCCTGTGCAGCTCATTGGGACTATGGGCAGGCTCACTGCGGCGCGCTGGCGGTCAGGCTAGCGTGGCGAGCAACTATCCAGCGCTGCCGGCTGGAACCCGAACTGTTGATGTGATCCTGCCTGGGATAGCTACCCTTCCCGACATCCCAGTGGTTGGCGCAGAGGACTCAGCCCCCCGGCTGGGGCCCGCGAAGCCGCACGCCGGAGACACGTGGATCTACTACAGCAGTGACCCGCCGCGTGGCTGGATTACCGCGCAGTGGCCAACGCCGTTGCCGGATCCGGAGCAGCTGAAGGATTACCGCTCCTTCACTGAAAACCTGACGCGACTACCCGGTTGGTGACAGGAGCTCGATTGCGCAAGCGAGCCACAAAGCAAGGAGGGGCGACTCCTAATGGAAGCCGCCCCACTTGATGCTTGGACAGATCAGAAGTCCATGCCACCCATGCCGCCGTCGCCACCGGGCGGCATAGCAGGAGCCTTTTCCGGCTTGTCAGCGATGACTGCCTCGGTGGTCAGGAACAGACCTGCGATCGAGGCTGCATTCTGTAGCGCTGAGCGAGTCACCTTGGTCGGGTCGGGAACGCCAGCGTCGAGCAGGTTCTCGTACTCGCCGGTGGCTGCGTTCAGACCATGATCGGCCGGCAGGCCTTTGACCTTCTCGGCGACGACGCCACCTTCCAGGCCGGCGTTGATCGCGATCTGTTTCAGCGGTGCCTCCAGCGCCAGCTTCACGATCTGGGCGCCCACCGCCTCGTCGTCCTCGAGCTTGAGGTCCTTGAACGCCTTCGCCCCTGCCTGGATGAGCGCGACGCCACCGCCGGCGACGATGCCCTCCTCGACGGCCGCCTTGGCGTTGCGGACGGCGTCCTCAATGCGGTGCTTCCGCTCCTTCAACTCCACCTCGGTAGCTGCGCCGACCTTGATCACCGCGACGCCGCCGGCCAACTTGGCCAGCCGCTCCTGCAGCTTCTCGCGGTCGTAGTCGGAGTCGGAATTCTCAATCTCGGTGCGAATCTGGTTGACCCGGCCGGCGATCTGCTCTGAGCTGCCAGCCCCCTCGATGATCGTCGTCTCGTCCTTGGTGATGATCACCTGACGCGCCTGCCCGAGCAACTCCAGGGTGACGCTATCGAGCTTGAGCCCGACCTCCTCGCTGATCACCTGGCCGCCGCTGAGAATTGCGATATCAGTCAGCATCGCCTTACGGCGGTCGCCGAATCCAGGGGCCTTGACGGCGGCGGACTTGAAGGTGCCGCGGATCTTGTTAACGATCAGCGCGGCGAGCGCCTCACCGTCGACGTCCTCAGCGATCACCAGGAGCGGCTTGCCCGCCTGGATGACCTTCTCCAGGACCGGAAGCAGATCCTTCAAGTTGGAGACCTTGGAATTGACGATCAGGATGTACGGGTTGTCGAGCACGGTCTCCATGCGCTCGGTGTCGGTGACGAAGTAGGGCGAGATGTAGCCCTTGTCGAACCGCATGCCCTCGGTGAGCTCTAGCTCGAGTCCGAAGGTGTTCGACTCATCGACAGTGATGACACCTTCCTTGCCGACCTTGTCCATCGCCTCGGCGATGATCTCACCGACCTGGGTGTCACCCGCGGAAATGGAGGCGGTGGCAGCAATCTGCTCCTTGGTCTCCACGTCCTTCGAGATGGCAGCCAGCTGCTCGACGACCGCGGCCACGGCCTTCTCGATGCCCCTCTTGAGGCTCATCGGGTTGGCACCAGCGGTCACGTTGCGCAGGCCCTCACGGACCATCGCTTGCGCCAGCACGGTCGCCGTGGTGGTACCGTCACCAGCCACATCGTCGGTCTTCTTGGCAACTTCTTTGACGAGCTCGGCGCCGATCTTCTCGTACGGATCCTCGAGCTCGATCTCCTTGGCGATGCTCACGCCATCGTTCGTGATGGTCGGAGCACCCCACTTCTTCTCCAGCACGACATTGCGGCCCTTGGGTCCAAGGGTCACCTTGACGGCGTCGGCGAGGGTATTCATCCCCCGCTCAAGGCCGCGCCGTGCCTCCGTGTTGAACTGAATCAGTTTGGGCATGTTCTCCGCAGTCCTGTCAGTGATGTGATGACTCTTCGAGCGGTGCCCGCGACGGATGGCCCATGGGAGCCCTCACCGGCCAGAAGAGAGGTGGCACTCTCCGGGTGAGAGTGCTAATGCAATTTTTAGCACTCTCCCCAGGCGAGTGCAAACAGTCCCACACGCCGCGGGTAGAAAACGGCCCTACTTCCTTCAGCCGTCAAGCCACAGATCTGCAACATGCACGCTCGGGAATGCACGACCCGAGTTTGCGGTTGCCGCGTATATGGCCTACTCCACCGAGCAGCAGACGATCTCACGCGCATCGGTGGGGCTCCGCTCTGAACGCGGTCCGATCCTGCTCTCAGTGATGCTGAGCGTGGGTCTGATCGCCATCGACGCGACCATCCTCGCCACGGCCGTCCCGTCGATCGTTAATGATCTCGGTGGTTTCACCCAGTTCCCCTGGCTCTTCTCCATCTTCTTGCTGGCCCAGGCGGTGTCGATACCGATTTTCGCCAAGTTCACCGACCTCGTGGGACGTAAGCCGATCATGCTGATCGGCATCGGCCTGTTTGTCCTTGGCTCGATCCTGTGCGGCATTGCCTGGAGCATGCCTGCCCTGATCGCGTTCCGGGCACTCCAGGGACTCGGCGCAGGCGCGGTGATGCCAACATCTATGACCATCATCGGTGACATCTACTCCGTTGCCGAACGCGCTCGAGTTCAGGGCTACGTTGCCAGTGTCTGGGCGCTCTCCGCGGTCATCGGACCAACACTTGGCGGGCTCTTTGTCGACTTCCTCGATTGGCGGTGGATCTTCTTCGTCAATATCCCACTGGGAGCGCTCGCGGCCTGGTGGCTATTTCGCCGGTTCGATGAGAACGTGGTCCGTAAGCAGCACCGCATCGACGTCGCTGGTGCGGCACTGCTGGGTGTTGGCTCCTCGCTGATCATCCTCGGGCTCCTCGAGGGCGGCATCTTGTGGGCGTGGACCTCGGTGCCCAGCATCACCCTTCTCACGCTCGGCACGGCGCCTCTGATCGGCTTTGCACTGGTAGAGCGACGAGCCGCTGAGCCAATCCTTCCGGGCTGGGTGTTTCGCAGCCGATTGCTCAACTCAACCAATCTCGCTGCCCTGGGGGTTGGCGTGATGCTGATCGGCCTTACCTCCTTCATCCCGCTATACACGCAGGGCGTGCTGCACACCAGTGCGCTGGTGGCAGGCTTCGCGCTGGCGGCCCTCACGCTCGGTTGGCCGCTTGCCGCCTCGATGGCCGGTCGCATCTACCTGAGGATCGGCTTCCAGCGGACAGCTCTGATCGGCTCTGGGGTGAGCCTGATCGGCTGTGCATTGCTGGGTTCGCTGTCTGCGCGTAGCACCGTGTGGCAGGTAGCTGCCACGTGTTTTGTGCTTGGGTTGGGTTTTGGCTTGGTAATCAGCCCGACGTTGATCTCCGCGCAGTCCGCGGTGGATTGGCAACGCCGTGGCGTCGTCACGGGTACCAACGTATTCGCCCGATCCATGGGGAGCGCACTCGGTATCGCCGTCTTCGGCGCCATCGCCAATGCGTCGCTGAGCCAAGGGGTCGGTGGTCACATCTCCTCCACTGCCAGCGGGATTCCGGTCAGTGTCCTGGAACCGGCCCTGCATAAGGTCTTCTTGGCCGCGGGGGTGGTCGCAGTGCTTGTGGCAGCCGCGGTGTTGATCATGCCCAGCCGCTCGGTACCCGGAGGTACCGCGCCGCGGTCGTAGCATCAATGCATGCTGCGAGCGGCGCGGCGCTGGGTCTTCAATACGCTCCTGATCCTTGTGTGCCTGGTCGCCGGCTGCTCGTACGATCGTGAGGAGCCAGGGCTCTTCGGCCGGCCCGTGACCCGGGACACGACAGCGCCGTCAACCCATCCCACCGCACTTGAGGACAGGCAAGTCCAAAACCCCGAGCTCCCAGTCGTTGGCGAGGCGATCTGGACCTCTGCGGATGGCCTCGGCATCACCGTCCGGATTGCTGTCCACGCCGTTCGCCGTTTCCCGGGCGGGACGGTGCTCGATTGGTCAGTGACCCCACTTCATGGACCAGGCTTGCGGCCCAGCGATCCGGTACCGAGCAGGCTTGATCTCGGACTCAGCAGGCCGAACGAGAATTATCCGAACATCGTCTTGATGGATGCTGCACGATCGCGGATCTATCGGCCGTTGACCCTAAAAGGATCGGATTCGCGCTGCTTATGCACGCGGTTGTTTCGACACAGTCTGAGGATTGGC
>JBKOUS010000079.1:0-26031 GCA_046723505.1 Actinomycetota bacterium
CCGGCGTTCTTCTACCCGGCGTTCCAGCTGATGGACTATGGGATCCACTCCTGGGACATTCGTGAAGGCACTGGACGTGAACACGGCCTGCACAGCGATGTGGCTGACCTGCTCGTACCGTTCATGTTCGGGATTTGGGCCGGGACGATACGCGCCACGCAGGACACCGAAGCCTTCCAGATCGGCGTACGCGTCACTACTGGGCCCAACGCCGGTGATAACCGAATCAGCGTGTCGTCAGACGGCATGACATACGAAAACGGCGACGTCAGCGACCTCCCGGCAGTAGTCGAGTTCGATCCCGGCAGCTTCGTCCTAACCGCGTTCGGACGCTTCAACGGTGGCACGGTCCGGGGCGACAAGGCGCTGGCTGACCGGTTCCTCGGCATGTTCTTCCGCATCTAGACGCAAAGTTTCGTGCTGGACGCCGCAGCAAGATCGTGTGCGTTTCTCCCTGGCAGAGACGGTCAAGCGCACGATCTCTTGGAGAGAAGGTGATCATGACAGCCGCCTACCTCTACGACGCCGTACGGACCCCGTTCGGCCGGTTCAACGGCGCGCTTGCCGCGGTCCGTCCCGACGACTTGGCCTCGTACGTGATCGCTGCCCTGCTCGAACGCAACCCTCATCTTCAGGGTGCAGCGGTGGACGAGGTGATCTTCGGCAACGCCAATGGCGCCGGGGAGGACAACCGCAACCTCGGCCGGATGGCCAGCCTGCTGGCCGGGCTGCCCGTTACTGTGCCGGCGACCACCGTCAACCGACTCTGCGGCTCGGGTCTGGACGCCGCCATGATCGCCTCCCGCGGCATCGAGACTGGGGACGCCGGGATCGTGATCGCCGGCGGCGCAGAGTCGATGACACGGTCGCCCTGGGTGATCATGAAACCCGACCGGCCGTTCCCAGCGGGCGATACGACTGCGGTCTCGACCACCCTCGGCTGGCGGCTGGTGAACAATCGCATGCCGGCAGCGTGGACGACCTCGCTCGGTGAGTCCAACGAGCAGCTACGGGAGAAGTTCGACATCTCACGCGAGCGGCAGGACGCGTTCGCGTACCGCTCGCACCAACTCGCCGAGCGGGCGTGGGAGGACGGTTTCTACGACGACCTGGTTGCGGCCGTTCCCGACACTGAGCTGACACGCGACGAAGGTGTCCGCGCCGACACCACCGTCGAGAAGCTAAGGAGGCTCAAGCCCTCATTTCGGCCGGATGGCACCATCACTGCCGGCAACGCCTCGCCACTCAACGACGGGGCGTCGGCGCTGCTGATGGGTTCGGAGAAGGCGGCAGAGACGATTGGGGGTGACCCGGTTGCCCGGATCGCAGGTCGCGGCGCCTCGGCGCTGGAACCGCAGATGTTCGGCTACGCGCCCGTGGAGGCCGCTGAGATCGCGCTGCTGCGCGCCGGAATCACGTGGAGCGAGGTCGGTGCGGTGGAGCTCAATGAAGCGTTCGCGGTGCAATGCTTGGCGTGCATTGACGCCTGGGGTGTCACTCCGGACATCGTGAACGTCCGTGGCGGCGCAATCGCTATCGGGCATCCATTGGGCGCATCCGGAGGACGAATCCTCGGCACCCTGGCGAAGGTCTTGAAGGAGGGCAGCCACCAGTGGGGGGTTGCGGCCATCTGTATTGGTGTTGGGCAAGGCCTTGCGGTGGTGCTGGAGAACCTGAACATCGAAGGAGCGGCAGCATAGATGGCCACTGTCGTGAGCGACGCTGACGAGGCCGTTTCCGGGATCACGGACGGGTCAACTGTGCTGATCGGCGGATTCGGCACAGCCGGGCAGCCGGTCGAGCTGATCGACGGGCTGATCCGCAGCGGCGTCAAGGATCTCACGGTGATCAACAACAATGCCGGTAACGGCCGGGTCGGGCTGGCCGCCCTGCTCGCGAACGGCCAAGTCCGCAAGATCATCTGCTCGTTTCCCCGGCAGACCGACTCCTACATCTTTGACGAGCTCTACCGAGCAGGGAAAGTGGAGCTGGAAGTCGTTCCTCAAGGCAACCTGGCCGAGCGAATGCGAGCCGCCGGTGCCGGTATCGGGGCGTTCTTCTCCCCCACCGGCGTGGGGACACTGCTCGCCGAGGGCAAGGAACGGCGCACCATCGACGGCCGGGACTACGTCTTGGAGTATCCGATCAGCGGTGACGTTGCGTTGATCAAGGCATTTTGCGCCGATACTCTTGGCAATCTTGTCTATCGGAAGACAGCGCGCAACTTCGGCCCGGTCATGGCCACGGCCGCGAAGACCACAGTCGTGCAGGTGCGTAAGGTCGTCCGGCCAGGCGAGATCGACCCGGAGGTCGTGATCACTCCCGGGATCTTCGTGGACCGCATCGTGCAGATCGCCGGGATGAGTCCGCCGGCCGAGGCGGGCGCAGCCGGGTGAGCACCCAGCTGTCTTTCGACAACAGCCGCCCGCTCGGCCGAGATGATCTTGCTCATCTGGTCGCTGCCGACATCTCACCGGGCTCGTATGTGAACCTCGGCATCGGCCAGCCCACTCGGGTCGCAGACTTTCTCACCTCCGATGCCGGGGTCATCCTGCACACCGAGAACGGGATGCTCGGAGTGGGCCCTCAGGCGTACGGCGACGACATCGATCCGGAGTTGATCAACGCCGGCAAGATCCCCGTCACCGAAACTCCTGGCGCGGCCTACTTCGATCAAGCTGCTTCCTTCGCAATCATCCGCGGCGGGCACCTCGATGTCTGCGTACTGGGCGCTTTTCAGGTGTCATTTGACGGAGACCTGGCGAACTGGCACACCGGAGCTCCCGACGCGATCCCCGCGGTGGGCGGGGCGATGGATCTCGCTCTCGGCGCGAAGGATGTCTTCGCGCTGATGACCCTCTTCAGCAAGGACGGCTCCCCCAAGCTGGTCCCGAAGTGCACGTATCCGCTGACCCGCCTCGGCTGCGTGGGCCGTGTCTACACCGATTACGCCGTCTTCCTGCTGACCGATCACGGCGTCGTAGTCCGCGAGACCTACGGGATCGGGCGTGGCGATCTTGCCAAACGGCTAGGGATCACCTTCCAGGACAGCTAAGTCCTCATCCTCACCCGAGTCGTCAGCGCCAGGTCACCGAGCCGCGGCCCACGAGGTTGGTATGTCGGCACCGCCTTCCTGCGAGAGCCGCTGACCAAACCGCACGTACATCGGGTGCGACACGAACTTGCCGGCTACCAAGCTCTCGCCTTGCCGGAAGGTTGTGGCCCGCGCTATGAGGCCCGCTGGGACGAACGAGAATGCATCACGGAGGTGGCCCAAGTCGGCCTCGGAGTTCATCCGCATCAGCAGCAAGTTGTCGCACTGGGATAGCACTTCGTCGTGCACCTTCAGGGGCCGCTGTGTCGACGTCAGCAAGTAGAGCCCGAATTTCCGGCCTTCGGCAGCGATGAGTGATGCATGGTTCGTTGCGAGCGCGATCACTGCGTCGGCAGGTTGACTCGGGCAGACATTGTGAGCCTCGTCGATCACGATGAGGCACGGCTGGCGGTGCGACCTGTTACGCCAAAGCGTGGACAGCACGGTTTCGGAGACGAGTCGCTGCTCGTTGATGGTGTCGAGGGAACCCAAGTCGATAACCAGGCAGCGCGAGGTCGGCTCCACCAGTTCCTTGACTAGTGACCGGCCGTGGCCGCGACTCCAGATCGACCAGTCGAAAACACCGAGGTTGGCTGCGCGCAAGCCGAGCCGGCGGGTATCGGGATTGTTCGACGACAATAAAGACTCAGGGCCGGTGATCAGAGCACGGCCTTCTTCGCTGCCAGCAAGGATCCCTGACAGCGCGGCGTACTCCTCCCGGTCCCGGATCGGATCGAGGGCAAGGATCGCGGCCCGGGCAGTTGGATCAAGATCCATGAATTGCACCTGAAGCGGATGCTCCACTCCAGGATCGTTCTGCCAAACCGATACCCCGCTGGCCGCGGCCGCGTACTCGGCGGCGGCTGCCGAGTCGGCCTTCTCTCGGACCTCCGCCAAGCGGATGTAGTCGGAGTTGGGATCGAGAATGACCATGCGCAGGCTCGTGCCGAGCAGGAGCTGCTCAAGAACCAGACCGAGTGAGTAGGTCTTGCCGGAGCCTGATTGACCGCACATGAAGGTATGCCGGTTGAAGCCGCCCGCATCGAGCGCTGCGGCCACCCCTGGCGCGAGCAGCATCTCCCCGATGGTCAAGAGCGAGCGGTTGGGCCGTATTGACGCGAGCCAGGCCTCGACTTCGCCGGATTCCGCCGGTCGAGCGATCGCGTCGTGGAACGGCCGCAAATCCCCGTCCAGGATCACGCCCTCGCCGTGCGCGAGCCGGACCTGCACAGTGGACTTGATGACCTCCAACCCAAGCGCTTGCGCTGTTTCGGAGTCCGAGCGCATGGTCAGGATCTGGCCCAGCCGCCGGGCACCTTCGCCCTCGAGGACGACGTACCCGCCCGTCTGAAACTGCAGATCGTGCAAGGACGTCTGAAACGTAAACTGGCGCCCATCCACCGAGGTGGCCAGCGGCAAAATGCTGCGTTCTAGCTCACCACGGACCTGCCGGTACTCGTCCACGACATCAGCTAGCAATCCCGCCGGCGTCACTTGCCCGGTTGCCGAGCCCAACCCTCCATCGGACATTGCCTCCCACTCCTCAAAGTCTCCGGCCGCCACTGCCCAACGACGCCAGGGTAGGTGGACAAGACGACTAACGGTCCCGACGACCAGATCCTCCCGCCCCCGCGACCGCGCGTCCTCACCCAAGGCAGGTGAAACGGTGGCCAGTCCTGTCGCGATCCGCAGCGAGCGGAGCGGGCAGGTCTGACCCGCAGCGAGCGAGCAGGTCTGACCCGCACACGCAGGTCGCCACGGTGCGCAACGGCGTTGGTTGGCTCCATGATCACCGGATCGGGACGCTCCTCAGAGCGCACATCACCCCGGGGGCGTACAGGATCGCTCCCCGGATGCTGTCGTTCCCTATTTGCCGCCGTATTCGGCGTCGGTGATGTGGCCGCCCCACTCGGTCTCCGGCCCTTGCTGGCCCTCGCTGAGGCCTTCGGTGATGGAAAGGTGGGACATGAAGTGATCGGGGGCGGCACCGTGCCAGTGCCACTCCCCCGGCGGGGTGTAGATGGTGTCGCCGGGTCCGATCTCGGTGATGTCTGCGCCGCGGGATTGGACAAGTCCGTGCCCCTCAGTCACGTACAGGGTCTGACCGTTGGCGTGCCGATGCCATGCGTTGCGAGCCCCGGGTGCGAAACGCACGATGTAGACCCGTACCCGAGAGGGTCCATCGCCCTTCGCAATGACGTCTAACCAGACGTCGCCAACAAACGTCTCAGACGGGCCCTTGGTAGTCGGCAGCTTGGGTTGGATTTCCAACTTTCTCTCCTTTGTCCCCTGCTTCTCCAAGCGCAGGCTCTGACGCCTCCGTCGGATTGGCGACTTCGGTCTGATCGAGGGTGGCCGCCCAGCTGGCAAGAAGGCTCAGTGCATCCTCCGATCCAGATCCAGGTTCCGCGCTGTACGCCACGATTGATAGCCCCGGGTCGGCCGGAAGGTCCATCGCCTCGAACGCCAGATGAAGGTCACCGACCACCGGGTGATGGATGTCTTTGAACCCGGTTCTGTGGAGACGTACGTTGTGGGCTGCCCAGCGGGTACGGAACTCCTCGCTGCGCGTTGACAGTTCCCCTACGAGGTTGGTCAAGCCCTTGTCGTAAGGGTTCCTGCCAGCCTCGGTGCGCAAGATCGCCACCGTGTCATTCGCCGCTCTCTCCCAGTTGACGAAGAACGTCCGTGCGCGCGGGCTGAGGAACACGAATCGGGCGATGTTCACCGGACGCGCCGGGTCCACGTACGCCTCGGAGAAGAGCGCGTAGCCGAGCCGGTTGGCGGCCAGGATGTCCCGGCGACCGTTTCGCACGTACGCCGGCGTGCCAGTCATTGCATCCAAGATCCGCTGCACGCCGGGCCGGACTAGCTGCAGGCTGGGGCGGCGGCTGCGCAACGTCGCGTTCGCCGCACGGGCAAGGTCCGATAAGTGCTCACGCTCAGCCTCATCGAGTTGCAGGGCAGCGGCGAGCGCTTCCAACACGCTCTCCGAGACACCGCCCAGGTTCCCTCGTTCCAGGCGGGTGTAATAGTCGACGCTGACACCTGCGAGGAGCGCGACTTCCTCCCGACGCAGCCCAGGAACACGCCGGTTGGCCCCGAAAGCGGCTAAGCCGACTTGTTCCGGCGTGATCCTGGCCCGCCTGGAGGCCAGGAAGTCGCGAACGTCGCTGCGGTTGTCCACGATTCCGACGCTACGGCCTCCACAGCCGGCGTGGGAGGGCCTGGCATTACCCGTATTGATTGGGACTCGTCGGTCTTATCGCAGCCTCCTTTTGTCTGATATCCCCCATGAAGGGTGATGCCCGCATAATCAGCGCGGTGTTTGACTCAGCTCATGTGCAGATGGATGGCTTACTCAGGCGACCCGATCCTCGCCGAAGAATTGCTGTTCCGCCCGGCCCATTCGATCATCGACCAAAGTCTCCACTCCCGGATGGGCGCCACCACCACCAACGGCGACGGCTTCGGGATCGGCTGGTACGGCGAGGGCTCCGAGCCGGCGGTGTTCAAGAGCATCGAGCCGGCGTGGAATGACGTCAACCTGCGGGAGGTGGCGGGTCAGGTGCGCACACCGCTGCTCTTCGCCCACATTAGGGCGTCAACGGGCACGCCGGTCCAGCGCAGCAACTGCCACCCGTTCCGCCATGGACAGTGGTTGTGGATGCACAATGGCGCGATCCGCGAATTCCATCACACCAAGCGCGAGCTGGTGATGGCGGTCGATCCGTCGCTCTACCTAGATATCGAAGGATCGACCGACTCCGAGACGCTGTTCTTCTTGGCATTGACGTTCGGTCTGACCGACGATCCGTTCGGTGCGGTCGCGCGCGCCATTGGCCTGGTGGAGAAGGTTGGCCGCAACCATGGCGTCGAGTTTCCATTCCAGGGGACGGTTGCCACGAGCGACGGTGAGTCCATCTGGACCTTCCGCTACTCCAGCGAAGGGAAGAGCCGGTCGCTCTACTTCTCCACCAACGTTGCAACGTTGCGTCAACTACACCCCGAGGTCGAGATCCTCAACAGCCTGGGTGAGGAGACTCGGTTGGTGGTGTCCGAACCGCTCGGTGACCTCCCCGGCGCCTGGCAGGAAGTGCCCGAAGCCGCGGCCGGAGCGGTCCGTCCCGGCACTGATGAGCTGCACTCATTCCAGCCCACTGCTCCCTGAGATCCTCGCTAGGTCGGATCTGTTGCAAACGGCATCGCTCAGGCGTCCCGGGCTGTGAGCCGTAGGTAATGTGGCTGCATGCGGGTGCGTCTGGCGCAGGCCGTCGTTGTCGCGCTGGTTGCCGTCTTGACCCTGAGCTGTAGTGGCCAGGTAAGAGCATCCGGACCGCGTGCATCGTCGGACATTAGCTGCCCGGCGCCAGGCGCTGCTCCGTCGGAAGGTTGCTGGCAGGCCATCTTGCCGTTCGGAAGCGGCGGCTTTCCAGCCGCTCCACGTTCGGAGAACACACCCTTGTGGGAGCCGGGGCGGTTTCCTCTGACGCTGACTCCGCACGTCGCGTACCACGACGCACTCTGGATGACGGCACAGACCCGCGCGTACTCTTCGCCAGATGGTCTGACCTGGACTGAGCACCTCAAGACTGATTGGGGCGAACGGATCTATGAGTCGATCGTCTATTTCAAAGGCCGGCTATGGATGTACGGCGGCCTCGATTACCGGGCTCGCACACTCCTGAACGACATCTGGTCCTCCTCAGATGGCGTCACATGGTCGAAGGTCGGCGCCGCCGGCTGGTCCCCACGCGGTAATCAGACTGTTGTCGTCTACCGCGATCGGCTCTGGCTGTTCGGAGGAGCGGACCATATTGCCGACGACCGCTCGACTAACGGCTTTTTGAACGACGTCTGGGTTTCTGACGACGGCGTCAACTGGACTCTCGTGACGCCCGCCGCTCCTTGGTCGGCTCGCGACAAAGCCGGTGTCATTGTCTTCAATGATGACCTTTACCTCCTCGGTGGCCAGGGCGTCGCCGACGTGTGGCGTAGTTCAAACGGCCGCGACTGGACGCGGCTGGCGGCTGAGGCCGACTGGAGCCCTCGCCATGACTTTGGCCGCGCTGCCTACGACGGCCGGATGTGGGTCTTCGGCGGGTGGACGGATCGCACGACCAATGCCCTCAATGACGTCTGGTATTCCCCTGACGGGACGAGCTGGAGTCGCCAAACTGATCATGCCCCATGGGACCAAGATCACCGATCGCGGTTGTCTTCCACGAGAAGATCTGGATCTACAGCGGCAAACACACCGGCGCTGACGACAACTGGGGCGGCGACCTGTGGCAGATGACAACCGGAACCCCCACTTAGCGCCACGTGCTCGGACTCCTCAGCATCTGCAACTGATGCCACGGCCAAGTAGGTGGTGCCAAGTCGCATCGAGTGAACCTAGACGACCAGAGTTCTTGTCTCCCAGGTCCCGTCGCCCAACAGCGTGAGCTCGTTGGTGTGGAGGCGCTCGAGCGTGCTGCGATGCCCGACGCTCACAATCGTGCACTCAGGCAGCCGTTCACGCACCAGCTCGTAGATGGCGTGCTCCATGCCCTCGTCGAGCGCGGAGGTGGTCTCGTCGAGAAAGACCAGCGACGGCCGTGAGAGCAGGATGCCGCCGAACGCCAGACGCTGCTGCTCTCCAGGGGACAGCATCTTGGACCAGTCGCTCTCAACATCCAGCCGATCGGCCAAGTGCCCGAGCTGCACCGCACGCAGCGCAGCTCGCGCGTCGTCCTCGCTGAGGTCCCCGGCGGGGCCTGGGTAAGCAAGGGCGGTTCGCAACGTGCCGAGCGGGAGGTACGGCTGCTGCGCACAGAACCGAATGTCGCCTGGCTCCGGCTTCTGGATCGATCCTTCGACATACGGCCACAGCCCGGCCAGGCTGCGCAAGAGGGTGGTCTTGCCGCTGCCGGATTGACCCTTCACGAGCAGAGACTCACCGCCTGCCACGTCAAGATCCAGATCCTCCAATAGCGCCCGGCCATCCGGCAGGCGTACGTCAAGGTCGCTTACGCCCAACCCAGCTGCTCGCTCCTCAATCGTTGGCTTTGGCAAAGCCCGGGCTTCTTCGTTGGCGTCCAGCAGCCCCGTGAGCCGGTTGAGCGACGCACGGTAGCTGGCGAAGTCATCGTAGGCGAGCCGGAAGAACGACAGGGCTCCCTGAACCTGCGAGAATGCGTTGGCGGTCTGGGTCACATCGCCGAGGGTGATCTGCTGGCTGAAGAACCGCTGAGCCTGGATGACATACGGGAAAACCACAGCGATCTGGCTGATCACCAGGTTGAATCCCTGGAACTTCAGGCTCCGGAACACAATCGCCCAGGTGTTGGCGATGATCGCCGCGAAGCGTGCCAACAGCCCCCCGTTTTCCACCTGCTCGCCACGGTAGAACGCAATGCTCTCGGAGTTGTCGCGGACCCGCACCAGGGCGTAGCGGTAGGAGGCCGTAAGAAGCTCGTTCAGAAAATTCAGACGGATCAGCGGCCTACCGATCCGGAAGGCGAAAACCGTCGCGATGATGACGTAGATGTAGGCGAGGAAGACCATCCCTCGGGGGACCTGGAGCCCGAAGACCGCGAGCGGACCCGACAACTGCCAGAGAATGATGGTGAAGGAGACCAGCGAAACAGCAGACGACACCGCTCCCAAAGCCAACGATTGCGAGGTCCCTACGTAAGACGTGACGTCTTGCTGGATGCGTTGATCGGGATTGTCGACCGGCGTGCTGACGAACCTGCCACGGTGATACGCGGCATCATTCAGCCAGTCACCAAGCATCCGCTGGTTGAGCCACAGCCGCCAATGAATGATCTGTGCTTGGCCGATGTAGAACGTCACAAGCACGAGCACCACGTTGATTGTCGCCAAAATTCCGAAGATGAAGATGGACCTCCAGAACGCGGCGGCGTTGAGCTCCTGCATTGCGGTGAACAGGTCATTGCCTTGGAAGGACAGGACGACATCGAGCCGGACGGACACCACGGTCAGCAGCAACAGCAGCGCAACGGTCAATATCGGACGCCAGCTGAGCCAGGTGCGCTGACGCGGGATGAAGTACATACCCGACAGCCGCCAGAACTGTCGACCCCAGCGCATACGCCGGATCAGGAACCAACCCACCAGCGCGAAGCCGACAACTGTAAAAAGGAAAACCTTTGCAACCCACAGCAGGCTCGTCAACCACTCGGTTGACCAGTTGATCGACTCCATGCATCCTCCAAGCTTGGCCCTACCGCAGAGTGGCGCTTACGTTACGCCCGCAAGCACTCTCACGGTGTATTCGGTGAACTCAGGAGTGGTCGCCGACCACGCAGGCGCCGACGCGCCATCCAATGTCCGCGAGTTGCGCAGGATTCTGCGTCCGCTCGCGCCCGTGCGTGCGCTAAAGCTGCTGGCTTCCTCCCTCGCAGGCACGCCGGGCCTCATGAATGAATGCAGCTGAACCCGCTGCGCACTCTGCCTGCTCGATCGTCCCGACAGCAGCGCGCTCGCGCTACCCGACGCTCGCGGACAGACGACGACGTTCGCTGCGCCGCTCCACAAGGGAGTAGAGCACTGGCACGATAAGCAGAGTAAGAACTGTCGAAGAGACCAGACCGCCAATCACAACAATCGCCAGCGGCCCTGAGATGAAGGCCCCGCCGCCTGTCAGTCCGAGAGCCATCGGCATCAGCGCGAAGATCGTCGCGGAGGCTGTCATGATGATCGGCCGCAACCGCAGCCGAGCCCCGTCGATGATTGCAGACCGCAGATCCTCCCCGCGGCCACGGTACTGATTGATCAGATCGATCAATACGATCGCGTTGGTCACCACGATCCCGATCAACATCAGCAGACCGACCATGGCAGGCACTCCAAGTGGAGTGTCGGTGATCAGCAATCCAGCTACCGCGCCAGTCGCAGCGAACGGGATGGAGACCATCAAGATCAGCGGCTGCACCAGGCTGCGGAACGTTCCTACCATGATCATGAAGACCAGTGCGATAGCCACCAGCATGGCCAGACCTAGCTGGGTGAACGCCTCCCGCTGATTCTCGGCGGCGCCGCCCAACGTGGCAGTCACACCCGGCGGCAGATCCGTGATCGAGTCCAGCTTGGTTTGAATGGTCGCAGTGAGTGCGCCTAGGTCAGCGGCGTCCGGGGTAGCGGTGATCGTCACCGACGGAGTGCCCTCGATCTGCGTGACCGTGGTGGGAGCCAGCACCGCCTGCACCTTGGCGACATCCTTGACCTTGACCGGCTTGGCGCGTACGTCAGCCAACGCCTCCTGCTCGTCTTGCAGCTTCTCCTGCTTCTTTCGCTGTTCCTCTGCTTCCCTGGCCTGCTCATCGACGGTGTCGAGCTGCTTGTTGAGCTGCTTGATGCTCTCATCGAGCTGGTCAATGCTCGCCTGGATCTGGTCGATGCCCTTCTCGGCTTGAGCCACGGCGACGCTCTGCTGCGCGACTTGCTGTTGCCACTGCTGTTGGGCGAGCGTGTCAGTGGTCACCGGAACAGGCGGAACCGTCGGGTTCGGCTGAGGCGGGTTGGCCCTGAGCCTCGCCAGCTGTCTACGGCTGTCGGCCAGCTGGCGTCTCGTTTTGCTCAGCTCGTCGACTGTGTCGGCGCGATTGTTCTCAAGCGTTCTGCGCTGCTTCCGCAGCTCAGCCTTCTGGTCGGCGGTAGCCTGCTCGGCTTGGCGCTGCTGCTCGTCGGCCAGAGCCTTCTGCTTGTCGGCCAGCTTGTCAGCTGCTTTGTCTTGGGCCTTCTGTTGCTGGAGCTGGCTGACGGGAAGCTCGATATTGCCAATATCGGAGGGACTCGGATCGTCGGCTGCTTGGCCGCGAACGACGATGTCGCGTTGCTCGCCTTCGATCGTTACCGAGCCCACCGGGGTACCGCGCAGAGCGCTTGAGACCGCCTGGCCGACATCTGCCTGAGTGAAGCCGAGCGAAGCGGCCTTCTTCTTGTTGACATTCACCCTGAGCAACTTCCGCTGCTCCTCGAGATTGCTGCGGATGTCGGTGAGGCCCGGGATCGTTTCGAGCTCCTGGTCGATTCGCTTGGCGCCGGTTTGTAGGTCTGTGGTGTTCTCGCTCGAGACAGTGACCGTCAGGTCGTTGCTGGTTCCCTCGTTGTTGGTCATTGTCACGGTGATCTCGCCGGCTGACGGGTCGAGTTCGATCATCTTCTGCTGGAGCTGCGGGCGTAGGGCATCTGCCCTCGCGCCCTCGACGAGCAAGACCGTGAACTCAGCGGTGTTGGTGTCACGCGGGGCGCCGGGGACGAGGCTGCCGCCAATCGTTGTGAGATAGCTCTTCACCTGCGGGTCGGCTTGCAAGATGTTCTCGACCTGCTCGGCGGCCGCGCTCGTGGCCGACAACCTGGTGCCAGGCGGCAGCTTTTGTTGGATGGCCAGTGTGGTTTGGTCGGTAACCGAACCCAGGAAATCGGTCTTCAAGAACGTGGCGGAACCCAACGTTGCGAGGAAGACCAGTAGGGCCAGGCCAAGGGTGATGAACGGACGGCCGAGGCCGAACCGCAGTATTGGCAGGTAGCCGCGCTGTAGCCGGGTCACCTTGGTTTCCTCGGCAGTATGGCTCCCTACCTCCGCCGTTGTACCGTCTCTTCCCCCGGCAGTCTGTGCCGCGGGCTCCTGCTTACGGCCTCCCGCCCCGCTGCCCAGGAACCAGTACGCCAACACCGGCACGATGGTCATCGACACCAGCAGCGAGGCACCAAGTGCGACGGCGACAGTGATCGCAAACGGGCGGAAAAGCTCACCGACGACCCCGGACACAATGGCCACCGGGGCGAACACAGTGACCGTGGTCAGGGTGGAAGCGGTGACGGCCCCGGCCACCTCCTTCACCGAGGCAAGGATGTCGCCCGTCGTTAGGGTCCGATGCCCGGCGGCGCGACGCTTGATGTTCTCCACCACGACGATCGAGTCGTCCACAACCCGGCCAACCGCCACCGTGAGCGCAGCCAACGTGAAGATGTTGAGGGAATACTCGCCGAGCTGAAGACCGATCATCGCCATCAGCAGTGAGAGAGGAATCGAGATTGCGGTGACCAAGGTCGCACGAACGGAGAACAAGAAACCCAAGATCACAAGCACTGCGAAGGCCAAGCCGAGCAGGCCCTCCACCGCAAGGTCTTCGATCGACTGCTCGATCAGCGGCGCCTGGTCGAAGATAATTGTGATGGTGGTGTTATTGCCGAGCTTTTGCTCGAGACTCGGGATTTGGGCACGGACGCTATGCGAGATCTCCACGGCATCGGCCTCGGTGTCCTTGAGAACGGCAAGGCTGAGGGCCGGGCGGCCCTCGGCCCGAGCGATCGATGTCGACTCGATCGAGTCCACTTTCACGTCTGCGAGTGCGGACAGTGCGACCGGACCGTCCGGAGTCGACACCTGCAAAGCTCGGAACTGCTTGACGGTATTGGTGGAGGTGCCCACCTCGACGGCAAGCTCGAGGTCCTTGTCGAAGCTGCTGCCTGCGGGTGTGACGGTCGCCTGTCCCTGCACGGTCTGAGTGACTGCCTGCGCGGTGACGTCGTGTTTACGAAGGTCACGGGGTCGCAGCGTCACCAGAAGCTGAGCGGTCTCCTGCCCCGTGACGGTGACACTGCGTACGCCTTCGATCCCTGACAAGTCCGGGACCGCCACGTTCTCAACTTGACGGCCGGCTTCGTCCAGAGGCGCATCAGATGCGACCGCCAGCAGTAGCACCGGGATGTCGTCGGTGCTACCAGTAATGACCTCCGTTTCGACCTGATCCGGCAGCGTCGGCGCGATCCCGTCGACGGCGTTGCGGATGTCGCCCACGACCGTGTCAGGGTCGAGGCCGTACTCCCATTCGACGGTGATCGTGGCGATCCCGTTTGTTGAGGTCGACTGAACCTTTGTAACGCCCGAAACGCCGCTGAGCGCGCGCTCCAGAGGTGTCGACACGTCGTCGGCGACAATCTGCGGTGATACGCCCGGATAGTTCGCCCTGACGATCGCGGTCGGTACCTGGATCGATGGAAGGAGCTCCTGCTTGAGGTTGAGAGTCGCCAACACGCCAAAGACGATGATGGCCAGCGTGACGAGGCCAGCGATCAGGCGGTTGGCCAAGCTGAGCCGCGTCAGGGAGGTCAAGTGGGGGCTCCCTTCCACGTCCGGTTCGGCCTCAGGCACCATTCGCCGACTTAGGATGACAACGAGGCGATCTTTCGTGTTGAGCTTACAGTTAGCACGACCTCGATAATCAAGCCGTTACGATCAATTCACAGCAACACGTTCGATGTACCAAAACGACAGGCAACCAATGACCGGGACCGCTCGCGACGACGCGGCAGCCGCCAGTGAACAGGATGAGTTAATCAGTTGTCTGGAGCGCATGCAGGAGAGTTTCGAACGTCGTGCTCTGTCCTCAATGGCGGAGCCACTTATTTCGACACCCGTCACCATGCAGCAACTCAAGGTCTTGACCATGATCGCGATCGATCCGGACAAGGCGACTGGTCATGAGCTCGCCGCCCAACTGAAGGTGTCCGTCGCCACTATGTCCGGGCTCGTCGATAGACTCGTGGAACACGGGATGGTGAGTCGCGAAGAGGATCCCAGCGACCGGCGAGTTCGTCGGCTCAGCGTCACTTCCGAAGGCGGTGCGACAATCCGCAGCTTGCTGAGCTCGTCCGGGACCATGCCGACTCCGGTCCTCCGCCGACTGGCCATCGAGGACCTCCGCGCGCTCGTGCAGGGCGTTCTTGCGTTCGACCGTGCGGTCCGGGAGCTAGCCGACGGGGATCCGGTCGAAGAATGATCAGCTGGCTGCGAGCCGAGTTTTGCTGGCGCCCGATCCTCCCCTCATCGCCCCACCCATGCGTGGCGCGTGAACAGAGAAAGTGCGGCGTCAGCGCGGCACGTAGGCGAACACGTCCGGGTTTGGCCCAGTCCGCCCAGCTTCGCCCCTGTCAAGGGCACTGATTGCTGCGATGTCTTCGGGCTCCAGCTCGAAGTCGAAGACCTGGAAGTTCTCTCTGATCCGCGCGGATGTCGTCGACTTGGGGAAGACGACGTCGCCGCGTTGAATGTGCCAGCGCAGCGTCACCTGCGCAGGCGACCTGCCGAGTCGGCTGGCGATCGCACGAACGGTCGGATCCTTGAGAACCCGCCCTTTTGCGAGCGGTGACCAAGCTTCGGTCACAATGCCCAGCTCGGCGTCGATGGCACGTACCTCCTCGTTGCACAGGTACGGATGCACCTCGATCTGGTTGACGGCGGGCACCACTTCGCTCTCCTGCACGAGACGCCGCAGGTGGGACGCCTGGAAGTTCGACACACCAATTGAGCGCGCGCGGCCCTGGCGATAGAACTCCTCGAGCGTGAGCCAGGTCGAGACGAAGTCACCGTCGTACAGGGTTGGCAACGGCCAATGGATCAGGAACAGGTCAACGTAGTCGGTGCCGAGTGCCTCGAGTGTGCCATCGAACGCTCCACGCGCATCGTCTGGTCTGTGGAACCCATTGTTGAGCTTGCTGGTGATGTAGACCTCGCCGCGATCTAGCCCGGACGCTCGTACCGCTTCACCGACGCCCTTCTCGTTGCGGTACATCTCCGCAGTATCGATATGCCGATAGCCAACCTTCAGGGCTTCGCTGACAGCGTCAGCGGTCTCGGCCGGGTCGATCTTGAAGACTCCGAAGCCCAGCTGCGGGATGGTCTGACCGCTGTTGAGAGCAAGATCTGGAGCTGTCACGTCCTGGGTCAGCTCTCCGGGGCCTGCTTGAGGGGAACCGCGTCACCGGCTTCGGCGCTTGTATCTCCATAGGCAGCGGTGAGCTCATCGACGCTGTCTGTCCCAACGGTCTCAGTACGGCCGTCGTCTCCTGCGCCGCCCGCAGTGCCTGCGACTGTCGCGTCAGTCGACTCAATCTGCCTGGCCCCTTCGTCGGTCTCCTCTTGGGCCTGCTTCAGAGCCTCCTCGGTGGCGCTCAGGCGAGCCATCAAGGTACGTGCGACGATCTGCTGTCTTGTCGTGGTTCGTTGCGAGCGGCCCCGGAAGATGAAGCTCACGGCCCAGTGCAGCATCGTGGTGAGCCGATTCTTGAAGCCGATGAGGTACATGACGTGTACGGCGAGCCACATCAACCAGGCAAAGAAGCCGGCGAGCCGGATCTTGCCGACGCTGGCCACCGCATGGAACCGGGTGATGGTTGCCATGCTGCCTTTGTCGAAGTACTTGAAAGGTTCTCCAGGCGGCTCACCGCGAAGCCGGCGGATGATCTGGCGGGCTGCATACTTGCCGCCCTGCATGGCAACCTGCGCAACCCCTGGCAAGTTGTTCAGCGCCATCATGTCGCCGACCACGAAGACTTCCGGATGTCCGGGCAGGGTGAGGTCCTCGTTAACCTTCACCCGACCGGCGCGATCGACTTCGCCGCCACTCTGCTCTGCGAGCTGCTTGCCGAGCGGTGATGCACTCACCCCGGCGGCCCACACTTTGCACCGACTGCGGATCCGCCGCTCATTGCCATCTGCATCGACGATGTCCACGCCGGTGTTGTCAACACCGACCACCTTGGCGTTGAGTTCGACGTCCACGCCGATCTCCTCGAGCTGTTTGCGAGCAGCGCCAGAGAGCTTGTCGCCGAACATGCCGAGCACGGCCGGGGCTGCGTCCAGCAGGATGATCTTCGCCTTGGTCGTGTCGATCCGACGGAAATCCCGACGGAGCGTACGGTGTGCCAGCTCGCTGATCTGACCGGCCATCTCAACTCCGGTCGGACCGGCACCGATGACAACGAAAGTCAGCCACTCCTCCGCCTCCGCAGGGTCGGTGCACAGCTCAGCAAGCTCGAAGGACCCGAAGATCCGACCGCGGAGCTCCAGCGCATCGTCGATGCTCTTCATCCCTGGAGCGAACTCGGAGAACTGATCGTTGCCAAAATACGATTGACCCGCCCCCGCAGCAACGATCAGGGTGTCGTATTGCGTCACGGTAGTGCCTAGTGGGCTGAGCGACGTGACTGTCTTGGCTTCAAGATCAATCTCGGTAACCCTGCCGAGCAACACCGTCGCATTTTTCTGCTTCTTCAGCACCTCCCGAGTCGCCGGAGCGACCTCGCCCTCGGAGAGCACGCCGGTCGCGACCTGGTAGAGCAGCGGCTGGAACAGGTGGTGTGAGGTTCCGCTGATCATGATGACGTCCACGGGCGCCTTGGACAACGCTTCGGTAGCCCAGAGGCCTCCGAAGCCCGAACCGATGATCACGACCCGGTGCTTACCGGATCCGCGATCAGTGGGCGACGGGTGCGCAGAACTTTGTGAAGTGTCTACCGTCATCGCTTTACTCCTCGCTGTCGCCGGCGTGGCCTGTCCTTCGGGCCGCCGTCCACCAGACTGCGGGAGACCACCGACCCTGCTTTCATCATCCCGCCTCTGGTCAGCAATATTCCCAGTGACAGCGCGAATTAGCCACCTTTCAGTGATCCGTCGTCATGTCGGCGTCGGGGTCGTGTAATGGCGCCTTGGCAGCCAATGGCGTGGCTTGTTGTGCCCGAGACTCCGAGGCTGCCCGCTCAGCCTCGGGGACGACCGTGGTGGAGAGCACGATCATGGAATGGGCATCGACGCGATGCGTCGACCGTGCTCGCCAAGGCCGCGCGTTTGGTGGGTCGACTTGACCCGTCGAGGTGTCAAGACGTACCAGCCAGTTCTGGCCGTAGGCCGCCGGCGGCAGGGTGAACCTGATCGGTGCGGTGTGTGCATTGAAGAGCAGCAGGAAGTGGTCGTCGGTGATCCGCCGACCCACCGCGTCGAGTTCGGGGATCGCGTCGCCGTTGAGAAAGACCATCAGGCTGCGGGCGAACCCTGAATTCCAATCAGCCTCGTCCATCTCGGTTGCGTCTGGCTTGAACCACAGAATGTCACCGAGCTCGCTCCGCCCACCGTGTTTGGCATCACCGGCAAAGAACCGACGCCGCCGCAGGATCGGATGAGCCTTGCGCAGCCCAATCGCCGCCGAGGTAAATGCCAGCAGGTCCTTCTGATCGGCATCGAGATCCCAGTGGACCCAGGAGATTTCGTTGTCCTGGGCGTACACGTTGTTGTTGCCCCGTTGGGTACGGCCGAGCTCATCTCCGTGAGCCAACATCGGAACACCCTGACTCACCATCATGGTGGTGATGAAGTTCCGCTGCTGGCGTAGCCGGAGGGCGTTGATGGCGGGATCATCCGTCTCACCTTCAACTCCGCAGTTCCAGGACCGGTTGTGGCTTTCGCCATCCTTGCCGCCCTCGCCGTTCGCCTCATTGTGTTTCTCGTTGTAGGACACCAGATCGCGCAACGTAAAGCCGTCATGGGCGACCACGAAGTTGATCGACGCCGTGGGGCGCCGGTCCGAGTGCTCGTAGAGGTCGCTGGATCCGGTGATCCGCGAGGCAAACTCGGCCAGCGATGCCGGCTCTCCGCGCCAGAAGTCGCGCACTGTGTCGCGGTACTTTCCGTTCCACTCGGTCCATAACGGGGGGAAATTGCCGACCTGATAGCCGCCGTCGCCCAGATCCCACGGTTCGGCAATGAGTTTGACCTGAGAGATCACCGGATCCTGCTGGATGATGTCGAAGAACGCCGACAGCTTGTCTACTTCGTGGAACTGCCGGGCCAGCGTCGCCGCAAGATCGAATCGAAACCCGTCGACGTGCATCTCCAAGACCCAGTAGCGCAACGAGTCCATGATCATCTGCAGCACGTGTGGATTGCGCATGAGCAGGCTGTTGCCCGTGCCGGTGGTGTCGTAATAGTGCTGCTTGGCGCCATCGACCAGCCGGTAATAGGCCGCGTTGTCGATACCCCGGAAGGCGATGGTTGGCCCCAGCTCGTTGCCTTCTGCAGTGTGGTTGTAGACCACGTCCAAGATCACTTCGATGTTGGCCTCGTGCAATGACTTGACCATCGCTTTGAACTCGGTGGTCTGCTGACCCAGTTCGAGGCCGCTGGCATAGCCGTTGTGTGGGGCCAGGAAGCCAATGGTGTTGTAGCCCCAGTAGTTGGACAGTCCCCGATCAACCAGATGAGAGTCGTTGACGAACTGATGCACTGGCAACAGCTCGACCGCCGTAACGCCGAGCGAGGTCAAGTGGTCGATGATCACCGGGTGACCGATGGCCGCATAGCTGCCTCGCACCTCGTCCGGGATGCCCGGATGAGTCATGGTGAGACCCTTCACGTGCATCTCGTAAATGATGCTCTCGTGGTACTGGTGCTGCGGTGGTCGATCATGGCCCCAGTCGAAATACGGCGTGGTCACCACCGACAGCATGGTGTGGCCGCGGGAGTCCAGATCGTTGGACGCCGTCGGGTCGGCGAACCGGTAGGAGAACAACGATTCGTGGCCGTCGATCTGGCCGCTGATGGCCTTCGCGTACGGATCGAGGAGGAACTTGGACGGGTTGCACCGATTACCTTTGGCGGGGTCGTACGGACCGTATACGCGATAGCCATAGCGCTGGCCGGGCTGTGTCCGTGGGATGTAGGCGTGCCACACATTGCCGTCGACCTCGATGAGCTCGACGCGGGTCTCCGCGCCGTCGTCGTCGATCAAGCAGAGTTCGACTTCCGAGGCTACCTCGGAAAAAAGGGCGAAATTCACTCCCGTGCCATCGAACGTCGCACCCAGCGGGTATGGCCTGCCCGGCCACATGTCCACGCTCTGTCCCTGCAGCCTGCCCACTGATTCCAGCACAACACTCTCTCCTGCCCCCGGGTACACCCCGAGCCCCTTGGCAACAACGCTACGAGCATCATCTTTACCCACCGCAGCCAGGCCTGAGCGGTCACCTCGACCGGTTGCGCAAATGCGCACCTCAGACGAGCACACCTGACGAGCACAAGTCAGAGCTGCTCGCGCATCGCGCTCCGAATCCGCCGCCGTCGTCGTCGTTCGCAGAGGAAAGAGCGCATCTGCTCGCTCCTCCTCCGTGCGGCGGCGCGCGATTCCGACGCTCGCAGCACAATGAGATCCGTGCGACGCGAGCCGTCAGTGCTCCACCTCGATCTTGACGCCTTCTTCGCGTCGGTCGAACAGCGCGACAAGCCATCGCTCCGCGGGAAACCGGTGGTCGTGGGCGGTCTCGGTCAGCGCGGAGTAGTCGCCACTGCGTCGTACGAGGCGCGCGTCTTCGGCGTACGGTCGGCCATGCCGATGCATGAGGCACGGCGCCGCTGCCCGCACGCGGCATTCCTTGCGGGCCGGTTCGGTGCATATCGCGCGGCAAGTCGTCGGGTGATGGACGTGTTGCATCGGCTGTCGCCGCTCGTTGAGCCGCTCTCGTTGGACGAGGCCTTCGTCGACCTCCGAGCAGCGACAACCGCCGTCGACTTCAGCCGAACCGGCTTGGAGCTGGTGATCGGGCAACTCAAGGACGAGGTTCGGGCAACCACGAACGGTCTGACAGCCTCAGTGGGGATCGGTACGTCGAAGTTCGTCGCCAAGGTGGCCAGCGAGCTGGCCAAGCCGGACGGCAGCTCCATTGTTGAAGCGGGCGACGAGCTCGAGCTACTGCGACCCATGGAGGTCGCTGTCATCCCGGGCGTGGGCCCGGTCACCCAGCAGAAGTTGCACCGCATCGGTATCCACACGGTGTCCGATCTCCAGGGGTGCCCCCTCGATGAGCTGGCTCAGGTGATCGGCAAGACCCATGCGCAGTCCCTGCTTGAGCTGGCCTACGCCCGTGATGACCGGCCGGTTGAGCCCGATCGTGAGACGAAGTCGATCTCGGTCGAGGACACCTTCGAAACCGATCTTGTCTCGCGAGAGGACCTTGCCACGATCTTGGTTCGACATGCACACCTGGTAGCCGCGCGACTCAGGGCGGCACGCCTGTTTGCGCACACGGTGTCGATCAAGGTCCGGCTGCATGACTTCTCCACGTTGACAAGATCACGCACGCTCCGCAGCGCTACAGATCGTGCCGAGATCATCGGCTCGGTCGCCACCTCGCTCCTCAGCGCTGTCGACGCCACCGGAGGGGTCCGGCTCTTAGGTGTCGGAGTGGCTGGCTTGACCGATGTGCTGCAGGAGGACCTGTTCGCGGACGAGACGTCGGCTACACACAGGAGTGGAGATGTGATCGATGATCGCTCAACGGCTGAAGAGGAACCCAAACGTCAGGATTGGCCACCCGGGATCGATATCGAACATGATCAGCACGGTCGTGGCTGGGTCTGGGGATCGGGGCTCGGTCGGGTGACTGTCCGCTTCGAGACGAACCAGACACCCCCTGGTCCTGTCCGGACCTTCGCGTACGACGATCCAGCGCTGCATCGGGTGGATCCGGCCTGACAACGGCGCGGGTTCAAGGGGGTCGCCCCCCTTGCTTATATCTGGTCAGGCCCGCGCATCGACCCCTGAGGCGGCCTCGATTAGCCCGACAAACAGTCCGTAGTCGTCGCCACTCTCGGGATGCCATTGCACGCCAAGCCAAAATGGCCGTTCGGGATCCTCGATGGCCTCGATGGTGCCATCGGCCGCGCGGGCCGTCGCCTCGAAGCCGGGATGGCTGACGACCGACTGGTGGTGGTGGCAGCTGACCTGCACACGATCACCCACGAACCTTCGCACCTGGGAGCCTTCGCGAGTGGCGATCGAGGTCCAACCAAAGGAGTTTCCACCCGGCGCGTGCTCCTCGTGACCCACAACATCTGGTAGGTACTGTTCGAGCGTGCCGCCGGTCCGCACAGCCATCACCTGCATCCCCCGGCAAATGCCGAGTGTCGGAAGACCTATCTGATCAGCGGCATCCAGCAACCCAAATTCCCAGGAGTCCCGGTCACGACGCACTTTGGTCGTGGGATGGGCCCTCTGACCGTAGCGCTCCGGATCCACATCGGCGCCGCCCGTGATGATCAACCCATCGAGCCGGGAGACCACCTCAGCCATCCCATCGGTCTGGGGCGGCAGCAACACGACCACACCGCCTGCCGCCTCAACGGATCGGGTATAGACCGACGGCAGCAGGTCTGCCGCCATATTCCACACATCCCAGGCAGCTTGCTCGCGATAGGTTGTTAGGCCAATGACGGGTCGGCCTTGTCTTGCACCCACCGCCGCCATGGCTCCCATTCTCACATTCTTTCGAAGCCGCGCCTCAACTCCCAATCGGTAACTGCCGCATCAAACGCCTCCAGCTCGACGTCAGCAGTGGTCGCATAGTGGTCGACTACCTCGTCTCCGAAAGCTGTGCGTGCGATCGGTGAGGCGGCGAACGCTTGCCGTGCGTCGCGCAGGGTACGGGGAATGCCGGGGAAGTCAGAAGCGTGGATGTTGTCGGTCAGCTCTGAACCGAGTTCCAGCTCGTGATCGAGCCCGTACAGTCCCCCGGCGACCATCGCCGCCAAGGCGAGGTAGGGGTTGACGTCCCCGCCTGGCACCCGATTCATCAACCTCGCCGACGGACCGTCCCCCGCCAGCCGGACTGCGCAGCGATCATCAACCCCCCAGGCGATCGTGGTCGGTGCAGGCGATCCGGCAACGAAACGCTTGTAAGAGTTGATGTTGGGCGCGTAGAGCAAGGTGAAGTCGTACAAGCTCGCCAGCAGCCCGGCGACGAAGGAGTCAAACACCTTGGTGCGACCGTGGTTCTTCCAGAAGGCCGTGGACCCGTCGGCCCCATTGAGTGATAGCTGAATGTGACAGGAATTGCCTGGCCCCTCGTCGTACTTGGCCATGAAAGTGATGGCCTTGCCGTGCTGGGCGGCGATCTCCTTCGCTATCGTCTTGAAGACCGCGTGATTGTCGGCCGTTGTCAAGGCGTCGACATGACGGAGGCCGATCTCATGCTGTCCCAGGTTGCGTGCGCCCCTGACCGATTCGACATCCATACCTGCCGCGTACGTCACGTTGCGGATCTCCCTCAGCAACGGCTCGAGCCGGCTGCCTCCGAGGATCGAGTAGTCGACGCTGTACTGGTTGGCCAGAGCAAGATCACGATAGTCAGCGTTCCAGGCATCCTCGTAGCTGGTCTGAAACGCCATGAACTGCAGTTGGGTGCTGGCCAGTACGACGTAGTCCCGTTTGGCCGCGGCATCCAACTGCTGCATCAAAATCGTCCTTGGTGATAGGACTGCCGGCGTCTGGTCGGGCCAGAGCGCGTCGCACTGGACCATAACTGCGCCAGGCTCGTGAGGCAGCAAACGGATCGTTTGCGGATCGATGGTGAGCATCATTTCAGGTTGGCTGTCCAATGAGGACAACGTGTAGCGGTCGGCAACGTTCATGTCGACGTCGACAGCGAACAAGTAGGCGGAGCTCTCGTCCCCATGGTCCAGAACGTGTTCCGCGAAGTACGCCGCATGCAATCGCTTTCCTTGCAACCGCCCTTGCACGTCGGTGAAGGCGACGATCACGGTATCGATATCGCCCTCGTTGATCCGTCGTCGAAGATCATGCACGCTGAGATGACGGGCGTTGCGTAGTTCAGTCACGTAGGTCCCTCAGTCCTTTCCGCAGTCACGATCGGTACCTGTTGAAGAGTCGGTCTTGACGCTAGACCAAGAACTCAGCGAGCCCCCGGTCGGCCGGTGTTTACGCTGTGCACCATGGCCATGTGGGTGGGTGCGCTGCAGTTCGACCTGTTGCTGGGCGATGTGCATTCGCTCAAGGAGAAGCGTTCGCTCGTACGCCCGCTGATTGCGGAGCTGCGCAGGCGCTTCGAGCTCAGCGTCGCCGAAGTTGATCATCTCGAGCTGCACCGACGGGCAGCCATCGGGGTAGCCGCCGTGAGTCCCGACCGAGCGCATCTGGTCGACGTGCTCGATGCAGTCGAGCAGCTTGTGGCGTACCGGCCCGAGGTTGAGCTGCTGTCGGCACGTCGCACCCTGCGATCCGCGGATGATTGATGGCCTGACGCCTCCCTTAGTCCGGAAACGCCCCCACTTAGAGCTGGGGCGTCGAACGAGAAGGTGGGGCGTCACCAGGCTTCGACGCTCGCAGCCGCGTTTCAAAGCTGCTTTTGTCGATCGCGTTGGCCCGCCGCGTACGGATCACCAAGATCTACATCGATAACCCGGCGGCTGGGTGCCAGTAGGGCGGGCTCGTGAAAGCACACGAGCCGCTCGTCTGCCCGCGGTCCCGAGATCGTGTTGCCATCAGCGATCACATCACCAGATTGAAACAGGTAGACCGCGGTGGTGAAGAGCATCGTGGCGATTTCCCCGGGTTGTCGATCCCGGAAGTGGCACTGCACGTCGGGTAATCCGAATACGTGCAGGCCGAGGGTGTCCATGACCATCACTCCCGGATCGTTCGCGATCCGGAAATACCGTACATTGATCAGTCCATCGAGAGCACCCGCGGCGAAATGCTCAGGGTTGCCAACTCGCTGACTCTGCGGCCAGCTCAGCACCGTTGGGCGGGTAAGTCGGGCCAACTCGGCAACCACACCACTCATCGCGCCCCAGCGCTCCTCCGGTGTTCGGCCATCACCGAACATCTCGGTCACCAGGAGGCTGCGACGGCTGGCCGACACGGCGGCCTCGGCACCCGCCCAGTCCCAGGTCTGGCTGACATCGGGCAGAGCCTTGCCGCCCTCCCCCAGCGGGCTGGCAATCATGATCACCGTTAGTAGCGGCGATGGTGGGTCGCCATGCGGAACAACAATCGACTCCAGTTGCTGCTCCGTCGTTGGCCACTGCGATCGCAAGGCCCGAAGTATCCGAGGATCACCCAAGTCGGGTTCATCCGCATACCACAGCTCGACGACCAGTGGGGCGGTCTGGCTTAGCGTGCCGCTGCTCATGGCAGCCCTCTTACCCTTCGGTGATCAGGATCAGTCATCCTCGGCGTTGACACCGGCCACACCAGAACAGATTGCGACCGGCGAGCAGTTCAGTGCGTACCTTGGAGCCGCAGACTAAGCAGGCCATGCCGGCGCGCCGATAGACATAGACCTCGCCGCCATGATCATCTTGACGGGGCGGCCTGCCCATGGCCTCGGGCGTGTGCTCGGGGCGTACGGTGTCGATCCGGTTGTCGGTCACACCTTGTGGCATGAGCTCGACGAGATCGGTCCAGATTCCCAACCAGCTCCGCCGGCTCAGCTTATCGCCAGGGCGATGCGGATCGATCCGGTTACGAAAAAGCACCTCCGCCCGGTACACGTTGCCCACACCGGACAGAATCGTTTGGTCCATCAGTAGCGCAGCGATCGGCCGGGTCGCGCGATGGATCCGCCGCCAAGCAAGATCAGGGTCGGCGTCCAAGCGCAGCGGGTCGGGACCGAGCACAGCCACCTGCGAGGCGATCTCGGCCCGCGTGCTGAGCACACACAGCTGGGGCCCGCGCAGGTCGGCTGCCACCTGGTCGGTTGCGATTCGCGCCCGGACTTCGCCGCGAGGCGGATCCGGCGGGCCAAGCCCGATGCTGCCGATAAGGCCCAGATGAATGTGCAGAAACCGATCACCGTCGAACTCACAGAACAAGTGCTTGCCGTGCGCCGTCGCCTCGACCATCCGTGTCCCATCAAGCTGTGCTGCCGACTCCGCAAAACGGCCCTGCGGACTGGTGACTGAGACGACTCGCCAGCCGAAGGCCTGGGTGAGATCAAGAGCGAGCCGGTGCAGCGTGTTGCCTTCCGGCAAGGTTCCCTCCTAAAGCCGTTCGAGAGCGGCGACGGTGCTCGCGTAACACTTCCATTGCGATCATGCACGCATCCCATGAATCTGTTTTAGCGTGTGAGCCATGACAGGTGCGTTGCCACCTGGGGGTCGCCCCTCAGGAACGCACGGCGGAGGAACACACTACTCGGGGACTACGCAAGACTCGCGCGACGTTTGGCCGCGTGATTTCGGGCGGGATGGTGTCTCGGGGCTGGTCACTCTGGACCGTGCTATGCGCGGGCGGGACGTATCCCGCCCGGATCTCGACGACGAACGCGTCGCGGCGGAGGTCATCGACGAGCTACTT
>JBKOUS010000230.1:0-25739 GCA_046723505.1 Actinomycetota bacterium
GCAGGGAAATGAACTGAGTCTGGGCTTGTCTGCAACGTGCTGGCACGAGTGCAGGAGCCGAGAGAACGCCTAGCCAGCTGCGCCCGGAGAAGACCTGGTTCGTCACTCGAGGACGCGGGTTCGATTCCCGCCACCTCCACTGAGCACCGAGTCGTCAGAACCTGAGCACCAAATATGGTGCTGAGGTTCTGACAACTCGGTTTGTTGGTTGAGACTTGCCGCGTGAGCTATCTGCCGCCGCTGCGGAATCCGGTTCGTACCATCGGCCGACGTACCTTCGACTTTGATCATGAGATCGTCGTGATGGGGATAGTGAATCGGACGCCTGATTCCTTCTTCGACCAAGGGCGCACCTACGCACTTGATGACGCGGTCGCCGCTGCACTCGATGCGGCTGAGGCCGGCGCGGGCTGGATTGACATCGGGGGCGTGCCATTTTCGCCTGATACTCAAGCGGTGACGTTGGCCGAGGAGATCGACCGCGTGGTGCCGGTAGTTGAGCAGGTCGCAGCCCGAAGCGACATCGTGATCTCCGTTGATACGTTCCGTCCAGAGGTCGCTGCCAGTGGCATCGCCGCAGGAGCCTCGGTGATCAACGACACCAGCGGACTGCACGATCCTGAGCTCGCCGATGTGGTGGCGGCACACGGCGCAACAGTGGTGATCACGCACAGCGTTGCGTTGCCACAACAGCACCACCCCCAGCCGCACTACTCCGACGTCACGTCGGAGATCAAGGCTTTCCTTGCCGAACGGGTGCAGCTGGCGGTAGCTCACGGAGTCCCCGAGAGCCGGATTGTGATTGACCCGGGCCACGATCTCAACAAGAACACGTTGCACACCCTGGAACTGACCCGGCGACTGGTTGAGGTTGCTGATCTTGGGCTTCCCTTGCTGGCAGCAGTGTCCAACAAGGACTTCGTCGGCGAGGCGACCGGCTTGCCGAAGTCCGACCGTACGCCGCCCTCGATCGCGGCTGCGACCATCTGTGTCCTCAACGGTGCCAGGATCCTGCGAATGCATGACGTCGCCGCTTCGGTTGCGGCGGCTCGCATGATCGAGGCGGTTCTGGGGTTCCGGCAGCCCGCATACCTGCACCACAACATGAGCTGAAATCGAGGCAAGCTCGTTGTCGGTAAGGCCAACTACTGTGTTCGCCATGGACGTGTGGTCACGGGAGCAGGTCCTGTCCCAGGCCTCCGACCGAGCCTCAGCGCGAGCGGCCGCGGCCCTTGCGCAAGCTCAGGTGTGGCGCGATGTCGGTGCCGACCATTCCAGCATCTGGGGATGGTGCACCGGCGGCACTCGGCCGTATCAGGTTGTTCTCGATCTGGCCCCGCCCCCGGCGTACGCCTGCAGTTGCCCGAGCCGCAAAGTGCCCTGCAAACACGTGCTTGCCCTGCTCTTGCAATGGAGCGCCGGCAAGGTGCCGCCTGGCGAACAGCCAGAATTCGCAAGGGCCTGGTTAGGCGCACGGGCAGCCCGGCGCGGAGAGCCTGCGCCGCCCGTTGCAGGTCGCCAGACGGGGGAGCTGGTCGATCCCGCGGCCGCGGCCAAGCGTGCCTCGGCACGTGCCGAGCGGGTAGCCAATGGGCTTGACGAGCTGGACCAATGGCTGTGCGACCAAATACGCGGCGGCATCGCCGGCTTGGAGAGGGCAGGTTATGCCCACTTCGACAAGATGGCCGCCCGCATGGTTGATGCGCAGGCCCCAGGGGTGGCTGGCATGCTTCGATCCATCCCGGCCGAGTTCGCCAGCTCAGGGTGGCCGAGCCGGGTGCTCGAGCAGCTGGGCGCTTTGCATCTGCTCGTGCAGGCGCACCGAGGACTCGATCGACTGCCCGCCGACCTAGCCGCGACCGTTCGCTCCCGCATCGGCTATTCAGTCGGCAAAGCCGAGGTTCTCGCGCTGCCTGGCGTCCTCGACCACTGGTTCGCGGTCGGTATGGTCGACACCGCCGAATATCGGCTCGACACCCGGCGGGTGTGGCTCCATGGCGCAGCCACCGGTCGCTGGGCCGTGATCATGAGCTTCGCCCCTGCGGGCGGCCTGCTGGATGCGACGGTCATGGCCGGGCACGTGCTGCACGCTCGGCTGCACTTCTACCCAGGCTCCGGGCAATTCCGAGCGCTGGTCGGAGAGCAGACCAGTGCCACCGCAGGGCCGACGATGCCGCCTGCCGAGTCCTTCGCCGAGGTACGCGCACGCTTTGCCCAGCTTGTCGCATCCGACCCCTGGGCCGTACGGATGCCGGCCGTGATCAACGCGGTTCCCGTACCGGGCGCCGCGCGGTGGCGACTGCGGGCTGGCAACGGCGAGTGCTGCGACATCATCGACCTTCCAGACGAGCCCTGGCCGCTGTTGGCCCGGTCCGCGGGGGAGCCGATCGAGATCTTCGGAGAATGGACTGCTCGCGGTTTCCGGCCGCTTAGCCTGCTCGGCTCGGAACCAACCGAGCCGTTCAGCACCGCCGTTGTGCCAAGGGCGGCTTGAGCTATGGCGGTATGGGAGGACGTCGTCACAGCAGGGCTCATTGGGACCGACCGTAGGCCTGTCCCAGAGCAGCTCCCACCAAGCTGGGGGACGGAACGCGACCAGGCCACCGATCCCGCTCATGCGGTGCTGTCGCTGGCTGCACGGCATCGTGCTGTCACCCGAGCAGGTGGCCTCCCGGCGAGCTGCCCCCCGGCAGCACTGGGGCCACCCAACCGTGGGCCAGTGGCGGGCAGCGCAGCGCACGAGATGCTGGACCGGTTGCTTTCCCCGCCGCAGGTGGATCTGCTCAATTTGTGGCTGGTCGCCGCTGCTCAGCATGGTCAACGGGTGGCTGCCAGCTATTGGACACCGCTCGCCATGGTGGCGGCTCGGATCACTGCAGTAGACCGGTCGGCTCTTGGCCGGGCAATTGGAGAGGGCGGCATCTGGTTTGTCGCGCAGAATCCGCAGTGGACTCGGCTGTCCAGCAGTATCCGGTCCGAGACGCATGATGATCTTTCGCCGGACCGGAATGCCCCGAGTGGCGGGGTGACGGAGGATGCGGTGCGTGCTGATCCTGAGCTGATCATGGCCGCCGACTCGCCGTGGTCGCAGCAACTTAGCGAGGCGGTCTTGGAGATCATTGGCAGTGGCCAGCTCCGGGAGCGGGGCCCGCGTTACGCCGCAACTGTAGGGCTGCGCCTGCCGCTGGAGCACTACGAGCTGTTGCGGTCGGCAGTGCAGCAGGACCGTGGGTCGGACGCGCCGCTGACGGCACTGGCCTTGCGGTCGGTACGTGAGGCGTTTCGCGCCTTGGAGCGCGTGGCGTGGGTTCGACTTGAGATAGCGAGCGCCTTCGCCGGCGAGCCGATCACGGTACAGCGCCTAGAGATACCGCCATGGTGATGTCCGAGACAGGCGAGCAGCAAGGAGATCCAGTGGGCGATCCGTTCCAGGCGGCAAGTCAGCCGCTCCGCCCGCATGCGGAGCAGGCGTACCAGGCTGAGCTAGCCGCATTACGAGCTACGGACGGCCGGCCGCGGCCTCCGCATTGGCAGCTTTCTCCGTGGGCCGTCGTGACGTATCTGATGGGCGGCACCCTGGCGGACGGCACACTGATCTCGGCGAAGTACGTCGGCTACCGCCGGCTGATCGAGGTGGCTGTCGCGACACTGGCGACCGATCGAGCGCTGCTTCTCCTCGGTGTGCCAGGCACCGCCAAGTCCTGGGTTTCAGAACATTTGGCCGCCGCGATCTCGAACGACTCGACATTGCTGATCCAGGGCACCTCGGGCACTGCGGAAGAGGCGATCAGGTATGGCTGGAACTATGCCCGGCTGCTTGCAGAGGGCCCGAGCCCACAGGCGTTGGTCCCCTCGCCGGTGATGGTTGCGATGGAACGCGGCTCGATTGCAAGGATTGAGGAGCTGACACGAATCCCGGCCGATGTACAAGATGCGCTGATCACGATTCTGTCTGAGAAGACTCTGCCGATCCCAGAGCTGGGCCAAGAAGCCCAGGCTCTTCGGGGATTCAATGTGATAGCGACCGCCAATGACCGCGACAAGGGCGTCAACGAGCTGTCCTCGGCGCTACGTCGACGCTTCAACACCGTTGTCATGCCGCTGCCTGACAGTGAAGACGACGAGGTGAACATCGTCACAACTCGGGTAGCAGACCTCTCGTCTTCGCTCGAGCTGCCCGAGGTTCCTGCCGCGGTCGATGAGATCCGCCGTGTGGTGACAGTCTTCCGTGAATTGCGTTCGGGTGTCACTGCCGACGGCCGCACCAAGATCAAGTCGCCATCGGGTTCGCTCTCGACTGCTGAGGCGATCTCTGTGATCACGAGTGGGATAGCTCTTTCAGCGCATTTCGGTGATGGCCAACTCAGGCCGGCCGACGTTGCTGCCGGCATCCTGGGGGCGGTGGTCAAAGACCCCATAGCTGATCAAGTGGCCTGGAGTGAATACCTCGAGGTGGTCGCCCGGGATCGGGAGGGCTGGTCTGAGTTCTACACCGCCTGCCGTGACGTCTCGTGACTCCCACACTGTCGGCGCTCACGGTTGACGATCATGTCGTCGACGATGAGGGCGACCGTGCCGTGGGAGAGGGGCCACCGGTCGAAGTGTTCGGTATCCGCCATCATGGGCCGGGTTCGGCCCGCTCGCTTGTTGCGGCGCTGATGGACTATCAGCCAGATGCCGTGCTCATCGAAGGCCCCGCTGACGCTGATCCCTTGCTGGGCTGGGTGTTGGCCGATCAAATGACGCCGCCACTCGCTCTGCTCGGCTACGCCGCAGACCGTCCGCAGACGGCCGCGTTCTGGCCGTATGCAGTCTTCTCCCCTGAGTGGCAAGCCATGAGGTACGCGCTGCAGCGTGGTGTCGACGTGGCCTTCTGCGACCTTCCGGCAGCCGCAGTGCTGTCCCGTTGGCCGCGTCAGGTGACGCACGGCGAAGCTGATGATGATCTTGAACCGGCGGAGGAAGGGCCGGCCGAGGGACTTCGGCCGATCTCGCTCCAGCAGCATGATCCGCTGGCCGTGCTGGCACACGCCGCAGGCTATGACGATCCGGAGCGATGGTGGGACGATCTTGTTGAGTCGCGGCTGGATTCGTCCTCACCCTTCCCGCTGATCACCGACGCCATGGCGGAGCTCCGGATGATCATGGGTCAAGACGGCCGTTATGCGGAACGGGAAGCCAGGCGTGAGGCCTACATGCGTCAGCAGATCCGGGCGGCACTGAAGCGCGGTCGGGAACGCGTCGCGGTAGTCTGCGGCGCCTGGCATGCGCCCCAGCTGCGCTGGCCGCTGCCGTCGGCGTCCAGCGACGTGCGGACGCTGCGCGGCATGCCGCGCCGCAAGATCATCTTGACCTGGGTGCCCTGGACCCATCAGCGGCTTGCCTCCGCTACCGGATATGGGGCCGGCGTCGCCTCGCCCGGCTGGTATCACCATCTCTGGATCGCTCCAGACCGGCCGATCGTGCGTTGGTTGGCCAAGGTCGCCCAAGCCCTCCGCACCCGCGACCTTCCCGTCTCCAGCGCGCACGTCATTGAGGCCGTCCGACTCGCGGATACGTTGGCCAGCCTGCGCGGCAGGCCGCTGGCCGGGTTGACAGAGGTCACCGAGGCGACGCGAGCAGTGCTGTGTGATGGTGATGAACTGGCAGTCCGCTACATCACCGACCATCTGGTGGTTGGGCAGGCACTCGGCTCGGTCAACGAGGGAGTACCCACTGTCCCCCTGGAGGCCGACCTGGTTCGTTCCTGCCGCACACTCCGAGTCAGGCGTGAGGCACAAGTCCGGTTTCATGATCTGGACCTGCGAAGGCCGATCGATCAAGCCCGATCCCAGCTGTTCCATCGGCTGCGCTTACTCGGGCTCGGGTGGGTCGTGCCGGCGGAGAGCGGCGTGCAGAGTCAGGGCACTTTCCGGGAGACATGGGAGTCGAGATGGGAGCCTGAGTATTCGGTGGCCATCGTAGAGGCGTCTGTCTGGGGGACCACCGTGGAATCGGCAGCGACGGCACGGGTGCAAAAGATCATCGACGAAGGCTCCTTGGTCGAACTGACACAGGCCGTCGAACGCTGTCTGCTGGCCGGCCTGCCGCTGGCGCTGGACGGGCTGCTCGCCACTCTCACCGACAAGGCCGCGCTTGATGCGGACGTCGTCCACTTGATGGATGCCCTGCCCGCCCTGGCTCGGGCTCAGCGCTACGGCGATGTCCGGCAAACCGATACGCGGGCGCTGGGCAAAGTGAGCGAGGTGCTTGTGGTCCGGATCTGCGCTGGGCTTCCGAAGGCGGTCGCGAGTTTGGATGCGACGAACGCGGTCACAATGCGGCGCCGCATCGATGACGTGAACGCTGCGATCGGCCTCCTCGCTGAGTCGGCGAAGCATGGGCAAGACTCGGCAGACGCGACCCACCTCGACGTACGTTCCCGCTGGCTCGACACGCTGGCCACGATGGTCGACCGGACCGATGTGCATGGTCTGCTACTCGGTCGCATCGTGCGGCTGCTCTTAGATGCTGACCGGCTCACTGATGTTCCGGTACGGCTAGCACGTGCTCTATCTGCTGGTGTTCCAGCCGCAGACAAGGCGGCTTGGGTGGACGGCTTCTTCACCGACGGCGCGCTGCTACTGATTCACGATGCTGACTTGCGACGCCTGCTCGACGAATGGGTCAGCCAGCTGGAGGAGGCGCAGTTCGTTGACATGCTGCCTCTACTGCGGCGCACCTTCGGCACCTTCGCTCCAGCCGAACGGCAGGCCATTGCAGAACGAATTGCGCTTGGCACGAGGAGTATTGATCGTCAGCTCTCCGAGGAGGTGGACCTGGAGTTGGCTGCTGGGGCCCTGGCAACCGTCGATCTCCTTCTGGGTGGATCTCATGACTGAGGCCGGGGAACGAACTGAGCTCCAGGCCAGACTGTTGCGCTGGCGCCTGATGCTCGGAGACGCGTCCGCAGACGAGCTGGATATCTCCCTCAGCCGGGAGCAGCAGAAGATGGACGGCGCGCTCGCCGCACTGTACGACTCGGCGGAGGAAGATAGCGCTGACCCGTCGCGACGCTCCGGTGGTCTGGGTTCATCCGCCCCACGGGTCGCCCGCTGGCTAGGCGACATTCGGACCTACTTCCCGACCAGCGTGGTCCAGGTGATGCAACGAGATGCCATTGAGCGGTTGCAACTCACCTCAATGTTGCTGGAGCCGGAGCTGCTCGACTCAATCCGGCCCGATGTCCACCTGGTCAGCTCCTTGGTGAGCCTCAGTCGCGTGATGCCGGACTCCACCAAGCGCACCGCGCGCGTTGTGGTGGGCCAGGTGGTCGCTGAGATCGAGCGGCGGATTGCCAACAAGACTCGCGCTGCCGTCACGGGAGCCGTCAGTCGAGCCAGCCGGACGCGGCGACCGCGGCCGCGAGACATCGACTGGAACTCAACCATTCGACGCAACCTGGACCACTACCTACCGGACCAACGCACAGTCGTTCCGGAGCGACTGGTGGGCTACGGTCGCGGTGCTAACGCCCTCGTGAAGGAGGTGGTGGTTGCGATCGACCAGTCTGGATCGATGGCGGAGTCGGTGGTTTACGCGGCTGTGTTTGGCGCCACGCTGGCATCTATCCGGTCAATGAAGACCGCCGTAGTGGCCTTTGACACGGAAATCGCCGACCTCACTGATCGGCTGTCGGATCCAGTCGATGTCCTGTTTGGCTGCCAGCTCGGGGGTGGGACGGACATCAATCGGGCACTGGCGTACTGCCAGCAGCTGATCACCCGGCCAACTGAATCGGTTCTGGTGCTGATCTCCGACCTTTACGAAGGCGGTATCGCGGAGGAGATGCTGCGCCGTGTCGCCGATCTGCTGCGGGCTGGCGTCACGGTGGTGGCCCTGCTTGCGTTGTCCGATTCCGGAGCACCGGCGTACGACCACGAGCATGCGGCGGCGTTGGCAGCGCTGGGCGTGCCGGCCTTTGCGTGCACCCCCGATCAGTTCCCAGAACTGCTGGCCGTCGCCATCAGCAAAGGTGACATCGCTCACTGGGCTGCGACAGTCGCCAATGAGGCCGCAGCTCCCAGCCGAGTCCAGGTGGCGAACCGCGATCATGGCTGAGCCGCTGAAGAACTACTACGGCCCGGATGTGCCAGCACGGATCGCCCGGATGATCAAAGAGGTCGACAGCGCCTTCAACGAGGATGCTTTTCTGGCCGACGCGCTCGACAGCTACGAGGCGTTGGAGCTTACGCCGCGCGCTTGGCAGATTGCGCAGGCGCTGGGTCGCCACCTGCCGCAGGACTACGAGCGGGCGGTTGAGATCCTGTTTGCATCGCTTGGGCCCAAGCTCGAAGCGGCCGAACTCACGGGCATGGACGTGTTCATTTACCTGCCGCACGTGTTCTTCGTAGCGAAGTTCGGCGTTGATCACTTCGAGGCATCGATGCGCGCCCAATACGAGCTGACGCAGCGGTTCACGGCGGAGTACAGCATTCGCGCCTTCATCGAGCGTTATCCGCAGCGGACACTAGGCCGGCTCCGGGAGTGGGCGTTTGATTCGAACGTGCATGTGCGACGGCTGGTCTCTGAGGGTACGCGGCCGCGGCTGCCTTGGGCACCGCGGCTGCGTGCCTTTCAGGAAGATCCGCGACCGGTGCTCGAACTGCTTGACCTCCTCAAGGACGACCCTGAGCTGCTCGTTCGTCGGTCTGTCGCCAACAATCTGAACGACATCGGCAAGGACAACCCCGCAGCGCTTATCGAGACGTGTCGGCGCTGGATGAGAGATGCCTCGCCGGAGCGGTCCTGGCTGGTGCGGCACGCGCTTCGTTCAGCTGTGAAGCGAGGGGAGCCAGAGGCGCTCGAGATTCTCGGCTTCCTTCGGGCGGCCGGCGTCGAGGTGCGTGAGATTCATATTGCGCCGGCCGTGGCCTCGATCGGCGACTCCGTCACCTTCACCGTTGACCTCAGCAACGAAAGTTGCGCGACGAAGCGGTTGTTGATCGGACTTCGCGTGCATTTCATCAAGGCAAATGGCAGGCCGAGCCCGAAGGTCTTCGCGCTCAACGAGCTCGAACTCCAGCCACATGGATCCGTGCGGCTCACCAAAACGATCTCTTTAGCCCAGCACACCACCCGCACTCACTATCCGGGACAGCATCGTGTGGAAGTCCTGGTGAACGGCCGGCCGAGCGGGACCAGTGTCTTCGATATCGTTGCGGAAACCCCATCCCTACTTCATGATCATCAAAGGAGCCGCTCCAGCGCCGCCGGCGCTCCAGCCGAGCTTCTGAGCCGCGGCCAGCCGCCTAAGCCGTGAGAGGATCGGGTCCGTGACAGCCGTTCCTTCCGTGTCTTACTCGATCACCGTGCGGTTGGAGGTCCCGGCAGGAGGGGCCTCGGTGAGCCAGCTGACAACGGCGGTAGAGCAAGCTGGCGGGGCTGTTACCGCGCTGGACGTCACCGCGTCTGGACACGAGCGGCTGCGGATCGATGTAACCTGCGCAGCCCGCGACGGTGAGCATGCAGAACTGCTCGTTGCGGCGATGCGTGGCGTACCTGGTGTAGTGATCGGCAAGGTCAGCGATCGGACGTTCCTGATGCACCTTGGCGGCAAGATCGCGATGCACAGCAAGCACCCGATCCGCAACCGTGACGATCTGTCCATGATCTACACCCCGGGTGTGGCGAGAGTATGTTTGGCGATTGCCAAGAACGAGGAGGACGCCCGCAGGCTGACCATCAAGCGGAACAGTATCGCGGTAGTCACCGATGGGTCTGCG
This sequence comes from Actinomycetota bacterium, assembly GCA_046723505.1. Taxonomy (GTDB): domain Bacteria; phylum Actinomycetota; class Actinomycetes; order Propionibacteriales; family Propionibacteriaceae; genus Microlunatus. The sequence continues at coordinate 9,765 of JBKOUS010000230.1, forward strand.
GTACTCGGGCTCGGCAATCTCGGCCCAGCGGCTGCGCTGCCGGTGATGGAAGGAAAGGCGGCGCTGTTCAAGCGCTTTGGCGACATCGATGCCTGGCCGTTGTGCCTGGATACCCAAGATGTCGATGAGATCATCAAAGTGGTGCATGCCATAGCGCCGGGTTTTGCCGGAATCAATTTGGAGGATATTTCGGCTCCACGCTGCTTCGAGGTCGAGCGCAGGCTGCGTGAACAGCTGGACATTCCGGTTTTCCATGATGATCAGCACGGCACCGCAATAGTCGTGCTGGCTGCGCTCTACAACGCTTTGCGAGTGGTCGACAAGCAGATCGCGGACGTCCGGATAGTGATGTCTGGCGCAGGTGCGGCAGGCACTGCCGTGATCAAGCTGCTGCTCGCCGCTGGCGCAGGCAATGTTGTGGTGGCCGACATCGCCGGAGTCGTGCACCGCGGCCGCGACGATCTGACCGGAGAGCTTGAATGGCTGGCCCAGCACACCAATCAACTGGGCTTCACAGGCTCGCTGAAGGAGGCGGTGATCGGCGCTGACGTTTTCATTGGCGTCTCGGCCCCTGGCGTGCTCTCCGGGTCTGACGTGGCGGCGATGGCGGATCGGTCGATCGTCTTCGCATTGGCCAACCCCGAGCCGGAGGTGGACCCAGTCGAGGCAACGCGGTATGCCGCCGTTGTTGCCACAGGGCGTTCGGACTTCCCGAATCAGATCAACAATGTGCTGGCATTTCCTGGGGTTTTCCGAGGGCTGCTCGATGCGCACTCCGCCGAGATCACCTCGACCATGCTGCTGGCCGCTGCCCGCGCGCTTGCCGGCGTTGTGAGCGACGATGAGCTCAACGCCGCCTACATCGTGCCGAGTGTGTTCCATGCTGATGTGCACCACGCCGTCGCGGCGGCGGTACGCCGAGCAGCCGGCGGTCCGACCGAATTACCGTCCGACACCGAAGTTGCCATTTAGGACCATGTCGCACTCACGATTGTCCGACCGCCCGCGGGCCTCATCGCTGCGAACCTGGCACGTCGTCGCAGCAGGGGCCGTCATCGCGGTGCTGTTGCAGCTGTGGGGGCTCTACCGTGTCATCGGCCCGCCGCAACCGCCGGGGTTTCCCTACGCCGACAAAGTCGCACACGCCATAGGCTTTGCACTCCCGGTGATGTTGATCTTGCTGGCGGCCACTCTGCGCCACCCGCTCGGCGCGCAGTGGCCAAATCTGAGAATTAGCGCGCTCGTAGTTGGCGTGTTTGCGGCGCACGCCGTGGTAAGCGAGCTGATCCAGTATGTGTGGTACCAATATCGGACCGGCGACCCGCTCGATGTCATAGCGGACTGGATCGGTATCGCGGCTGGCGTGGCGCTGGTTCGGCTGATTGTGCTGCGCGCGTCCCACAGCGCCGCCTACCGAGGGCTTGCCGCATCATGAGCGAGTTACCAGCGGAGCGGCCAATAACCACGCGAGATCCGATCGCGGGAGATCTGTTGGTGGCAAGCATCATGCTCGCTGATGGCGTCTTCAACCAAACCGTAGTGCTGATCTTGGACGCTGACGAGGACGGCGCTCTTGGAGTGATCTTGAACGAGATCTCCCAGACGCCTCTGGATGCGGTGTTACCGGAGTGGGTGAGCACCGTGTCAGAGCCGCGGCTGCTCTTTCACGGCGGGCCGGTGTCCCCCAACGGTGCCATCTGCCTGGCGAGCGTGGCCGCTGATGGTGAGGAGCCGCCGGGTTGGCGACCGCTGTTCGAGAGCGTCGGTCTTTTGCACCTGGACACCCCGATCGAGATCGTCTCCGGTGCATATCGCGATCTGCGGATTTTTGCCGGCTATGCCGGCTGGGCCTCGGGCCAGTTGCAGGCCGAGATCGCTGAAGGCATGTGGCACCTGGTTACGGCGGACTATCGCGATGTCTTTGGTGACCAGCCGTTGGAGCTGTGGCGCGCCGTATTACGCCGCCAGAAAGGTGAGCTCGCGTACTTCTCAACCTGGGTCGAGAACCCGGAGCTCAACTGAGACCAATCGCTCCGGCTGCAAACGGAGCTGTCGCAGACGGTGACATCATCGGCAATGTTGTGAAGCTTGTTTTCAAGGTGCATAGGATTACGTCGCAGGAGTCGCCTAGTGAGAGGGTCATCGCGGGTGTGCTCACCGAGACGTCGGTGTTCATATCGCACTGACGGAAGGGATACGAGTGTCTGAAACAACCAAGAGTGCAGGGGCGCGCAGCCGGGTGCTGGTGGTTGACGACGACGCGGCGCTCGCCGAAATGCTGTCGATCGTGCTTCGCAACGAGGGGTTCGAGCCGATTTGGTGTGCGCATGGGGACAAAGCGTTCTCGGCGTACAAGGAGGCCAAGCCGGACCTGGTGCTGCTGGACTTGATGCTGCCGGGGCGTGACGGTGTAGACGTCTGTCGCGATATCCGCGCTGAGTCTGGTGTGCCGATTGTGATGCTGACAGCCAAGACCGACACCATCGACGTAGTCGAAGGACTGGAAGCGGGCGCCGACGACTACGTCGCCAAGCCTTTCAAGGCCAAGGAGCTGGTCGCCAGAATTAAGACTCGGCTCCGCCGGATGCCGGCCTCAGAGGAGGTCGACGTTGAGACTTTGCGGATCGGGGATCTCTCGATCAGCGTTGACGGGCATTCGGTGAAGCGGGACGGCGTACAGATCCAGCTCACACCTTTGGAGTTCGACCTCTTGCTGGCCTTAGCCCGACGGCCGTGGCAGGTCTTCAGTCGGGAGGTATTGCTCGAGCAGGTGTGGGGCTACCGCCACGCCGCCGACACGCGGCTGGTCAACGTGCACGTGCAGCGGCTGCGTTCAAAAATCGAGAAGGACCCCGAGCACCCTGAGATCGTGGTGACTGTACGAGGGATCGGCTACAAGGCCGGCGAAGCCAACCCGGCCCGATAGCCGGTCCCGCTTGAAGGCGGTCTGAGGTGAACGTCGGCATATGGTCTCCATTCAGAGGATGCTGAAATCCCGCTGGTGGCGGTTCCCCATCACGTGGTGGTGGCGGTCCTTGCCGCTTCGCGTCGTACTCACCACCTTCGTTGCCTCGGTGCTGGTGCTGGTTCTGGGCGGTTTCTTGCTGATGCAGCAAGCCACGATCGGAGTGATTGACGGCAAAAAGGAGGCCGCCAAGAGCGATGCTCGACAGGCGGTCAACACTGCGCAGCAACAGCTCGACGCCGCTGACCTCACTGCTGATGTCAACATCGACAAGCTGCTGCTCGACCTGGCCACCGGATTCGCCAATCGGGCTGGGGAGCGATTCGAGGTGATCATCATCGCGGGCGGCCAAACGATCACCGCTGGGAATGCGGCAGTCAGCAGTATTCCGCCTCAGCTGCGTAAGCAGGTCGAAGCGAGCAATGAATTGCTGATGACTCCAACGCAGATCGAGTATCGGGATATGCGACCCTCGGTCGCCGGCCTTGCGGCGGGCGCAACCCTGACCCTGCCGCTCACCGGTCGCTACCAGATTTATCTGATGTTTCCCCTGACACAGGAGGTCGCCACTCTTGCCGTGCTCCGCTACGCGGTGGTGACGACTGGGGCGATCCTGGTGATCTTGCTCACTTTCATCGCAGCGCTGGTGAGCCGTCAAGTCGTTACTCCAGTACGCGCCGCACGCAGGGCGGCCGAAAGCCTCGCTTCGGGCAACTTGCATGATCGGATGAAGGTGCGCGGACAAGACGACCTAGCACGACTGGCTACGTCGATGAACTACATGGCCTCTGAGCTGGAGAAGCAGATCAACACACTTGAGGAACTGTCGGCGGTCCAGCAGCGTTTCGTCTCCGATGTCTCGCACGAATTGCGTACGCCGTTGACCACAGTCCGGATGGCCGCCGAAGTGCTACATGAGGCTCGTGACGACTTCGACCCCGTTGCTGCACGCTCGGCCGAGCTGCTGCAAAAAGAACTTGATCGCTTCGAGGCGCTGCTCACTGACCTACTTGAGATCTCGCGCTTCGATGCAGGGGCGGCTGTGCTCAACCTCGAGGAGGCAGACCTGCGGGATCTGGTGCATCGGGTGGTTGAGGCGAACGCACCACTCGCCGAGACTTACCACACCGAGATCACGGTGCACGCGAGGGGGGATGCGAAAGCCGAGGTCGAACCTCGCCGAATAGAACGAATCCTGCGCAATCTGTTGGTCAACGCGATCGAGCACAGCGAGGGTCATCCGATCGACATCTTCATCGAAAGCGATGATGTTGCGGTCGCAGTCGCGGTTCGCGACCATGGTGTCGGGTTTCAAGCCAGTCAGGCCAGGCAGGTCTTCCACCGTTTCTGGCGCGGCGACGCTGCGCGGGCACGTGCGGTTGGCGGGACTGGTCTTGGGTTGTCCATTGCCATGGAGGACGCGAATCTCCACGGCGGCTGGCTGACGGCGTGGGGCCGTCCGGCGATGGGGGCCCAGTTCCGGCTCACCCTGCCGCGGAAGGCGGGCGCGATCCTCGAGACGTCACCGCTCCCGCTGGTACCGCGCGACCTCGTCGGGCCGGGAGGCACCAGGTTCGACGGCCTGGAGGCGCCAGCGCCTCTGGCGCCGAGTGCGCCGGCAACGCCAACCTCAGTCCGCCGACCATCGACTCCGGCGGAGACAACGGTGAGCTCCTCGTGAATCGGGCCCAACGTCATTGTGTGGTCATCCTCATCGTCCTCGCCAGCCTGCTGGGTGCGGCTGGTTGTGTGAATGTCCCGATCTCGGGACCAATCGAGAAGGTGGAGGGACAGCAAGCCGGCTGCCAGAACTGCGTGAACGTTGAGGTCGCACCACCCGGCCCCGGCGATAACCCGCGCCAGATTGTGGAGGGCTACCTCCGAGCTACGGCGCACTACCAGCCGAATTACTCAGTAGCAAAGCAGTTTCTGACTCGCATGGCCGCCGAAAAGTGGAGCCCCGAGGAGGGGGCATCAATCTACCGAGGATCGCTGAGGGTCACTGGGGATAGGAACGTCAGGTTGGAAGGTCGACTCGTCGGCTCGCTGGCGCGGGACCGCACGTACACCGCCGAGGATCAGGAATTGAAATTTAATTTCGGCCTCGTGCAGGAGAACGGGGAATGGCGCATCGATCAGCTGCCGGCCGGGCTGATGGTGGCTGAGTTTTTGTTCACTTCCTTCTATCAGTCCTACGACCTTTACTTTGTGGGTAACGGCAGTTCGCTGGTTCCGGACCACATCTATCTGCCTGCGCTGAGCAATCCAGCCAATGTCGCCTCGGCACTGATGAAGGCGCTGCTCAAGGGCCCCTCAGATTGGCTGAAGCCGGCCGTCGCCAGTGCCATCCCGCCAAACACCAGCCTCAGTGTGGATTCGGTGACGATCACTGACGGCATAGCCGAGGTACCGCTCAGCGACTCGGTGCTGGCGCTGCCGGATCCGCAGCGCAGCTTGCTGGCCGCGCAGATCGTTTACACCCTCAGACAGGTCGGCGGAGTCAAAGGTGTCGTAATCAAGGTCAATCAACAGCGGTACCGGGTGCCCGGAAGCGACCCGACCAGCCTCACGATTTCCGTTGACGCCATTCCGCGCGATATCGACCCCGTTCCGTTCGCCTCCGAGGATCAGCTGTACGCGGTCAGCAACGGCGCGGTCAGCCTGGTTAGGACGACCGCCGAAAAGCCGGCCATAGAGCCGCTCAAGGGGCCCCTGGGGCCGGGGGCGTACCAGGTCGACGCATTGGCTGTCTCGGCGACGAACACCGATCTTGCCGTTACCACTGATGGTCGGACCACACTCCGTCGTGCACACATACCGGCGGGGGAGCCAAGCACGCCTACAACGTTGCTGAGCGGAGCCACAGATCTGCTCAGACCGCAGTTCACCAGGTATGGCGAGATCTGGGCTATCGGTCGCCACGGTGGCCGGCAACGGATGTGGATGTCCACCGATGACAAGCCAGTCGAAATCAACACACCGCTGTTGCGGGAGCCGGGAGGAGACGTGACCGCTTTCAAGATCTCACCCGATGGCACTCGAATGGCGTTGGTTCGCAGCACAGTGACGGGCTCGGAGCTCGGACTCGCGCGGATTATCCGTTCCGGCAAAGACCAGATCATGGTTAATGGCTGGCGAGCTCTAGATATCGCGCAGGCAGGAACCATGCCGCCGATCGCCACGATCCGCGATGTGGCATGGCTCGACGCCACTGAGCTGCTCGTGCTGGGAACCGCACCAGGGGAGAATGTATTCGCGCCGTACCGAGTGGTCGAGGATGCGTCGCGAATCACTGCGGAAGGCGAACCCCCTAGCTCCGATGCCGTCGAGCTCGCTGTGCTTCCGCAGACGCAGACCGCAATCATCGTTGGCCGCAACGGCGACACCTGGAAGGACGACGGCAGCCAGTGGCTGCGCTTTCTCGACGAAAAGATGAAGATCAAAACCATCGCCTACCCCAGCTGACGGCGGACTCCGACTCCCGCCCGTCCACAGATTCCCAGCGACCGCCGATTCTGCAGTTGAGGCGTTGCAGACTCAGCTGGTGGGCTTTGAGCATTGGGTTGCGGCGGCAGCTGACCTGCTGCTCGGCGCCAGCTGCCACAGTTGCGGTCAGCCTTGGTGGGGCATCTGTCCACACTGTCGCCGGCAGCTCGCCAGCCGGCGTCCTTTTTTCACCACGCCGACTCCCTCCCCTGACGGCTTTCCGGTTACGGTCACGTCCTCGACTTATGATCCGACCCTGCGCAGGCTGATCAGCGCGCATAAGGAGCGGCAGGCATTGGCACTGACCAGTTTCTTAGCGGAGCGGATGGCACTCAGCGTGCACGGGTTGTTGGCCCGCGAACCGTACGCCGTTCGTACCAGCAGCATTGTCTTAGTACCAATCCCCTCGGCAGCGTCAACGGTCCGTCGCAGGGGATTCGATGCCACCGCCTCGATGGCCCGACTTGCGGCGCGTCGCCTCCGCGGCCGGTACACCGTGACCGTGCGATCAGCACTGACGCAGGGACGGCGGGTCGCCGATCAAGCGGGACTGGGCGCAGCAGCCCGTCGCGAGAACCTTGCAGGCGCTTTTCGGCTGCGCAGGCCGATTTCAACCGGTGCGGCTGTTCTCGTCGATGACCTCGTGACAACTGGCAGCAGCCTCACCGAGGCGGCGCGGGTACTCCGGGAAGCCGGGATTACGGTGCTAGGCGCAGCAACGGTCGCAGCCACCGTGCGCGTACGGTCCTCGAACTCGCCCAACATCGGCGCGATGTCCGCGGACTGAGAACTCATTGAGGATCAGAAGGAACGGTAGAAATACCGGATGGCAAGGATTAGCGTCTCACTATGGCGCTTGCGCACCAGGGGGATTTTTGGCTAGTCCGGAACCAGGGTGCCTTGAGCGCCTTCGTCATTTCTGGATCGTCTCCCCAGCGCGGCCCAGGGCCGCGACCGAACGCCAGGCGCATGTTCGCCTGATCGTGCCGTTCGGACTACCAACTCCTCAATGGAGGTAGACATGGATGTTGTCGTCAAGTCCCGACATTGCAATGTGTCGGATCAGTTCCGCTCCTACGTGGATGAGAAGATCACCCGCCTTGAGAAGCTCAACGACCGCGCTATTCGCGTCGAGGTAGAGGTATCAGCAGAACGGAACAAGCGACAACATGACCAGGCGAGCCGTGTCGAGATCACCCTTCGCACCAAAGGCCCGGTAATACGGGCGGAAGCAGCGGCCGAAGATAAGTCCGCTGCTTTCGATCTGGCATTGGACAAATTGATGGCCCAGCTGCGGAAGGCAGCCGACCGGAAGCGAGTCCATCGCGGCCAGCACTCACCGCGCTCGCTGCACGACGCAGCGGCCGAACTGCCGTTGATCGAGAATGGTGCACCGGAGACAAACGGGTCGTCGGTGCGCACGATCGCCGGTATTGAGGTCCAGGGCGACGGCCCAATGGTGGTTCGCGAGAAGTTTCATCCGGCAGTGCCGATGAGCTTGGATCAAGCGCTGTTGGAGATGGAGCTCGTCGGCCATGACTTCTATCTCTACATCGACTCCGAATACCGGGCGCCGAGTGTGGTCTATCGCCGCAAAGCCTACGACTACGGCGTGATCCGCCTCGACATGGCCTACGCTCTGGTCTCCTGATCCGACGCCAGCCACGTCGCTGTGGACCTGGCCACCCTGACACCGGGAAGCTTCCGGGCCCCGCTAGGCAAACATGGGCTTCAGTTCTGTACGTCGGGTCGGTCGCTGGATGCTCGGGATTCAAGCCACTGAGGTTTGCTCCGCGGGTCCGGAGCCTGCCCGGTGTCACGGGTGCGGTTGCGGCAAACGGCGCGCTCGGCTCTCCGGAGTCGCGTTTCGCAGGGCTAAGCATCTTAGGCTTGCTACGGCCGGCGGCACGGCCTCCCCAGTGTCAGTGGGGGGCGCTAGCGTCTGCTAAGTGCCACGGGAGAGCCTGAGTAAGGCTGAGGCGCGGCGGACCGCGCTCGCTGCGCAGGGCTTTGGTGTCCCGAGACTTACTCGACCGGTGACAACGCGCGACGTGCAAGCGGTGACGGGCCGACTCGCCCAGTTCCAGATCGACTCCATCAATGTGGTCACCCGGGCGCAGTTCATGCCGCTGTTTTCGAGGCTTGGACCGTACGACCCGGCGCTCCTGGAGCGGGCCGCCTACCGAGCGCCGCGGCGACTCTTTGAGTACTGGGGCCACGCGGCCAGCCTGATCGATGTTTCCCTTCTGCCATCGCTCCGATTCCGTATGGAACCGGGCTTCCGCGATGTCTGGGCTGGAGTAGAACGAGTCGCGCGCGAGAACGCCGATTTGATTCCCTTCATCCGTGACGAAGTCGCCGCGCGCGGACCGATCAGCGCCAGAGATCTGGAGGTCGTCGAGCAGCGCGACCGCAGCAACTGGGGTTGGAATTGGTCCCGCGTCAAGACTGTTTTGGAGTGGCTGTTCTATACCGGCGAGGTGACCTCGGCCTACCGTAACTCCCAGTTCGAGAGGGTCTACGACCTCCCTGAGCGGGTCATTCCCCGCTCGGTGCTCGGGATGCCGACGCCGACACCACAGGAATCAGTCATCGGCCTGGTAAGGCGCGCCGCACAAGCCCTCGGGATAGCAAGCGAGTCCTGTTTGCGCGACTACTTCCGGACGCGTGTGGCAATGACGCGCCACGCGATCACGACATTGGTGGAGAGTGGCGAGCTCATTCCGGTAGTTGTCCAGGGGTCAGGGAGCCGGCCCTGGTACCTCTGGCACGAGGCACGGGTGCCTCGTCGAGTCAACGCCCGCGCACTGATGAGTCCCTTCGATTCGATGATCTTCGAGCGCGCGCGACTGGAGCGCCTGTTCAACTTCGTCTATCGGATTGAGATCTATGTGCCCGAGCCCAAGCGAGTCCACGGTTACTACGTCTACCCCTTCTTGCTCGGCGAGCAGTTCGTGGCGCGGGTTGACCTCAAAGCGGATCGCGCGGGTGGCGTGCTGCGGGTCAATGCCGCCTGGATCGAGCCCGGTCACGATCCGTCTGCCGTGGCGACTGAGCTTTCATCAGAGCTCAAGATCATGGGCGAGTGGCTTGGTCTACAGCGTGTGGAGATCATGCCGCGAGGCGATCTTGCACCAGCGCTCGCCGCGCTTTAGGTCTCTGAGCCACTCGCGCAATTTTGATTGCTCACTCCGCTCGCGAGGATCGCGCTCGTGAGCCGCTGCCTTTCCCTCGCTCGCCGACGAAAACGCGTGTCTGCTCCATCGTCCAGGACAGCGGCGCGCGATCCTCGGCGCTTGGAGTCCGGGGCCCGCCGTCGTCGCTCGCAGAGGAATGAACACCTCCGCTCGCCTCTCTTCTGTGGGGCGGCGCGCGATTCCCGATGCTCGCGGCTGATCGCGCTGAATGCCACAGTGCTCGGCACGGCTTACCATGGGGGACGCTGCTGTGGCACTTTTACGATGGATGAAGTCTGGCGCTGAGCCGAGCGGCATGGGGAACATCTTGGCGCCAGAGACCGTGCAGGTAAGTGATGACTACATAAGGGAGCCAGTTTCCGTGGCTTTGATGGATAGGTTGCTGCGCCTAGGCGAGGGCAAACTTCTCAAGCAGCTCAGCAATATCGCCAAACAGGTGAATGCGATCGAGGATGACTTCGTCGCGATGAGCGATGAGGAGCTGCGCGGCCAGACCGGTGACTTCCGCGCGCGTTACGAAAGAGGGGAGACGCTCGAGTCGCTGCTGCCCGAGGCGTTTGCGACCGTACGCGAGGCCAGCCACCGGGTCCTGGACAAACGGCACTTCGATGTCCAGGTGATGGGCGGTGCCGCATTGCACATGGGCAACATCGCTGAGATGAAGACAGGCGAGGGCAAGACGCTGGTGGCAACTATGCCCTCCTACCTCAACGCATTGACCATGCGCGGCGTGCACATCGTCACCGTGAACGACTATCTGGCCAAGAGGGACTCGGAGTGGATGGGACGTATCCACCACTTCCTCGGACTGGAAGTCGGCGCCATTCTGTCCCAGATGGACTCCTCCGAGCGCCGCAGGGCGTACCAGGCCGACATCACCTATGGCACGAACAACGAGTTCGGCTTCGACTACCTGCGAGACAACATGGCACTGAGTCTCGAGGACTGTGTACAGCGCGGGCACCACTACGCCATCGTCGACGAGGTCGACTCGATCTTGATCGACGAAGCCCGAACCCCATTGATCATTTCCGGCCCGGCAGAGGACACCGGTAAGTGGTATCCAGAGTTTGCCAAGCTCGTGAACCGCATGCGTCGCGACGAGCATTACGAGGTCGACGAGAAGAAACGGACCGTCGCAATCAACGAGGCCGGGATCGACGCCGTCGAGGATTGGCTCGGCATTCACAATCTGTACGAGTCTGCGAACACGCCGCTGATTTCGTACCTGAACAACGCGATCAAGGCCAAAGAACTCTTCAAGCTGGACCGCGACTACGTGGTGATCGACGGCGAAGTACTGATCGTCGACGAGCACACCGGCCGCACCCTGATCGGCCGCCGTTACAACGAGGGCCTGCACCAAGCCATCGAGGCCAAGGAAAGCGTCCAGATCCGCGACGAATACCAGACGCTCGCCACGATCAGCCTGCAGAACTACTTCCGGATGTACGAGAAGCTCTCCGGGATGACAGGCACCGCACTCACCGAGGCCAGCGAGTTCCAGAAGATCTATGGCCTTGGCGTGGTACCGATCCCCACCAACATGCCGATGATCCGCGCCGACCAGCGCGACCTGATCTACCGGACTGAGGAGGCCAAGTTCGAGGCCATCGTCGAGGATGTGGCCGAACGCCATGAGAAGGGCCAACCGGTACTCATCGGCACCGCATCCGTCGCCAAATCCGAAATCTTGTCCGGGATGCTGAAGCGTGCCGGCGTCAAACACGAGGTGCTCAACGCCAAGCAGCACGAGCGTGAAGCGGCCATCATCGCAATGGCGGGCGCCAAGGCTGCGGTTACCGTCGCCACCAACATGGCGGGCCGTGGCACGGACATCATCTTGGGCGGAAACGCCGAGTTCCTCGCCGACAAGAAGCTGCACGACTCCGGCATCGACGCGCTCGAGCGCTCCGAAGAATACGAGAAGCTCTATCCCGAACTCTTGAGGGAACTTGAAAAGGAAACCCAGGCTGGGCACGACGAGGTCGTAGAGCTTGGCGGTCTCTACGTCGTCGGATCCGAACGGCACGAGTCACGACGGATCGACAACCAGCTACGGGGCCGTTCCGGCCGTCAGGGCGATCCCGGGGTGAGCCGCTTCTACCTGTCGCTGGGCGATGACCTGATGCGGCTGTTCAAGTCCGACATCGTGGACTGGGTTTTGCAGGCGCTCAAGATGCCCGACGACGTGCCGATCGAAAACAAGCGCGTGACAGCTTCAATCGCCAGCGCCCAGAGCCAGGTTGAAGCCCAGAACTTCGAAATCCGTAAGAACCTTCTTAAGTACGACGACGTGATGAACCGGCAACGGCATGCGGTCTACAGCGACCGGCGCAAGGTGCTGGAGGGTGCCGATGTCGAGTCGCGGCTGCGGGCCACCGTCGACACCGTGGTCGAGCAATACGTCATCGGAGCGACCGAAGGGTTTGCCGAGGACTGGGACCTGGAACAGCTCTGGAGCAACATGAACACGCTCTATCCGGTGTCTCTGGTGCGCGCCGAGTACGAGGAACGGGAGGACCTCGACCGGCAGATGTTGATCGATGACTTCAGGGCTGACGCGGAGGCCGCCTATGACAGACGGGAAGAGAGTCTCGGCGAGGAGGTCATGCGAGAGCTGGAACGCCGGGTGCTACTGACTGTGCTGGATCGTAAGTGGCGCGAGCATCTTTACGAGATGGATTACCTCCGCGAAGGTATTGGCCTGCGTGCCATGGCGCAGCGCGATCCGCTGGTGGAATACCAGCGGGAGGGCGGCGACATGTTCAACGTCATGATGGAAGCCTTCATGGAGGAAGTCGTTGGCTACGTGTTCCACCTTGACGTGGAGGTTCAGCAGGCGCCTGCAGTCGGCGTCGTGACCGACTCGGAAGGCCAGGCGATCCAGATCGGAGCCGGTCGGGCCGAAGCCGCCAGTACAAACGGTCACGACCGGGCAGGTCGACACCTGGTGGAATCGGGACCAGACCCCGACGGCCCAGGCGTCGCGGTGCATGAGGTCGATGAAGAGGTATCCGAGCCTGACGCACTGGTTGAGGAGCCAGTTGCGGCGCCGACGGTAAAGGCCAAAGGCCTCGCTGGCCAGAGCGGGTCGCGTGCTCCGCTCAGCTATTCAGCTCCGGCCGAAGACGGCTCGGTTAGGACAAGCGGCAAGACGGCGAGCAAAGCGGACAACCCGTACGCAAACGTTGGGCGCAATGCGCCGTGTCCGTGCGGCTCGGGTAAGAAGTTCAAGATGTGCCACGGCCGGCCGGGTGCCGTCTAATGGTGTCGCGATAGCGGCTGCACCAACACGCTTGAGATCGCTGGGGGTGCCTGTCATGCCCACTCGTCCATGAGCCGCTCACGTCTCGCGCTCGCCGCCACCGCGGCCGCCGTCGTGGTGGCTGGCATCGGCCTCGCCGTCATCGTCAGCGGTCAGGAGTCTGACCCACTCGGCTCCATTTCAACTCAGTCGGCAGCGCCTACGCCGATGCCCTCGCCGACAACGACAACCAAGTCACGCGAGAAGCCCACCGACCCACTGACGGGAGGCGAGGTAAGCGAGAACGAGGTGATTGCGGCCAAGGTGGAGAACATCGCAGCCGCCAGACCCCAGGTGGGTCTGAACCAAGCTGACATCACCTTTGTCCAAGAGGTCGAGGGCGCCCAGACGCGACTTATTGCGGTCTATCACTCGAGGTTCCCCAAGCGTCTCGGACCCATCCGCAGTGCCCGCAGCACTGACGTGCAGCTACTGCCCCTTTTCGGCGAGCCTGGGCTGGTCTATTCCGGAGCCAACCCCTCGGTCCAGCGCAAGATCGACAATGCCTCGATCATGCAAATCCAACGCTCAACTCGCGACGATCGGCGGGTAGCGCCGCATAACGTCTTCGTCGACTTGGACAACATCGCGAAGTCGACGAAGCTGGCCAAGGCAACATCCATAGGCTGGATATTCAACGACACAGCACCGCGAGCTGCCGCGGGTAGATCGGTCAAGGTACGTGTGGGACACGATACTTTCGACTTCCGATACGCCTCGGGCCGATACACCGTTCGCTGGAATGGACTTCGTTACGCCGACGGTGACAGTGGCGCGATCACCAAAGCTGACAACGTCGTGATCATGAAAGTGCGTAACCATGCCGACGGCAATCATGATGTTCGGGGTGCGCCATCGGTGCAGTCCGACACGGTTGGTACCGGTGCTGTGACGATCTACCGGGACGGGAGGAGGATCGAAGGACGTTGGGCACGAGCCAAGGCCTCGGCGCGCCTTCGCTTCAGCGACAAGTCTGGCGATCTGATCGCCCTAAAGCCCGGTCAGACCTGGGTTGCGCTCGACGGCTAGTACCGAGACCGCATTCACCTCGCGCGAGACTCCGGCGGCGGCAGCGTGACCCCGAACCCGGTCATCGCCAGACGCAGCAGCACCTGGCCGGGTCTGATCAGGTCGGCGATCTTGGCGGCGGTCAGCAGCTCGAGCTGGGCTAGCCGAGCACGGTAAACGTCGGCACCTTCCAGTCGTGCCCGCTGCAGCTCAGCAACGTTCAGCCAGACCTTATGTCGAGCCTCGCGAAGGAAGCGCCGGGAGCTCAACCGATTCGCGGGCGTAAGTATGCGATCCAGCACGCTGCGTGCGCCGCCGATCGCGTAGTCCTCCGCCGCTACCCGCCTCGCCAGGATCCTGTTGATGCGTTCATGGTCACGACGACGTCGGTTGATCAGCACCGGGTCTTCGAAATCATGATCGGTGATCACCGAAAGGGTCGCCGGTGGCAGGTCGTAGTTGATGTGCGCGTTCATCCCCAGGAGCAAGTGCACGATGGTCGGTAGCGCCGGATCGGCCTGGAACGCAAGTCGCCACGGTCGCGGTGGGTGGCCGTCCATCTGATCAGCGTCATGCGCCACGAGGAACAGATTCGCGAAAGCCACATCCCAGCGCACTACCCAGTCAGGGTCTTCGAAGAACGCCGCATCAACTGCATCGCCGACTGCCTGCGTGGTTCGCTGATACGTCGTGATGAAGATGCGGCGATGCACTTGATCAGGCGGCAAAGCGTCGAGCCGTTGCTGGAGCTTGTCAACGACCTGGCCGATCGCCGCTTCTGGAGGGCTGGTGGGGCGATCACGCATAGCTGCCAGTCTTCCCCACACATTGCGGTACACCGACTTGTCAGAACCCCGTTGACCTATAGCTCAACTGGGTTCTGACAAGTCGGCGTTAGATAGTTGCAGCCTGCCGTCCGCCACCGCTGATTTCTTCAGAGATCGAAGGTCGAGCCATCGTGGGCGATGTTCCAGCCGCGTGGGTCGCTGCTCAGGGCGGTCGGTGACAGGTGGGTCAAGACCAGCTGTTGGCAGGTGAGCGGCTCCCCGGTGGGCCAGGTCGCTCCTGGTTGATAAACCGATGTACGCGCCATGATCCGGTGAGGTCGGCTACTGGCTATGAAGATCGGTGGTCGTTGCCGGATTGCCAAGCGAGACCTGCTGACAAGCAGGGACCCTTCCTTGCGTCCCTCAGGTCGAGGGGAGCACCGACGCGCCCGTCTTGGCGACGATCTCCTGCAGGGCCGCGACGTGCTGGTCGAAGGCCGCCCTGCCGACGCTGGTGAGTCTCGCCCACGTGCGCGGCCGCTTTCCGACGAAACCCTTACGGATCTCGATGTAGCCGGCGTCCTCGAGCGTCGTGAGCTGTTTCGACAGGGCCGAGTCCGACAGGCCGGCGCTGTCGCGCAGGAACTGGAAGTCCGCCTACCGGTAGTTTGTTGAGCTTGGGGTAGGCTCTGGCGGTCCTGTCCATATCTGTCCGCCGCCAGGAGCTGACGCCGCCGATGACCACCCGCCGTTCCTGCCCACCCGCTCCTGGCCCGCTGGAGGATTACGCCGCCCGGTTCGACCCGTTGTTCTCGAGCCTGGCCCAGCGCCGCGGCTTCCGCGACTACCTACAAGGCCTGCTGCTGCCAAGGGATCGCAACAAGACCCTGACCGGGCTGGCCGGCGCCGAACCTGTTGCGGGGGCCCAGCATCGTGAGGTCCAGCGGCTGCAATGGTTCCTCTCGGAATCGGCCTGGGACCACCAGCAGGTCAACGAGCGGCGGGTCCAGCTGTTGCGGGAGGACCCGGCCACCGCTCCCCATGACCGGGGTGCGCTGGTGATCGACGACACCGGCGACCGCAAAGACGGCACCGCCACCGCGCACGTAGCCCGCCAATACCTCGGCTCGGTCGGCAAGATCGACAACGGCATCGTCGCCGTGACCAGTCTGTGGGCCGACGAGCGCTGCTACTGGCCCTGTCTCTTATACACATCTGACGCTGCCGACGAGTATTCCACCGTGT
>JBKOUS010000110.1:0-23252 GCA_046723505.1 Actinomycetota bacterium
GGCGGGTCCGACGCTGCAGTCGGCTAGGAACGCTCGGCGCCGCGACGGATGCCGAGCGTCGCGATCAGGTCCTCGTGGAGTTCCATCCACACCGTGTGGCAGGAGTCCACTCTTGGGCGGGCAACCCAGGAGAGCTCGCCCTGCTCGGCTCGAGAAAGGGCGGCCATGAAGCGGTCGTCGTACCGCTGGAACCGTGCTAGTCGCTCCCCGAGTTTCTGGCAAATCGGCCGGAGCTCCTCGCTCAGGGTTGACAGCGTAGAGAGCACGCGCTGGTCCCACTCCTTGTCCGTGTGATCGTTGACGGCAAGCGGGTCCCCGCTGGCGGGCCGCAGTTGCCAGTCCGTGCAGGCACGAAGGAGTCGGTCGTTGTAAGGAAGGAAAGTCAGGAATGCGTGGCGGATGCTCGAATTGGAGTCGGTTGCGGCAAGTTCGTGAGCCAGCTGTCGCTCGTTTTCCGAACGGCCTGATTCCGTGAGGGTCCAGCCAGCTGTCCCGACGAACTCCACCCTCGTAATCCAGCCGAAAGCTTGAAAGTCCAGGAGCAACTCCCGTGCGAGGGTCAGATCGAGTCCGAACCGCGCAGCGACGTCGGCGTCGTCCGCCATTCCTTTGAGGCGCACGGCGTGGAGAGTCAGCAGCTCAGGGCTGGACTCGACGGGTGGGCTCACAGACGCTCTTTTACTCCAACCACTGAAGGAAGGCTGGCCGCCCGGGAAATCCTGGGAAAGATTGGGAACATTCGCCCCTGTTGCATAGTTGAGCCTAGTACGCTCAAGCTATAAGTTGAGTGACATAGACTCAAGACAACCCAAACAGACTTCCAGCTGGAGGAAACAAATCATGGCTCGTGCAGTCGGCATCGACCTCGGAACGACCAACTCAGTCGTCGCGGTACTAGAAGGTGGAGAGCCCACCGTCATTCCCAACGCCGAGGGCTCCCGGACCACTCCGTCGGTGGTCGCATTCGCGAAGGGCGGCGAGGTCCTGGTTGGCGAGGTCGCCAAGCGCCAGGCCGTCACCAACGTCGAGCGCACCATCCGCTCCGTCAAGCGCCACATGGGCACTGACTGGAAGGTGCGGATCGATGACAAGGATTACCGCCCCCAGCAGATCAGCGCCTTCGTCTTGCAGAAGCTGAAGCGAGACGCAGAGGCCTACCTGGGTGAGCAGGTCACCCATGCGGTCGTCACTGTTCCCGCCTACTTCTCTGACGCGCAGCGCCAGGCCACCAAGGAGGCCGGCGAAATCGCTGGCCTGATCGTCGACCGCATCATCAACGAGCCGACGGCGGCAGCCCTTGCGTACGGTCTGGACAAGACCGATCAAGATCAGACGATCTTGGTCTTCGACCTCGGTGGTGGCACCTTCGACGTATCACTGCTGGAGATCGGTGACGGTGTTTTCGAAGTGAAGGCCACCAACGGTGACAACCGGCTCGGTGGCGACGACTGGGACGCCAGAATCGTCGACTGGCTGGTGAAGCAGTTCAAGAACAAGAACGGTACTGATCTTGCTCAGGACAAGATCGCCCGCCAGCGGCTCCAGGAGGCTGCCGAGAAGGCCAAGATCGAGCTCTCCTCAGCGAGTGAGACCCAGATCAATCTGCCGTACATCACGCTTGGCCAGGCTGGGCCGCTGCACCTCGAGGAGAAGCTGACCCGCTCGGAGTTCCAGCGGCTCACCTCAGATCTTCTTGATCGTTGCCGGGCGCCGTTCCACGCGGTGATCAACGATGCCAAGATCAGTGTCGGGTCGATCAACCACGTGATCTTGGTCGGTGGCTCGACCAGGATGCCTGCTGCTGTTGAGCTGGTCAAGGAGTTGACTGGTGGCAAAGAGCCACACAAGGGCGTCAATCCCGACGAGGTAGTCGCTCTGGGCGCCAGCCTGCAGGCCGGTGTGCTGAAGGGTGAGGTCAAGGACGTGTTGCTGCTCGACATCACCCCGCTGAGCCTCGGCATCGAAACCAAGGGTGGCGTGTTTACCAAGATCATCGAGCGGAACACCACGATCCCCACCAAGCGCTCTGAGGTGTTCACCACGGCCGATGACAACCAGCCGTCAGTGATGATCCAGGTCTACCAGGGCGAGCGTGACTTCGCGAAGGACAACAAGCCGCTCGGCAACTTCGAGCTGACCGGATTGCCGCCGGCTCCGCGCGGAGTGCCGCAGATCGAGGTCGCCTTCGACATCGACGCCAACGGCATCGTGCATGTCCACGCCAAGGACCTGGCCACTGGCAAGCAGCAGTCCATGCAGATCACCGGCGGCTCCGCGCTTGGCAAGGAAGACATCGACCGGATGATCAAGGAGGCCGAGACGCACGCCGAGGAGGACCGCAAGCGTCGCGAGGCCGTGGAGCTTCGTAACGAGGCCGACAATCTCGTCTTCCGTACCGAGAAGCTGCTCAGCGAGAACGCCGACAAGATCACCGACGACGTCAAGCAGCCGGTTGAGGAAGCGATCGCCGAGCTCAAGACTGCTCTGGAGGGCGAGGACAACGACAGAGTCAAGGCCGCGGTTGAGAAGTTGAACACAACCAGTGCCCAACTCGGTCAGGCCATGTACGCAGCGGCCCAGGCCGCTCAGCAGGCTCCGTCCGAGGCCGGCGAGCCGAGCGAGCATGCCGAGTCCAACGGCGCCAGCAGCACCGCTGACGAAGATGTCGTCGATGCCGAGATCGTGGACGACGACCAGACCTCGAGTGAGGCCCGGTGAGCGTACCCGAACAGGAGCGTCGGCGGAGCGCCGAGGCCGAGTTTGAGCAGCGTGGCCCGACCATACGGGACCGGCGACGCATCGATCCGGAAACCTACGAAGTACGGGAGCCGCAGGCAACTGCGGCTCCCACCACCGCCGGCCCAGAAGCGGCCGCCAGTCCAGTTTCGGAGGCTGAGGCAGAGGTGATTGAGCTGAAAGCAGCATTGGCCGAACGGACCTCTGACCTGCAACGACTCCAAGCCGAGTACGTGAACTACAAGCGTCGGGTCGATCGGGATCGTGATGTTGGGCGCAAGGTGACGATTGAGGGTGTGCTGAAGGATTTCCTTTCGGTGCTCGACGACGTGCGCTCGGCCCGCGAACACGAGGAGCTGAACGGCGGATTCAAGGCTGTAGCCGAAGAGATCGAGCGGGTCACATCCAAGTACGGCTTGGAGGCCTTCGGAGCGGCGGGCGATCCGTTCAACCCGCACATCCACGAGGCGCTGCTGCATGCGCACGCAGAGGGCATCGACGGCCCGACCTGCGTGGAGATTCTGCAGCCGGGGTATCGGATCGGGGATCGCATCCTGCGACCCGCCCGGGTCGCGGTCGCTGAGCCCGAGCCCGATGCACCCGCAGCTGTCGGGGAGCCGGTGGAGGCGGCACAGGAGGGGCCTCCGGAATCTCTCGAAGAGCCTTCGTCGGGCCCAGCCGCCGAGCCGGGGGAAGATGAGTCGGGCGACAACGACAATCAGTCGTGATCTTCTGAGCAGTGCCGAAGTGTCAATAGTTGATCATCGGGAAGGGAGGTGTCAGTGAGTACCAAGGACTGGATCGAGAAGGACTACTACAAGGTCCTGGGTGTCTCCAAGGACGCCACCCCCGAGGAAATCAAGAAGGCCTACCGCAAGCTGGCGCGAGACAACCATCCTGACCAGAACCCGGGCAACGCTGCCGCCGAACAGCGCTTCAAGGAAATTTCCGAAGCCAACGACGTGCTCTCGAACTCGGCCAAGCGCAAGGAGTACGACGAGGCGCGCCGGCTGTTCGGTAGCGGCGGTTTCCGCTTCCCACGGAGTGGCAGTGCACGAACGAGCGGGCCGTCTGTCGATGACCTCTTCCGCAATGCCGGTGGCGGCCTGGGCGACATCTTCGGCGGCCTGTTCAACGGCGGTCCTGCCACGCAGACAACGCGGGTCTCCACCGCCCGCGGGCCGCGTCGCGGAAGCGATGTCGAGGGCGAGGTCGCTGTGGACTTCGTTCAGGCGATCGAGGGCGTAACGGTTGGGATGCAGATGGTCTCCGACACGGCGTGCGACGCCTGTCGCGGCACCGGCGCCCGGGCTGGCACGATTCCGCGTGTTTGCCCCACCTGTGAGGGCAGCGGCATGCAGACCTCGACCTCGGGCGGCGTCTTCGCTGTGACTGAGCCGTGCCGCGAATGCCGCGGTCGCGGGATGGTCGTCGACGACCCATGCCCGGTGTGCCTCGGTTCTGGCCGGGGCAAGTCCACCAAGACCATGCAGGTTCGGATTCCGGCGGGTGTTATCGACGGCCAGCGGATACGGCTCAAGGGCCGCGGCGGAGCTGGAGAAAACGGCGGTGCCCCTGGCGATCTATATGTCATCGTTCACGTACGCTCGCACCCGATCTTCGGGCGTAAAGGTGACAACTTGACCCTGACCGCGCCGGTCACCTTCCAGGAGGCCGCTCTAGGTGCAGAGATCGAGGTGCCGACGCTAGGCGGCCAGCCGGTCAAGCTGCGGTTATCACCTGGGACGCCCAATGGGCGCACCCTGCGGGTACGCGGCAAGGGTGTCCGCAAGCGCGACGGCACCAAGGGCGACCTGCTGGTCACGGTTGAGGTGTTAGTGCCTCAGGCGCTCAACGATCAGGCCCGAGAGGCTCTGAACTCCTATGCCGAAGCGGTCGGCTCGGCGAATCCGCGGGCGAAGCTCTTCGCCGCTGGATGAGGTGTGACGTGTCTGCATCAGAGCTGCCGCAGCGAATAGATCATGACGCGCCGGTGTTCGTCATCTCGGTGGCCGCCCACCTCGCTGGAATGCATCCGCAGACGTTGCGAACCTACGACCGGATGGGTTTGGTCTCGCCGCGGCGTACGGCGAAGCGGGGCCGACGCTACTCGGCGCGCGACATCGCGCGGCTCCGCCTGATCCAGCGGCTCTCGCAAGACGAGGGCATCAATCTGGAGGGCATCCGCCGCATCCTGACCTTGCAGGATGAGATTGACGACCTGCGTGCCCGGATGCAGGAGCTGACCCAGCTGCTGGCGATGGTACGCGCCGCACCAACGGGATCCCGGGTGTTCACCGCCGACCCGAGCGGCGGCGTCCACATCGGCGGCCGCCGCTGGAGTCCACCCCGACAGATCACCTCCCACTAAAAGCCGACTTGTCAGCCTCTCAGCCGGCCATTGCCCGCTGAGACGCTGACAAGTCTGAGAAGAAGAAAGCAGATGGATACCAACAAGCTCACTACCAAGAGTCGTGACGCGGTGTCGGCCGCGTTGCGCACTGCCCTTACCGAGGGCAACCCGTACGCCGAGCCGTCGCATCTGCTGCACGCGCTATTGCAGGTGCCCGGCAACACCGTCGCGCCCTTGATTGCTGCTGCCGGTGCCGACCCGGCTGTGGTAGCTGCGGCCGCGCAGGGCGCGATTGCCAAGCTGCCGTCAGCCAAAGGCTCCTCGGTCAGCCAGCCGACCCTCTCGGGCTCGTTCGCTCGGGTGCTGGCCGACGCCGAGGTCCGAGCCGAGCAACTCGGCGACGCGTACGTGGCCACCGAACACCTGCTGATCTCGCTGGCCACGGTTGACTCGGACGCCAAGAAAGTGCTGGCTGCGCTGAACATCAAGCCGAACGTGCTGACGCGCGCCTTCAACCAGGCTCGCGGCAGCAAGCGGGTGACCAGCCCGGAGGCTGAGGGGACCTCATCGGCGCTTGATCAATATGGGGTCGATCTCACCGCGATGGCCCGGGACGGCAAACTCGACCCGGTGATCGGGCGGGATGCTGAGATCCGGCGTGTGGTCCAGGTGCTTGCCCGGCGGACCAAAAACAACCCCGTGCTGATCGGGGAGCCCGGTGTGGGCAAGACCGCGGTTGTCGAAGGTTTGGCGCAACGGCTGGTAGCTGGGGATGTGCCCGACTCGCTGAAGAGCCGCCGCTTGCTGGCGCTCGACCTGCCGTCGATGGTGGCCGGGGCCAAATTCCGCGGAGAGTTCGAGGAGCGACTCAAAGCCGTTCTGACCGAGATCCGCGACGCCGCGGGCCAGGTGATCACGTTCATCGATGAGCTGCACACTGTCGTCGGTGCAGGCGCAGCGGGCGACTCATCCATGGATGCTGGCAACATGCTGAAGCCGATGCTCGCCCGTGGCGAGCTGCGCATGATCGGCGCGACTACCTTGGATGAGTATCGCGAGCGGATCGAGAAGGACCCGGCGTTTGAACGTCGCTTCCAGCAGGTCTTCGTCGATGAGCCGAGCGTTGAGGACACGATCGCGATCTTGCGTGGCCTGCGTGAGCGGTACGAGGCGCACCACAAGGTGGCGATCACCGATGCAGCGCTGGTTGCGGCAGCCACGCTGTCGCACCGCTACATAACCTCTCGGAGGCTGCCGGACAAGGCGATCGACCTAGTCGATGAGGCGGCGTCACGATTACGCATGGAGATTGACTCCTCGCCGGTGGAGATCGACGCGTTGCGCCGCACCGTGGAGCGGATGCAGATGCAGAAGCTCGCGCTGGAGAAGGAGTCAGACCCGGGCAGCGTCGAGCGCTTGCATCGGCTGACTGAGGAGCTGGCCAACGTCGAAGAAGATCTGCGATCCCTTGAGGCGCGCTGGGAGGCAGAAAAACAAGGTCTCAACCGTGTGGGCGAGCTGAAGAAGCAGATCGACGAGTTGCGCGTGGCCTCCGATCGGGCGCTTCGTGAGGGTGATCTGGTGAAGGCCAGTGAGATCAACTACGGCAAGATTCCTGCCCTGGAGAAGGAGCTGGAGGAGGCCGCCAAGCCCGAGAATCAGCTGCCTTCGATGGTTTCTGAGGAGGTCGGCCCCAACGATGTTGCCGAGGTCGTCTCCAACTGGACGGGCATACCGGTCGGCCGGCTGTTGCAGGGCGAGACCGAGAAGCTGCTGTCCATGGAATCCCGGATCGGTCAGCGGCTGGTTGGTCAGTCGAAGGCGGTACGTGCGGTGTCCGATGCGGTACGCCGCTCCCGCGCCGGCATCTCCGACCCCAACCGGCCAACCGGCTCCTTCTTGTTCCTCGGTCCGACTGGCGTCGGCAAGACCGAACTGGCCAAGGCCATTGCGGAATTCCTGTTCGACGATGAGCGGGCCATGATCAGGATCGACATGAGCGAGTACTCCGAGAAGCACTCGGTGGCGCGGCTCGTCGGTGCACCTCCCGGCTACATCGGCTACGAGGAGGGCGGCCAACTTACTGAGGCGGTTCGGCGCCGCCCGTACTCGGTGGTGCTGTTGGACGAAGTGGAGAAAGCGCATACCGAGGTCTTCGACATCTTGCTGCAGGTGCTGGATGACGGCCGGCTGACCGACGGCCAGGGGCGTACCGTTGACTTCCGCAACACCTTGTTGATCTTGACCTCAAATCTAGGCTCGCAGTTCCTTGCGGACCAGACGCTGGATGGAGAGACCAAGCAGAATGCCGTCATGGGCGTGGTACGCAGTGCGTTCAAGCCGGAGTTCTTGAACCGGCTCGACGAAGTCGTGCTCTTCGACGCTCTCGGCACGGAGGAGCTTGCCAGGATCGTGGAGATCAACTTGACACGGCTCAACAAGCGGCTCGCCGATCGGCGAATCACGGTGGAGGCCACGCCGGCAGCCAAGGAGTGGCTGGCGCTCACCGGCTTTGACCCGGTCTTCGGCGCGCGCCCGTTGCGACGGTTGATCCAGACAACGATCGAAGATCAACTTGCCCAGCGTGTGCTCTCCGGTGAGGTGCGCGAGGGCGACACCGTCACCTTCGACGCGGATGAGAGCCGCGATGGGCTGATCATCCTGCAATCGCAACCTGCCATCGCCTGAGTGCCTATCGCATAACGACCGACATCGGCATGTCACCACCAGCCCTGCTTATGCGCCCAGCGCAGCAGGATCAGAGATATCACCAACATGATCAACAGCAGGATGCCAAGGGCTACCCAGTGTGTGGATTCGTTGACGATGACGTTCATTCCCAGGACAGAAGAAAGCGACGTGATCGGGAGGGTGATCGCCGCGATGACTGCGAGACGCTCGGCGGCGATGGTCATCTTGGTGTCGGTACGCGCCCGGTAGAACTCCGTGACACCCATCAAGAAGACCAGCTGGGAATCACTGATGTGGGCGACAGTCTCATATTGGTCGAGCAGGTCTTTCATCAGTTCCAGGCCCTCAGGCGGTGCGAAGGTGGTCAACTTGATCGCCCGCCGATAGATCTCGCTGCCCTGAGAGGCCATGGTCTTGATGGTCAGCAGCTCATGGCGAGCCGCAAACAGCTGGCTGAGAAAGTCCTGCGGATCCTTCTCATCCTCCTCAGCCATGACCCGTTGCTCCATAAGGCCGACCTCACGGGCGATCTCGGCGACCATTTCAGATTCCCGCCGTGCGATCGAGGAGACGATCGCGTAGGTGAGTCCAAACGGCGAGGTGGGGTGCAGTCGCCCGCTCTCCAGTCGTGCCGCCACCGCAGCGGTCTCGCGCAGTGCCGCCTCCAGGGGAACCTTTGGGCTGATCGGGCCGTGCACAGTGACCAGAAAGTTCTCCCCGACGAACTGGTCCAGTTCGAGATAGTGCACGTGGCCACGTGCGCCGATCTCAGGTGCGTGCACGACGATGAACACATGGTGCGGGTACACGTGGACTCGCGGAACGTGGTTGCGGTTCCTGCTTTCGCTGATCGCCATCGGATGAAATTTGAATTCGTCCGCGAGCAGCACCTCGGCTTCGTCGCTCCATTCAGGAATGTCGAGCCAGAGAAATCCGTCAGTGCGTTGCTGCAGGTCCGGCAGCTCAGCCAGATCGCGGTCGCTCACGCCGTCGGTATCGAGCCAGCGCAGCTTCATGGCCAGCCTCCCTTCCATGTTGTTTCTACACCACGCAACGACCGATCGCCGCACACCGATCGCTGCGGCAGCGACGCCCGCCGAGTGCCAAGGAGCGGCCTTGAAGCCGGCAAGCCTGCTGCTGCGACCTGGGGTTGACGGCGCCTTACTGGTGCCGGATCTGGCGTACCCGCGTGCCTTCACGCTCCGCGTCGCTGGCACGGACCAGTCCTACGTCGACCTTGACGATCCACTGCGCCTGGAGTTCGACTACGTGCGGCGGCTGGTCGACGTGCTCGACAGCGTGGCCGAGCCGGGGCAGCGGCTGCGCGTAGTCCACGTTGGCGGTGCGGCGATGACCGTGCCGCGATACGTGGCCGCAACACGGCCGACCTCGGCGCAAATCGTGCTCGAGCCGGACCTCGAGCTCACCGCCTTCGTGCGGCGACAGCTGCCGCTACCGGTCCGCAGCGGCATCAAGGTGCGTGGCGCAGATGGTCGCCGCGGCATCGCAGAGCTGCGTGACGGGTACGCGGACCTGGTGATCATCGACGCCTTCGTCGGTCCTCGGGTGCCGGCCGAGCTGACGACGGCAGGGTTTCTCGCGGACGTTCGGCGAGCCCTTAACGATCATGGCGTCATCTTGATCAACATCACTGATCGCGGGCCGCTCGGCTACGCGCGGCGGGTGTTGGCAGGCATACGCCTGGCTTTTCCGCATGTGCTTTTGTGCGTCGAGCCGTCAACATTGAAAGGTCGGCGGTTCGGGAACGTGATCATCGCCGGTGGCGCGACACCGCTGCCGTACGCCGCCATCGCCGACCGCGCCGGACAGCAGCCTTTTCCCTACCGCGTCGTACACGGTGCGCGATTGAGGCAGCTGCTGGCTGACTCAGTGCCGTTCAGCGATACGGATGCTGAGGAGTCTCCCGAGCCCGGGCGCGGCATGCGGCACCTCGCGTGATCCAACCGATTTCAGGTTGGCTTGCGCAAGGCGCCCAGCCTGCGAATCGCCTGGTCGAGCACCTGCTGTTGCTTGCAGAAGGCCCACCGCACGTACGGCTTGCCGGCCTCGGTGCGGTCATAGAACACCTGATGGGGGATGGCGACGACTCCACAACGGGTCGGGAGCTCTCGGCAGAACTGCACACCATCGTCGTAGCCGAGCGGCCGCACGTCAGTGGTCATGAAGTAGGTGCCGCGGGGCAGCAGCGGCTCGAGTCCGATTGACCGCAAGCCCGACGCTAGCTGGTCTCGCCTGTCTTGGAGGTCCAACCGGGCTTTCTCGACCCACTCGTCCCCCTCGTTGAGAGCGCGCGCGACAGCCGGCTGGAATGGAGCGCCGGAGACGTAGCTGAGGAACTGTTTCACTGCGGTGATTTCGCTGATCAACTCCGGTGTCGCGAGCGCCCAGCCGATCTTCCATCCCGTGACGGAGAACGTCTTGCCTGCGGAGGAGATCCGCACCGTCCGGTCTCGCATCCCGGGAAAGGTGGCCAATGGCAGGTGCTCGGCGTCGTCGAAGGTCAGATGCTCGTACACCTCATCGCAAATGACCAACACATCGTGCTGCACCGCCAGTTCCGCGATCGCGCCGAGATCGCTTCGATCCAGCACAACGCCGGTCGGATTGTGAGGTGAGTTGATCAACAGAGCCTTGGTCTTGGCAGTGAACGCCGCCGCCAGCTCGGCGTGATCCAGCCGGAAGTCGGGCCCGAACAGTCCCACGCCGACACGTTGCCCGCCGGCAAGTTCGATGGAGGCGGCGTAGGAGTCGTAGAAGGGTTCCAGCGCAATCACCTCGTCACCCGGGTCCACAAAGGCCCAGATTGACGCGGCAAGTGCCTCGGTGGCTCCGGTGGTGACCAGCACCTCCGATTCGGGGTCGTAGCTCAGACCATAAGTCCGGCTGCTGTGCGCAGCGATGGCTTGCCGCAGCGGCAGAGTCCCGCGACCGGGCGGGTACTGGTTCATGCCACCGGCGATCGCCGCACGTGCCTCCTCGAGCATGAAGTCAGGGCCGTCAGTATCGGGGAAGCCTTGTCCTAAGTTGACCGACCGCGTTGCCAAGGCCAGGGCAGACATCTCGGCGAAAATCGTGGTTGAGGCTGAGCGGATCCGTTCGGCTTTCCAGGCAGAGGCCATACAAAGACCCTAGTTCTCCCACCTCACAGCGAGTGCCGGGCCTCATCGCGGGTAAGCCCAGGCTGGCCACCGCGACCTCAGAGTTAGGCTCAACTTGACGAGGGTGTCGGTTGAGCCAGGGAGGTTATCGATGTCAGAACTGACGGAAACTGCGTTGCTGGAGGCGGTACCGGATGGGCTTTTCATCGGGGGTGAATGGGCTCCGGCCATCTCCGGTAGCACGTTGGATGTGCATGATCCTGCGACCGGCGAGGTGATCAAGACAATCGCCGATGCGGCTGTCGCAGATGGTGGCGCCGCCTTGGACGCGGCTGTCAACGCGATAGAGGCTTGGGCGAAGACGCCACCTCGGGAGCGCGCCGAAATCTTGCGGCGGGCCTTCGACCTGGTTCGAGAGCACCAGGACGACGTGGCCTTGCTGATGACCCTCGAAATGGGCAAACCACTGGCCGAGTCAAAGGCTGAGGTGATCTACGGCAGTGAGTTTCTACGCTGGTTTTCCGAGGAGGCCGTGCGGATCTTCGGTCGCTATGGAAGCAGCCCCGAGGGCGCCGGGCGGATGATCGTCTCGCAACATCCCGTTGGACCATCCTTCTTGATCACTCCATGGAACTTCCCACTTGCCATGGCTACTCGCAAGATCGCCCCGGCGCTTGCTGCCGGCTGCACCGTGGTGATCAAGCCTCCGGAACTCACCCCATTGACCACCCTGTATTTCGTCAAGCTGCTTGCCGAGGCCGGCCTACCGGAAGGTGTGGTCAACGTGATCACCACCTCCACTTCGGGCAAAGTGTCGGGACCGATCATCGCCGATCCGAGGCTCCGCAAGCTCAGCTTCACCGGATCGACCGAAGTAGGTCGCAAGCTGCTTGAGCAGGCCGCCGCCAACATCCTGCGTACCTCGATGGAGTTGGGCGGCAACGCGCCTTTCCTGATCTTCGATGATGCTGATCTTGGTGCGGCCGTTGAAGGGGCGTTGATCGCTAAGTTCCGCAACATCGGTCAAGCCTGCACGGCTGCCAACCGGTTCATCGTGCACGAAGCGATCGCCGATGAGTTCGCTGCGCGGGTTACCGAGCGGGTGCAGGCGTTCAAGGTCGGTCGAGGAACGGAGGAGGGCGTCCAGATCGGCCCGCTGATCAACGCTGATGCGGTCGACAAGGCCGATGCGCTGGTGCGGGATGCTACCTACCGCGGCGCCAAGGTGTTGACAGGCGGGCACCCGATAGATGGGCCTGGCACGTTCTACGAGCCGACCGTCGTCAACGGCGTACGCCCCGGCAGCGAAATCCTGCGCGAAGAGATCTTCGGACCGGTGCTCAGCATCGTGACATTTGGCGACGAGGACGAGGCAGTGCGTATCGCCAATGACACCGAGTACGGCCTCGTGGGCTACGCATACACCAAAGACCTGGCGCGCGGCCAACGGCTCATCGAGTCGCTGCAAACAGGCATGCTGGGCCTCAATGTCGGCGTGGTGTCCAACGCTGCAGCCCCCTTTGGTGGCGTGAAGCAGTCCGGGATTGGCCGCGAAGGCGGCTTTGAGGGGATTCAGGAGTACTTGTCCACGAAGTACACCTTGACCCCTAACCCATTCGCCGGCTGATCCCTCAAAACTGACGCTCGTTTCCTGCGCACGAGGTCTTCACGGCGTGTCGTGCGAACTGGCGTCAGATTCTGGGAGCCCTTGGACGAGCACCGGTTAGGGTGCGGTGGTGAGTACGCCCACCGTAGCCGAGGACACTGCCGAGCTGATCGCTCAGATCAAGGCTCTGGCGATCGTCCGCGGGAGAGTCGTCTTGGCTTCGGGGCGTAGTGCCGACTATTACGTCGACATGCGGCGGGTCACGCTGGACGGAGCGGTGGCGCCCATCATCGGCCGCGTGATGCGCTCCCTGGTTGCCGACTGGGAATTCGAGGCGGTCGGCGGCCTCACCCTGGGTGCCGACCCAGTAGCCACAGCCATGATGCACGCGGCGGCCGCTGCTGGTGATCGGCTCGACGCGTTCGTGGTCCGCAAGCAGGGCAAGACGCACGGCTTGCAGCAACGCATCGAAGGCTCGCCGGTGGCAGGTCGCCGGGTGCTTGCCGTTGAGGACACCAGTACCACCGGTGGCTCGGTTTTGACTGCCGTTGAAGCGCTGCGCGAGGCTGGTGCTCAGGTGATCGGGGTTGCCGTCATCGTCGACCGCAACACCGGCGCTCAGCAGGCAGTCGAGGCGGCAGGGCTCGAGTATCGCTGGGCGATCTCGGCGCGCGACCTCGGCTTGCAGTAAGGGTCCTCTCGGCGTCGCGCTGCGATCACCAGCTAGGGTGAATGGACTGAGTTGTCGAACCGCGATGCTGCCCTTCGACAAAGCTCAGGGCGCACGCGTGCAAGCTAAGGAGATCTGATGGGCACCGCCATCACCGTGATCATCATCATCTTGGTGATCGTCGTCATTCTCGCGCTCATCGGCATGGGCTCGTACAACGGCTTCGTGAAGTCGCGCAACCTGATTCAGGAGTCATGGCGACAAATCGATGTTGAGCTCAACCGCCGCTATGAGCTGATCCCTAACCTGGTCGAGACTGTTCGGGCGTACGCCGCCCACGAGCGCAACACGTTGGAGGACATCACCAGACTCCGCAGCCAGGCTCAACAGCTTTCGCAGTCCGAAGGCGCATTGCCAAGCCAGCAGCGCGCCGACGTTGAGGCCGCGCTTTCCGGTGCGGTGCGGAACCTGATCGTCAGCGTCGAGGCCTATCCCGATCTCAAGAGCAACCAGAACTTTCTGGAACTGCAACGCCAACTAGCCGAGACAGAGGACCGGATCGCTGCCGGCCGCCGCTTTTACAACGCCAACGTGCGGGTTTACAACACCAAGGTCGAGTCGGTGCCAACGAACATCATCGCCAACGTGTTCAAGTTCGAGAAGGCAACATACTTCCAGGTCGACGAACCAGCCGTGCGCCAGGCGCCCGATGTGAATTTCGGCGAGATCGCCTACCGTGGCGATGCGCAACAGCGGCAGCTCCCGCCACAGCAGGCCGCGCCGCCAGTGCAGTTCGATCGGCAAGGCGATTCGCTGCCCAATCCACAGGAGTACCAGCAGCCACCTCAGAGCAATGAGCCATCGCAGCAGGGTGGCGCGCAGGCACCACAGCCGGGCGGTTATCTGCCGCCGGAGACTGGACCACAAAGTCCCAACCAGCGGTAGTGATTCAGGGGTCGGGGGAAATGCCCACAGAGATGACCTACCAACAGCTCGGACCATCTGGCCTCACGGTCTCCACCGTGGGACTCGGCTGCAACAACTTCGGTGCCCGAATGGCCGACGAGGACGTGCCAGCCGTGGTGAGCGCTGCGATCGACGCCGGGATCACACTGTTCGACACGGCTGACGTCTACGGGAATGCGGGCGGGTCGGAGATCTTGCTGGGCGAGGCGCTCGGCTCACGCCGCGCTGAGGTGATCATCGCAACCAAGTTCGGCTCCGACATGCGCGGCGCGAACGGTCCGGACTGGGGAGCCCGCGGCTCACGCCGGTACATCAGGATTGCCGTGGAGAGCAGTCTGCGTCGCCTCGGAACGGACTGGATCGACCTCTACCAGTTGCATGAGCCGGACCCCAACACGCCGATCGAGGAGACGCTGGCTGCGCTGACCGAGATTGTGGCTGAGGGCAAGGTCCGCTACATCGGCTCGTCCAACCTTGCAGGCTGGGAAGTGATTGACGCCGACTGGGCGTCTCGGACGAGCGGCTTCGAGGCCTTCATCTCAGCACAGAACGAGTATTCCTGGCTGAACCGTTCAATCGAGACCGAGCTGGTGCCAGCCCTGGAGCACACCGGTCAGAGCTTGCTGCCGTATTTTCCGCTGGCCTCTGGACTGCTCACCGGCAAGTACCACCGCGGTCAGCCCGCTCCTGCGGGCAGCCGGCTGGCCCGGAACAGCGTTCGGCTCGACAAAGCAGACTTCGATCTCATCGAGGCCATCGAGGCATATGCGGCGGAGCGGGGTCTCTCCATGCTTCAGGTCGCACTTGGAGGCTTGGCGGCAATGCCGACCGTTGGTTCGGTCATTGCGGGCGCCACCTCGGAAGCGCAGGTAAAGCAGAATGTCGCCGCCGGACTCTGGGTGCCGAGCGGAGACGATCTTGAAGCGCTGCTGGAGATCACCAAGTCAGCCGTTTAGCAACTTGTGTGCTGATCGTCAATCACGGTCGTCGGGCTGCGAGCGTCGGGTAGCGAGTGCTGGCGATCGGAGGAGCGAGGAGCCAAACAGGCACAGTAAGCCCAGGGACTGTTAGCTCAGGACTGTTTCGCGAAGCGCGACGACAACGCCAGCTACCGGCGCGATGCGCGAACAGCCCAAAAAGGGCATCAAGATCAGACTGTTGCGGATTCGTGCTTGCGGCGCCGGCGGTGCAACAGATACTCGACTCCCATCGGAACCAGTGACGCGATCACGATCAAGATCACCACGGCCTCGATGTTGTTCTTGATGAAGGGAATGTTGCCGAGGAAGTAGCCGGCGATGGTCAGTCCGCATGCCCAGAGCACCCCACCAATGGCGGTGTAGGTGATGAAGTGCCGGAAGTCCATCTTGCCGACGCCGGCAACCAGGGTGACGAACGTGCGGACGATCGGCACGAAGCGCGCCAGGATGAGCGCGCGGTTGCCGTACCGCTCGAAGAAGTTGTGGGTCCTCTCGACGTAGGACTGTTTGAAGACCTTGCCCGCCAGCCCGGGGCGCGGTCTGAAGAGCGGCGGCCCGATCTTGCGGCCAATCGCATAGCCGCTCATGTTGCCCAACACAGCGGCAGTGGTCAGCACCACGCAGACGAACACCAGGTTGTACGGAATCACCCCCGTCGCAGTGAGCAGCCCCACCGTAAAGAGCAGCGAGTCACCAGGCAGCAGTGCGAAAAGACCACACTCGGCGAAGATGACGAAAGCCACACCCCAGAGTGCGTACGGACCAAACAAGTTGATCAGATACTCCGGGTCCATCCAGGACGGAAGCAGCATCGGCACTAGCACTGCGGCCTCGAGAGGGTCACGTCGGGAACGGTACCGTCGCAGACTGTGAGTTTCCTAAATCGAGCAAGGGGAGCAACCCCTGTGAACCCCGAAGGTTGCCGCGATCCCGATCGAGCAAGGGGCGCGACGCCACAACTGCGGCGCCAGCCATGAGTGACCGTCGACGCGCCCTGAGCGAGGAGCAGATTGCCCAGGCGTTTGGATCACCTGGTGTGGGACCGCATCCGCAGCCGTGGCCCGACGATCCGAGGCTGGATCCCGATCTGCTCGAACACGGCGATCGCCGCAATGTCATCGACCGCTATCGCTACTGGACGGTGTCGTCCATCGTCGCCGATCTGGACGCCCGGCGGCATCCGTTGCACATCGCGATCCAGAACTGGGAACACGATTTCAACATTGGCTCCATCGTGCGGACCGCCAATGCCTTCAACGTCTCGGCCGTGCACATCATCGGCCGGCGCCGTTGGAATCGGCGAGGGGCCATGGTCACTGACCGCTATCTCCGTGTCGAGCACCATCCATCGGTCGGGGACTTCGCCGACCGGCTCAGGATCGACGGCTACGTCCTCATCGGGGTAGACAATCTGGACGGTGCTGTACCGCTGGAGTCCTATGAGCTGCCGCAGCGGACCTGTCTGGCGTTCGGCTCAGAAGGTCCTGGGTTAACCGGTGAGCTCGTGGCCGCCTGCAAGCAACTAGTCGCCATCACTCAGTACGGCTCCACGCGATCCATCAACGCGGGTGCGGCTGCCGCCATCGCCATGTACCACTGGGCTCTCCGCTGGGCCGGCTCGCATCATATTTCGGAGTAGATCATGAATAGATGTCCCGGGTTGTCGCCCTTCCGGCAGGCTCCGCATACTAGCTTCACGAGCTGCGAGCGTCGGGAGTCGCGCGCCGCCGTGCTCAGGAGGAGTGAGCAGACACACTTCATCGTTTGCGAGCGACGACGAAGTAGGCGGAATCCAAGCGATGCGCGAGCAGCTCGGAAAACGGTTGAGCAGGCCGGATCGAATTGGGGCGGTGAGAACGCATTGCAGCAAGAGCGTGTCCGGAGTGATCTCAGCGGTCTCCGGCTTGATCGCCAACCTGCCTCGGCAACGACGAAACGCGCCCAGGTCCGCGGCATCCTCGAGCATCTGATCGAGAGCGAGCTGAACCCGGGCGACGCCATTCCCTCTGAGCGGGCCTTAGTGGTACGCCTCGGCGTCAGCCGGGTCACCGTACGGCAGGCGATAGCAGATCTGGTTGCGGCCGGTGTTCTGGAACGAGTGCACGGCAAGGGGACCTACCTCACCGGCCCACAAGTGGATTCCCGGCTGCACCTGACGTCGTTCTCACGTGAGATGCGCGATCGCGGCCTGGTTCCGGCAACGGTAGTCCTCTCCGCGACCGAGCAGCCAGCCGATGATGACGTGTGCTATGCGCTGCGGATCCGTCCCGGCCAGTCAGTCGTGCGAGTGGAAAGGTTGCGGACTGCGGACGGCACGCCCATGGCGTACGAGGTTGGTCATTACCCGTCGGTGCTGTTCCCCGGACTCTTGCAGCGAGAACTCGGGTCGCTATACGACGTGTTTGCGAGCGAATATGGCGTTGTGGTCAGCAGTGGTGAACAGACGATACGGGCTGAGTCGGCGGATGCCCGCCAGGCACGGATCCTGGGAATCGCCAGGCGTGCACCACTGCTGGTGCAGGAGCGCGTGACGTACGCGGGGGAGCGAGCCATCGAGATGGCGACCTCTTGGTATCGCGCGGATCGCTATCGAATCCACATGGCGATTACCCCCCGCGGTGCTCGCGAGAATTCGCCAGTATGAGTACGGGTCCGATTTCGGAGCTGGTCGTTCCGTATGATCCAGGACCGCTTGGCGAGAAGGTAGCGCGCCGTCGCCGGTTGGTGCGGACGCGTCTGGTGAGTCTTGGCATCACCGTGGCAGTCCTGCTGTTGATCTACTTTTGGCGCCGAGACGATATGCAGGATGCAGTATTCGTCGTCCTGTTCGCAATCGTGCTCGGTGTTTCGCTGACATTGCTCTGCGTTAGCGCTGCTCTGTACCTCGTTGCGAAACGACGAATTGGCAGGGTCGGTAGCGGCACCGCCATCCGCATTGGTCCACCCGGCATCCAGGTTGCCGGATTGAGCGCATCGTGGCCAGAGGTCGTCGCCATCGACACGGTCAAACCAGGCCTGGGCCGCGGGCCACGGCTCCGGCTTACCACCGGGGACGGTAGGCGCGGTGACGTGCCGCTTGATCAGGTAACCGTTTTTCCGGCCACCTTGGACAGCACTGTTCGCGCCTTCTCTGCCGGCCGCCACGGGGTCGACTTGTCGGCGCTGGAAAGCTGAGATAGAACACTGGAGTTACCACCCCTACGCGTTCTTTGACAGACTGTGCATTCACATACGCATGCCCCCGAACCCAAGACAATTCAGTAGGTAGGAAAGGAGCTCATCGAGCATGCCCATCGCCACCCCTGAGGTTTATGCAGCGATGCTTGACGCGGCCAAAGAGCGCTCTTTTGCCTACCCAGCGATCAACATCAGCTCCTCACAGACACTGAATGCCGCCCTCCAGGGCTTTGCCGAAGCCGGATCGGACGGCATCATCCAGGTCTCCACCGGCGGCGCCGAGTATCTGTCAGGCCCAACGATCAAAAACCAGGTCACCGGCGCAGCTGCGCTGGCGGCGTACGCACACGAGGTTGCGAACAACTATCCGATCAACATTGCGTTGCACACCGATCACTGTCCGAAGGAGAAACTTGACGGCTTCGTGCGGCCGCTGCTCGCGATGTCTCTGGAGCGGGTCAAGGCGGGAGGCCTGCCGATCTTCCAATCCCACATGTGGGACGGCTCCGCTGTACCGCTTGAGGAGAACCTGTCGATCGCCGAGAGCTTGCTGGGGCAGACCTCAGCCGCGAACGTGATCTTGGAGATCGAAGTTGGCGTCGTCGGCGGCGAGGAGGACGGGGTCAGCGCAGAGATCAATGAAAAGCTCTATACGACTGTCGAAGACGGATTGCGGACCGTCGAGGTCCTCGGTACCGGCGAGAAAGGCCGCTATATCACAGCGCTCACCTTCGGCAATGTGCACGGCGTGTACAAGCCGGGCGCGGTCAAGCTGCGTCCTGAGGTGCTCAAGGACATCCAGGAAGAGGTCGGTGCCAAGATCGGCAAGGAGCGGCCGTTCGATCTGGTATTCCACGGCGGATCGGGCTCGACGCTGGAGGAGATCCGGGCAGCGCTTGATTACGGCGTCGTCAAGATGAACATCGACACCGATACCCAATACGCGTTTACGCGTCCCGTTGCCGGGCACATGTTCACCAACTACGACGGTGTGCTGAAGGTCGACGGTGAGGTCGGCAACAAGAAGGCGTACGACCCGCGGGCTTGGGGGAAGGTGGCAGAGGGGGGCATGGCCAAGCGCGTAGTCGAGGCCTGCGAGGACCTTCGTTCGGCTGGGACGTCTTTGAACGCGTAAGTCCTGCTCCTCTGTGGAGGCCGACACTTCCCGGCGAATACCGACCGGATGTGCCGGCGCCAAAGGGTTGTGGTCGGGCTCGCCTTTAGGGTGCAGTTTTGCGGTTGGTGCCGTTTCAAGATTTTTAGCCTTTGGCGCCGGCGCATCCGGCCGGTCTTTGCCTTGTTTGAGGGTTTGTGGCGGCCCGAGCGCGGGTCGCTGGCTGCGACGGGTCGCGCTCGGCTGCGAGGATTCCCGCAGAATCTGACGCAGGTTTCTCCGACCCGCCGTCCAGGCTGCCGCGCACCGAACGAGTGTCAGATTTTGAGGGCTTCGTGCTCGCACTCGGTCCCAATCTGGTCTCACTGAAACGGCACTGTGAACGTTCGTCGCGTTACAGCCGTGATCTAGCAGTAGGCGCGTTCACCAACAGGCAATCGTTTCCGGCACAAGGAGGTTGAGATGGCGTTGCGCAACTACCTCGTGGGCGAGGTAGCCGAGGATTTCGTGGATGGATTGCTGAACCGAAGGGAGGCACTGCGCCGGCTGACCCTGCTTGGCCTCAGCGTCAGCACTGCGACCGCCCTGCTGGCTGCCTGCGGCGATGGCGGCGGCGCTCAGACCGGGGCGGGTGAAGCGACATCGGCTGCGGCCGCCACCACGCCGGCGGCAGGACAAACCGCGTCGACCACTCCCGGGGAACCGGTGCGCTTCGCCGGCCCTGCTGGCGAACTGCAGGGAGCGTGGGCTGCGGCGGAAGACCCACAGGGTGCGCTCCTCGTCATTCACGAGAACCGTGGCCTTACTCCGCACTTCTTCGACCTTGTGGGACGGTTCGCGAACGAGTCGTACTCGGCGCTGTGTGTAGACCTGCTCTCTGCTCAAGGCGGAACCGGATCGCTCGGGGATCCTGCGGCCGCACCGACCACCCTTGCCAACACCCCGCCCGAGCAGCTGGTTGCAGACCTCCAGGCCGGCATCGACGAACTCGAGAAGCGTGTGCCAGGCGCGAAGGTTGGAGTCGTCGGGTTCTGCTTCGGCGGCGGTATGACCTGGAACTTGCTCCAAGCTGGTGAACAGCGCATGGCAGCCGCCGTCCCGTTCTACGGACCGGCGCCTGAAAACCCCGACTTCAGCAGGGCCAAAACAGCCGTTTACGCGATCTACGGGGAACAGGACGAACGGGTGAACGCGACCCGAGAGCGCGCCGAGGCGGCGCTCAAGGCGGCCGGACTGACCTACGAAATTCGCACGTTCGCCGGAGCCGGCCACGCCTTCTTCAATGACACCGGCCCGCGTTATAACGCAGAGGCCGCCCAACAGGCGTGGCGGGAGGTGCTGGACTGGTTCAATCAGCACCTGGCGTGATGGGCGACCGGCGAACCGGCCGGAGAGCGTGGTAGCAGTACAAACGCCTCGGGGCACGTAGCCGAGTGGCGCGTAGTCTTCGGAGGGTGTCCACCATCGTCGCCGGCCGACCTGCACCGCTGAGTCGAGTGTGGTCGGGCAACAAGATCATCGCCGAGGATCTGACCGGTGAAGATCTGAGCGACGTATTGGAGTTGCATTCGGACGCATCGGCATGGTGGGTATTGCCGCGAGATTCGGACTACGGGGCGATGGAGCTGCGCCATGTTGCGCGTGCCCTCGATCTCGATGAGCTGGCGATCAAGGACCTGCTGGCCGATGACAGGCGTGCCAAATTCGAGGTGATAGGCCAGGCGCGACTCGTCATCACCAACGCGGTCTCGGTTCACGAGGACCACGCGGAGATTCTGGCGCATCCGCTGTCGATGATCGCTACCGATCGCGCCGTGATCTGCCTGATGGATCCGACGCCGGACTTCCAGCCGGCCCAACTGCTCGTAGAGAAGCAGGAATTGATTGCCCAAGGTGGTATTGAAGCGGCCGCCCAGGCGGTGATCGCGGCGGCGATCCGCACCTATGAGGAGGCGCTTCGGTGGCTCGAGGATTCCAGCGACGACCTCGCAAACGTGCTGTTCGAGGAGCGACCGCTCAACAAGCCTGAACAGCTGCACGCTTTCAAGCTCCGCTCTGCTCTTTCTCAGCTGCGCAGGCTCACCGATCCGATGCGAACGGTGATGCGCGACATCGTCGATAGCCCGCCCCAGGGCCGAAAGGGCAAAGCAGGGCGAGATCCTGCCATCGGACGTCACTGGATGATGCTGGAAGAGCAGCACGACCGCGTGGCCAACGCCGCCGATGCGCTGCGTGAGGCACTGTCGTCGATTTTCGACACCAGCCTTGCGCTTGCCGACCTGCGCATGAACCAGATCATGAAGAAGCTCAGCGGATGGGCCGCGATCATTGCGGTTCCCACCCTGGTCACCAGCTTCGTCGGGATGAACGTCGGCTTCCCGTTGCACGGTAGCGGCATCGGCTTCTGGGTCTATTTCCTGCTCATGATCACAGCGAGCGTGGTGTTGTATCTCATCTTCCGAGCCAGGGATTGGCTTTAACTCAGGCGACAGCTCAAAGGAGGTTTCGGTAGGGTTGCGTCGCAAGAGTCCCTGCGGCGAATGCGCCCAGGGGCTTCGGTATCTCTCTACGCAGTAGGGAGCGAGAAAGGGACGGCGATCAGATGCCGGCGATTGTGGTGATGGGAGCCCAGTGGGGGGACGAGGGGAAAGGAAAGGCGACCGATCAGCTCGGTGATCGCGTCGACTACTGCGTCCGTTATTCCGGCGGCAACAACGCCGGCCACACTGTGGTCGTCAACGGCGAGCGCTATGCCTTGCACCTGCTGCCGTCGGGCATCCTGAACCCCAAGTGTGTTCCGGTGATCGGTAACGGTGTCGTGGTCGACCTCGATGTGCTGTTCAGCGAAATCGAAGCGCTGGCGGCGCGCAGGGTGGACGCCTCGCACATGGTTATCTCGGCAAACGCGCACATCATCACCTCCTATCACCAGGTGATCGACAAGGTCACCGAGCGCTTTCTTGGAAAGGCCCGGATCGGTACCACTGGGCGCGGTGTCGGTCCCGCGTACGCGGATAAGGTCAACCGGCTCGGATTGCGCATTCAGGACTTGTTCGACGAGTCGATCCTCTCCCAGAAGGTCGAGGCGGCCCTCGAGCAGAAGAACCATCTGCTGGTCAAGGTCTACAACCGGCGGCCGATCGATCCGGCGCAGGTTTCCGAACACCTGCTCTCCCACGCGGACTGGATCAAACCGCACGTCGTCGACGTCAGCGTGCTGCTCAACCAAGCACTTGATGCCGGACAGGTGGTGCTGTTCGAAGGTGCCCAAGCCCACCATCTTGATGTCGATCATGGAACGTATCCGTACGTCACCTCATCCAACCCGGTTGCCGGCGGCGCGTGCGTGGGCACGGGGGTGGGACCCACCCGCATCGACAGAGTTGTCGGGATCGCCAAGGCCTATACCACGCGGGTCGGGGAGGGACCGATGCCCACCGAGCTACTCGACTCAGACGGCGACAAGCTGCGGGAGGCCGGTGTCGAGTTCGGGACCACCACGGGACGCAAGCGCCGCTGTGGCTGGTTCGATGCCTTGGTCGTCCAGACGGCGGCGCGCGCCAACGCGTTTACCGATATTTTCTTGACCAAGTTGGACGTGCTGACCGGTTGGGAGAAGATCCCCGTCTGCATCGGATACCAGGTGAACGGCATTCGTCATGACCGCATGCCGCTCACTCAGTCAGAGTTTCACCATGCCGTCCCGATTTACGAAGAACTAGACGGTTGGACTGAGGACATTAGTGGCTGCCGGGAATTCGATGATCTGCCCAAGAACACCCAGGTGTACGTGAACCGGCTCGAGGAACTCTGCGGCGCCCGGATCTCCGGGGTTGGCGT
>JBKOUS010000192.1:0-11232 GCA_046723505.1 Actinomycetota bacterium
GCCGGCAGTTGGATCAGCCCACCACCACCGACGACGGCATCAACCCACCCCGCAACGAAGGCAGCGAGGATCAGCGCCGCTAGTGACAGAGCGGAGATGTCCGGCAAACGAAGGCCTCAGCCCACCCAGGTTGAACCATGCACCGCCGCAAGGATCTCTCCGAGTGCATCCTCAACAGCAACTTCGACCTGCTCGCCGCTGCTTCTCTCCCGCAGTTCGATTACACCGTTCGACAGGCCACGACCCACTACAACGATCGTCGGCATCCCCATGATCTCGGAGTCTGCGAACTTGACGCCCGGGCTTACCGAGCGGTCGTCCAGCAATACCGAGACACCAGCCTCGTCCAGCTGAACGGACAGGTCGGCAGCTGCAGTGGTCACCAGTTCATCCTTGCCGGCCGTCACGATGTGCACATCGAACGGTGCCAGTTCGCGCGGCCAGCAGAGCCCCATGTCGTCACAGGTTCCCTCTGCTACGGCCGCAACAGCTCGCGAAATACCCACTCCATAAGAGCCCATGGTCACCGTGACCAGCTGGCCATTCTGGTCCAGCACCTTAAGTCCCAGAGCCTCGGAGTATTTGCGGCCCAGCTGGAAGATGTGTCCCATTTCGATGCCGCGAGCCAATGTCAGTGGACCGGAGCCGTCAGGAGCGGGATCGCCCTCCCGAATCTCGGCCGCCTCGATGATGCCATCAGGCGTGAAATCCCGGCCGCACGTCAAGTCGAAGACATGCCGGCCGGCCTCATTTGCACCGGTCACCCAACGAGTTCCGGCCACGATCCGCGGGTCCACCAAGTACCTGATCTTGGTATTTGACTCTTCGCCGAGTATCACGGCCGCCTGTTGACCAGAGCCGTCGAGCTGAACCGGGCCGATGTAGCCCTTCACAAGCTCTGGGTGGGCGGCGAAATCTATATCGCTGAAAGGCTCCGCCTGGGCCGGCTCCAAATGGGCCCCGAGCCGTCTGAGGTCCAGTTCACGGTCTCCTGGCACACCGATCACGAGCGGATGGCGCGCGCCGTCAACTTCGGTGATCATCAGCACCACGTTCTTCAAGGTGTCGCTGGCCTGCCAGGGTCGGTCTGTCCGCGGGAAGCGAGCGTTGGAGAGGTCAACCAGAGTCTCGATGGTAGGGGTATTCGGCGTGTCCTCGACGTGAGCAGCCGGCGCATCGTCGTACGGCAGCGGTGCGGGAGGTATGGTCCGCACCGCCTCCACATTGGCCGCGTAACCGCCGGGTGAGCGGACGAAGGTGTCCTCGCCATTCTCCGCAATGGCCAGGAACTCCTCGCTTGCGGAGCCGCCCATAGCGCCTGACATCGCATGCACGATGACGTATTCGAAGCCCAGCCGGTTGAAGATCTTGACGTAGGCGTCGCGATGGGCGGCGTAAGACTTCGCGAGTCCCTCGTCGTCAATGTCGAAGGAGTAGGAGTCCTTCATCACGAACTCACGGCCGCGGAGCAGCCCGGCCCGGGGGCGCGCCTCGTCGCGGTACTTCGTCTGGATCTGATAGAGCGAGAGCGGCAGGTCCTTGTAGGAGGAGTACAAGTCCTTGACCAGCAAGGTGAACATCTCCTCATGTGTCGGACCTAGGAGGTATTCCGCGCCCTTCCGGTCGCGCAGCCGGAATATGCTCTCGCCGTAGTCGGTCCAGCGCCCACTGGCCTCGTACGGCTCCTTTGGGAGCAGCGCCGGAAAGTGCACCTCCTGAGCACCGATCGCGTCCATCTCCTCGCGGACAATGCGCTCGACATTGCGCAGCACGCGGTAGCCCAGTGGCAACCAGCTGTAG
Organism: Actinomycetota bacterium; assembly: GCA_046723505.1. Taxonomy (GTDB): domain Bacteria; phylum Actinomycetota; class Actinomycetes; order Propionibacteriales; family Propionibacteriaceae; genus Microlunatus. The sequence continues at coordinate 1,801 of JBKOUS010000192.1, forward strand.
ATGCCTGGAGCGGCCCGGCGGATGTAGCCGGCACGCACCAGCCAGCGATGGCTCGGCACCTCGGCATCGGCCGGATCCTCGCGCAACGTGCGGACAAAAAGCTCCGACATTCGGGTGATCACCCGAGCACTGTAGTAGCTGGGTTGTTACGTAGTGAGGGCGAATGCTGCGATGGCATGCAGGTCCGGGCTGTAGCCGTCGGTGGTGTCGACGTCGAGAGTGGGTGCGTCGAGCCGGATTGGCTCGAATGTCCGGTCCACGCTGAAGTGGCTGGTGTCATCGTGTGCAGCTCGGGTGGGCTGCTCGTGTCGACGATATTCGGCCCTGGCCTGCGCGATGTTGGGTGCAATATTGCAGCGCACATTCCGCAGCGGCGAGTGGCAGCAGCGGCTCCAGTCCACGTTCCCAGTTCGAGTGCTGAAATGCAGCCTCAGCAACGTGGGTAACGCCGGGCTCGAGGAACAGTCGAATCGTTGCGAAGAAGAGAACGGAGCTTCTCACCGTCAACGGGTCCGAGGGTCCAGGAACGAAGCCTGGCGTTGTCGCAACCATTCCTTCCTTGATCTCGTCCCGGGCAGAGGACCGGACAGCCGATCGTTGCGGCCAGCCGGTGCGCCAGCGTCGTCTTGCCCGACCCCGCAGGTCCACTCACGATCACCAGGGTTGGACGCCCGGCCGGTAGCTCGCTCACGCGCCGATGATTGCACGCCGAGAGAGGACTACCCCCGCGTTAATCCACGAGGGTGCTTCCGCATTACGACGGCGCTGATGTGTCGCTGCGCATCCAGCAGCCGGTCGCGGAATGATCCATTTGCAGTCTTCAGAGCCGTCGAGATTTGATAAAGCCGCGCCGGCCGACCCGGCTGGTAGCGAGTAACAAGGGTGGGAATGTATTCAGCCTTGCTCACCGTGAAGCGTCCATCCCCGACGCGAGTGAAGGTGAATCGCCCGGTAGCTCCTTCGTGGCCGCGCGGCGCGTTACTCGCGTGTTGGGCGACCGTGTTTCCGACCCCGTAGAGCACCCACTTCCTGTTCACCGTGGTCCAAGGCTGCACCACATGCGCATGGTGCATGTACACAAGATCAACATCGGGCGAAGCGGTGAGTGCCCAGGCAAGCTTGACCTGCTGGGCGCTCTCGCTCGTGGAGTACTCAGTGCCCAGATGTACGGCTGCGAGCACAATGTCCGCTCCTGCCGTCCTGGCACGGTGCGCCTGCCGCAGCAGGCTTTTGGCGCTGAGTCGCTGCACCGCCCACGGCTTGCCCTCGGGCATAGGTAGGCCGTTCAAGCTGAAGGTAGCCGCGACTATTGCGATCTTGACACCCTGCCTGGTGGTGAAGATCATCGGTCGCTCCGCTTCGATCTTGCTGCGAGCCGTGCCGACGTGGGCGATCTTGGCCCGATCAAATTCATCGAGGGTGCGCTTCAGACCCCCGAAGCCTTGGTCGACAGCATGGTTGGAGGCTGTGGTGCAGGCGTCGTAGCCGGTGGCGGTAATGGCCGGGACAACTTGCGGCGGCACGGCGAACAGCGGAAAGTTTCGGTACGGCTCGCCGGGCTTCGCTAGCGGTACTTCCTCGTGGCAGATCGCCAGGTCGGCCGATGCGATGACCGGTTTCATGCCTGTCAGCAGCGGTGCAAAGTCATAACCGCCATGTCCGCGTCGCTGCGCGTCTTCCCTCGCTCCGAACCACAAGGTGTTGTGCCACAGAAGATCGCCGTTCATCACTACCGTGACGCTGGTCCGCTTCGGCCTGGCAGGCAGCGGCTGTGTTGGCTGACCTGATGAGAGAGGACTACTCGACGTCGCGGCTGGGCTGAAGGTCCGGACCTGCTCCGGCGCACGTACGGCTGGCTCGTTCGAAGCGCAGCCGGACAGCATGACCAACAGCCCGATCCCGAGCGCAGCCAGCGGTGCCGGACGAGCCTTCAAAAGTGGACCGTTGCGAACTCGCCGACCTCGGTAAAGCCCACTCTGGCGTAGGTTGCACGCGCCGGCAGGTTGTAGTCATTGACATAAAGCGAAACGGTGGGAACGACCGTACGCGCTAGCTGTACGACAGCCGCCATCGCAGGAGCCGCCAGCCCTCTGCCACGCAGCTCAGGTTCCAGCCAGACGCCCTGCACTTGGCAGACTGCTCCGGACACCGAGCCGAGGTCGGCCTTGAAGAGCACTCGATCGCCTTCAAAGATGCCGAACGCGCGACCCGAGGCGATCAACTGCCGAACGTAGAAGCGGTACCCGGCGGGATTGCCCTGTACCGGTGAGACACCGATCTCCTCGGTGTACATCTTCACCGCCGCGTCAGTGTAGGCATCCCACTGATCGAGGGTGACCCGACGTACCCGCCGGTCGGCAGCGATCGCGGGTGGCGAACTGATCGCCAGCACGGGCTGGTGCGGCCGCACATCGCGAGCATCACGCCAGGCGGTGCCCCAGCGATCTGAGAGCCGGTGCCACAGCTGCAGCGCCACCTGCGACGGGCCAATGATCGATGCGCACATGCGTTGCGGACCGGCAAACTCAGCCCAGGCGTCAAGTGCCTCTTCCTCAGCATTGACCGGCACCATATTGGATCCGGCATGGCACAACGCACGAAGCAGACCACCTCGCTCGTACCCCCAGACAGGACAGCCGAGGCTTGCCTGCTCGAGGCCGGCGGCACGCACCCGAGACGCGACGAAGACGTTCTCGATGGGGTTGGCTGACAGCAGCCGGATGGCCGCGGGTAGGTCGCCACGATTCAGCACCCGCACCGAACCCTCCCGGGCCCATCGGGAGGCAAGCGTGCCGGCGACCTTGCGCATGATCAGCGCACGCTGACCTCGGGCCCGCCGGCGCCGGCGGGCATGGACTCCGCGAGCCGCATCGCCTCGTCAATAAGGGTCTCGACGATGTCGGCCTCTTTCACAGTCTTGATCACCTCGCCACGGACGAAGATCTGACCCTTGCCGTTGCCAGAGGCAACGCCGAGATCAGCCTCGCGCGCCTCTCCCGGTCCGTTGACCACGCAACCCATCACAGCAACCCGGAGCGGCACCTCCAGCCCCTCCAACCCGGCCGTTACCTCGTCGGCGAGCTTATAAACGTCAACCTGAGCACGGCCGCAGGATGGACAGGACACGATCTCCAGATGGCGCGGCCGAAGGTTCAGGGACTCCAGGATCTTGATGCCAACCTTGACCTCCTCGACGGGAGGTGCTGACAGGGATACCCGGATCGTGTCACCAATGCCCCTCGAGAGCAGCGCGCCGAAAGCGACCGCAGATTTGATGGTCCCCTGGAAGGCCGGCCCCGCCTCGGTAACACCGAGATGCAGCGGGTATTCACAAGTCTCCGCGAGCAGCTCGTACGCGTGGACCATGACGACTGGGTCGCTGTGCTTGACCGAGATCTTGAAGTCTCGGAAATCGTGTTCCTCAAAGAGGCTTGCTTCCCACAAAGCTGACTCCACTAGTGCCTCGGGAGTTGCCTTGCCGTACTTGGCGAGGAGGCGCTTGTCCAGTGATCCTGCGTTGACCCCGATCCTGATCGAGCATCCGGCATCAGCAGCAGCCTTTGCGATCTCCTTGACCTGATCATCGAAAGCCCGAATGTTGCCCGGATTGACGCGTACGCCTGCGCATCCGGCATCGATCGCCGCGAACACGTACCTGGGCTGGAAGTGGATGTCAGCGATCACGGGGATCTGGGACTTCTTGGCAATCACCGGCAAGGCGTCGGCGTCGTCTTGACTCGGTACTGCAACTCGGACGATGTCGCAGCCGGTAGCGGTCAGCTCGGCAATCTGCTGCAGTGTGGCATTGATGTCTGCGGTCAGTGTCGTGGTCATTGACTGCACACTGATAGGCGCGTCGCCGCCAACGGCGACCTTGCCGACTCTGATCTGGCGACTCTTGCGGCGCGGCGCAAGAGTGGGTGGAGGAAGGGTTGGCAGACCCAGGTCGATGCTCATAAGGCCTTTCATCCGAGGTTTCGGCGGAACGTGTGCTGAGGACTCACCGACGATCCAGCCTAACGTGACTGCGGCAGTGAGGAGACCTTCGCTGCATGCGCCCCGCACAGTGGGAGCCGGAAATATCCTGGCTGAGTCAACGTGGATGCAGCGATCAGCGGAGGCCTTCTGCTTGGTTGTCCAGTTGGGCCAGCGCCTTCTCGATGATTGTTGCGAGGGCACGAACTTCCTCGGGGCTCAATGCGTCGAAGACCAGGCGGCGAACGGTGTTGACATGACCCGGTGCTGCCTGTTCGATTGCGGCGCGGCCCTGTGGTGTGATCACAATGAAGGCGCCGCGGCCGTCCTCGGCACACTCCACGCGCTGCACAAGCCGCCGCCGCTCCATGCGAGTCACGTGGTGGGAGACTCGGCTGCGTTCCCACTGCAGGAGCCGGGCTAAATCGGTAACCCGGATCCGGCCCTGCTGGCTATCGGTCAGGTGGACGAGGACCTCGTAGTCCGACATCGACAGGCCGGCATCGTCTTGTAGCTCTCTGTGCAGCGTGGCTGACATCCGCGCGTTCAGCGTCAGCCAGCGCCGCCATACGCGTTCCTCCTGCGCGGTCAGCCACCGCACGTCAGAGCTCATGCAATCGATAGTACGCCGGAATAGTTGACATGTCACCCAAGTTGGAGTTAATGTAGGTGACACGTCACTAATCAGGCGTAATCCCCAAAGACCATTAGGAGCAAGGCATGACTACCATTGGCACCATCCCCGCCACCATCTCCGACCTGTCCGGCCACTACATCATCGATCCGGCCCACACCCGTATCGGGTTCGTCGCCCGGCACGCGATGGTCACCAAGGTCCGCGGCGCGTTCAACGACTTCGAGGGCAGCGCGGTCGTTGACGGTACCGACTTCACCAAATCGACCGGCCAGCTGACCATCCAGGCGGCCAGCATCGACACCCGCAACGAGCAGCGCGATGCCCACCTGCGCAGCAACGACTTCCTCGCCATGGCGGAGTACCCGCAGATCACCTTCGTCGCCACCGACGTACGCCAGACCGGCGCGACGACCCTGGAGCTCACCGGCGACCTGACCATCAGGGGGGTCACCAACACGGTCACGATCCCGTTCCAATTCGAGGGCGCAGCCACCGACCCGTTCGGCAACCTGCGGGTCGGGTTCGAGGGCTCCACGGTCATCAACCGCAAGGACTACGGCATCACCTGGAACGCCCCGCTCGAGACCGGCGGCGTCCTGGTCAGCGACAAGATCACCCTCGAGTTCGAGGTATCCGCGATCAAGACCGCCTGAGTTCGGTGTCGCGCAGGCCGCGGCATCGGGTGCCTTCCTGTGGGGGTCGACCGGCGTGGCCTGAGTGGTCATGAGCCGTTCCTTCAGATTCTCCTTAACTACGCGGCCGGCCTCCGACAGTCCACTACCCCACCGTCGCAGGCAAACCGACGTTCAGCCGAGGCTCGTCTAACTCGCAGCGCGCTGCCACTTCGTGATCTCGTGGGGCCAACGCGCCAGTCTGTGAAGTGTCAGAGGGCCCATGTCAGGCCGGCTGCATGCCCAGTGGATCGCAGATAGTGCCGGTTCCTCCGCGTTACTCGCGGGTAGACCCGTGGGTGATCAGCTCGGACACCGAGGCCGAGATTGCGTTCCTCGAGGCTGTCTTCGACGCCCAGGAGACACCGGGCTCGCGGATGCTGGGCCCAGACGGCCGCATCGGCCACGTCGAAGTCGAGCTCGGGGACGCTGTGATCATGTTGTTCGACGCGCAACCCGAGTGGCGTCCTACACCGGCGCATCTGCGGGTGTATGTCTCCGACACCCAGGAGACGTTCGATCGGGCCGTAGCAGCCGGCGCCCGACCAGTCACGCATCCGACCGAGCTCGCCTTCGGGGAGCGTGTGGCACGGGTACGCGATCCACAGGGCCACCTCTGGTGGATACACCAAAGGGTCGAGGATGTGGCGGTTGCAGAGCTGGGCCGACGTTTCGCCGACCCATCGGCACAACAAGCCATGGCCTACGTCCAGCAGTCCTTGGCGAGTGAGATGAAGCGGACAGGGTAAGGACCAGAACCTCGTCGGGGTCCAAGCGCCTGGTCTCCGGGTCCTCGCAGTTGGCATCACGCCACGACTGCGCCCACCGCTGACGAATGGTGGGGTGGAAGGCTGGAGGCATGACCATCGACGAGATCATCAGCTTCGTAGACGGACTCGATGGAGTGCTGACCCTCAGGCCAGGACCCGGCGACGGTGCACCAGAGATCGCCTGGGGCGACACGTTCTTCTACTACTCCCCGAACGGAGTGGTGCCGCAGAGAACTCAGCCATTTGCGACGATCGTGACCAAGGACTACCCGGGCGACGACACGTCCGAGCTTGATCCTCCCGAGGCGTTCCGCGTCAACGTCGCGGCAGGCAAACAAGCCTTCGTCCACTGGACCGGCCACTCTCCGCAGGGGTCAGCCGCAAACACGGACGACCCCAGCGCCTCCGATGTGGTGATCGCCCATCCTGTCTACGGCTCCCTGGGTTGGCTTGCGGTAAAGAATCCGGGCGAGCGGACAGATCAGACATTGCGGGAACTACTACATACCGCCTACCAGCTGGCACGCTCCCGCTACGAACGACGAGCTAGCTCGAAGTCGAGTTAGCGGCTCTTCAAGCCATCTGGATGCTTGTTCACACTGTTCGGCTACGGCCATCAGCAGAGACCCCCCACGGACGACGCGAGCTCCTGGAATTGAATGAAGGTCAGAAGAGCTGAATCGGATCGACGATGTCAGCCAAGATCAACACGGCACCTGAGATCAAGATCACTCCGCCGACGACGTACGCCACGGGCAGTAATTTGGCGGTGTCCACGGGACCGGGATCTGGCCGTCCGCGCAGGCGAGCGAAGGCCCGTCTCACCGCCTCATAAAACGCCGCAGCCACATGGCCGCCGTCCAACGGCAGCAGCGGCACGAAGTTGAAGAGCGCCACGAACAGGTTGACCGCGCCGAGCACAGTGAACAGGCTCGCCACCTTGGCTGCTGCGTCGATCTGATCGGTTGAAGCGATCTCCCCTGCCGCTCGACTTGCGCCAACGATCGACATCGGCCCATAGATGTCTCGAGGCTGGCCCGTCACCAAGTTGTAGGCGGTGTAGTAGACCTTCGCCGGGAAATAGGCGAGCGCTACGACAGTCTGCTTCGTCATCTGCCACATGTCGCTGACGACTACAATCGGCCCACCGCGCTCCCGGATGACCTCGGGTTCGACCCCAAAGAACCCAGCGGCAATCCGCTTCGACGGGTCATATCGGTCTGGTACGCCGGTGATGACTGTGTTGACGGGCTTCAAGTCGAGACGCTGACCGCCCCGCTCGACGGTCACCAACGCAGGATGGTCGAGGTTGGCACGAATCAGACGTGAGACGTCGTCCCACGATGACACCGCGATTCCGTTGAACGCCACGATCTTGTCGCCCGGCTGGATCCCCGAGAGGGCGGCCGGGGTGGGCGGCTTTCCGGCGCAGGTCTGGTTGGCTGCATTCGCAACGACGATGCAGTCTTGCACCTTGCTGATCGTCAGCTGGGAGCGGTAAACGCCGTAGGCAGCCGCGACGCCCAGCAAGATCACAAAGGCCAGCAGGATGTTCATTGCCGGCCCGCTAGCCATGATGATCAGCTTCTGCCAGAACGGCTTCTGATAGAAAAGCCGGCCCTGGTCGTCGGCCCGGATCGTGGACCATTCAGCAGCGCGTGCATTGTCGGCCAACGCTCGAAATGGGCCTGTACTGTAGGCGCGGACCTGATCCGGACGGTCCTTGGCCGGCGGAAACATGCCCACGAGGCGGACATAGCCGCCCACGGGAACCGCCTTGACGCCGTACTCTGTTTCGCCACGCCGCCGCGACCACAACGTACGACCAAAGCCGACGAAGTACTCGGTCGTCTTGACATTGAACAGCTTGCCTGGCACGAGATGCCCTATCTCGTGCAAGGCGATCGACGCCATTACCAAGGCGAAGAAGGCAATGGCGCCACCGACGTAGATCACAAGGTCCATCTAATGCGCTTTGCTCCATACCTGAGTGAGGTCGTTGGCCCGAGCACGCGCCCAGGCATCCGCGGCCAGCACCAGCTCAAGTGTGAGCTGGTCACTTGCGGCCAACCTCGAGCCTACGTCGGGATCTGAACCAGTGTGCTCGTGCAACACCACGGCCACGATGTCAAGGATCTGGGTAAAACCGATCCGTCCATCATGGAACGCGTCCACGCACACCTCGTTAGCAGCGTTGTAAACGGCAGGAGCCGTTCCGCCCAGCCGCCCCGCATGGCGGGCCAGCTCAACTGCCGGAAAGGCCGCATGGTCCAGCGGCTCAAAGGTCCAGCTCGATGCCGCGCTCCAATCGCATGGCGTGGCCACTCCCCGAAGCCGATCCGGCCAACTCAGACCTAGAGCGATCGGAAGCTTCATATCCGGCGGCGAGCACTGCGCGAGGGTAGATCCATCAACGAACTGCACCATGGAATGCACGATCGACTGTGGATGTACCACGACATCGATCCGGTCCAGGTCCACGCCGTAGAGCAAATGGGCCTCCAGTAACTCCAGCCCCTTGTTCACCAGCGTCGCAGAGTTCGTGGTGATCACCCGGCCCATGTTCCAGGTGGGATGCGCAAGCGCCTGATTCGGTGTGACATCGCGCATCTGTTCGCGACTGAGCCCACGGAACGGTCCGCCGCTTGCGGTAAGGATCAGCCGATCGACCTCGGCTGCTGCGCCGCCCCGAAGACATTGAGCCAAGGCCGAGTGCTCGGAGTCGACAGCGACAATCTGACCCGGCTTGGCGGTCCGGGTAACCAGCGGTCCGCCCACCACCAGCGACTCTTTGTTGGCCAGAGCGAGGATCCGGCCGGCTTGTAGCGCAGCCAGCGTCGCTGCCAACCCAGTAGAGCCTGTAATCCCGTTGAGTACAACGTCGCATGGCAGGGCTGCCAGCTCGGCTGCTGCGTCCGGCCCTGCGACGATACGGGGTAGCTGCGCCTCTCCCTGCCAGCCACGCCGGCCGGCCTCGGCGTAGAGAGCGAGTTGGAGATCCTGGACGGCTGCGGCGCGACTGACCGCCACCGCAGGCGCTCCAGTATCGTGCACTTGTCGAGCCAGCAGCGGGATTTGTGAGCCCTCGGCGGCAAGCCCTACAACCCGGAACTGAGCAGGGTGCTCGGCGACTACCTCAAGGGACTGCGTTCCGATCGAGCCTGTGCTGCCCAAGATCACCACATCACGCACGGGGCAAGTCTGGCAGGTCGCAGCCAGCAGCTCAGCCGGTTGCGCTCCACCAGTCCAGGACACGCCGCACCCGCGTGCTTGCCTAGATCACCGTGTGCGGCGCAGTTCCAGCCGCCGTCGTTGAGCTGTTCGCCGAGGAGGTAGCCGACAACCTCGTCGAGGCGCTCGCCGTCGTAGCCTTGGGTGG
>JBKOUS010000043.1:0-6231 GCA_046723505.1 Actinomycetota bacterium
GCGTCAAGTCGGACGCGCATGTGGTCACAGTAGGTGTCCCGTCGTCGGCTGTCATCAGCCACTCGGACGACGCGTACGGCGCGCGAAATCACCCGACCGGCTGAGGCCAAGATCGTCGAGGCGGGCGACGACGCACAGAGGTGAGAGTGCTTACGTTCGGATGGTCCACCGACCCACAGGAGGGTAACCATGAAGTACCAGACAGAGGACCGAGAACCCAGACTCACTGGCCTCACCCGGATTCTCCCGCTTGCCGGCGTCGGCTATGCGGTTCTCATCATCATCGGAGACCTCATCATCGGCGAATTCCCCGACGCTGACACACCCTTAGCTGAGCTGAGCCGCTACTTCGCGGCTCATAGCGATCAGGTCCGGACCGGCGGTGAGCTGATGATCTGGGGAGGGCTAGCCCTTGGCCTATTCGGCATTGCCGTGTGGGCTCGAGTGCGGGATGCCGGCGGGCCCCATGCGGTTGCCGGACTCATGCTCGTCGGAACCGCTGTAGCCGTGATGTCCGAGCTCCTCGGGGCAGGGTCCTACGTGACACTCGGCAACATCGGAGCTGACCCTGCCGTAACACCCGAAGCGCTCCAGGCTTGGTACGTCGGATCCCAGTTCGGTGGAGGCGGAGGAACCCTCCTGATGCTGGGATTGTTCGCTGCAGGCGTGTTCGCTCAAGCCATCCCGCGTTGGCTGGCCTGGGCGGCACTCCTGCTCGGGATCGCCGCGATCACCCCCTACGGGTTCGCGGCCTCGATGCTGTTCCTGCTCTGGACCGCAATGGCCGGCATCGTCCTGACCGTGCACAGCAAGAAGCCTGCAGCAACCCATATTGGCGCAGGCGTAGCTGAGGCTCGTCCAGCCTGATTCACATATCTCAGGTCCGAACCCCGCACCGCCATAGGGTACGGGGTTCGGTCTGACGCACTGTTTGGGCCGTCGGATGCCAGTCAACCCGACACGATCCAGGGAGGGAAAATAGGCGGAAAGATTGAGGGTGCATTGGAAGCTCGGTGACGAGGCTGAGGGACCTTATCTGTTGAGTGCCAAAATCAGGTTGGCTGGCCGTGGGAGGCGCGGGCATGGCGGATGACGCTGGCCGGCTGGTACATCTGTTGAAATGGTGCGGGATGGCCTTGATGGCTGCTGGCGTGTTGAATCGCGGTGACCGGGAACTTCGATTTCCTCGCCCCCGTCTTGGCCAAACAGTCGCCGGCCGTGCTCGACTCGATTAGCCAGTACTCGCCGGTGGTGATCGTCAACGGGATGGCGGCGATCTTGTTCATGATCGGCTACATCCTCTGTGGCATTGCCATGATCAGGACGGCGACACTGCCTCGCTGGTCCGGCAATGCGAGTATCGGCGCCGGCCTCGCCTGGCCCGGCTATCGGCTCTGGCACACACCAGCCGCTTCGAATTTGCTCTTTCCAGATAAGTCGACACCGTGAGCACCGGATCTTCGGAGAACACCCCCGTGAACAGCACCACAGACCTCACCGCGCACGGTTGATCATCTTTGGCGGGGTTGCCGTGCTCGCTGACCTTCCTTCGTGATGGCCGTGGTGCTAGTGGCATCGGCGCCCTGGATGCTGCTGCAGCCCGACCAGGAAGTCCGTACCGACTTGAATCGCTGGTTCCCTCACCGCTGCCGGCAGTTTGGACGCGATCACTCCGGGTGTGCTGCTGCCTTGGCACACCTGCCCCGCCGGACACTGTTGATCGTCGACCTAGCAGCTGCGGCCATTGTGGCCGGGGCGATCATCCTTCGCTTCCAGCCCTCCTTCGCTGCCATCCTCGCAATTGGCCCGGTGCAACTGATCGCCTACTCGTACTGGCGGAACATTCGGATCCGCGCCATATCGGCGGAACCGACCAGGCGGCTAATGAGGCTGGTAGTTGGACTACGCAGAGCACGCAACCGTACTCGCGCTAGCCGGGGTGCTCGCCGCCAGCCGCGGACCTATTCACCCCGCGCTCCTCGATTGGGAATCGGCTGCCGCTCGGCGAGCCTCTCGCCAAGCGACGAACCCCGCTATCGCCGTCAACAACGGCACTGTGAACAGTGTGACGAGCCATTGCACGGGGTTGTACGGCTTGTCCGCCCCGACCGGGCTCTGGTCACCGAACAGGGCCCCGCCCACGTGAACGGGAGGTGGACAAGTAGGAAGATCGCCGCGGCGACGCCAAAGTACAGCGTGCCGTGGCACCGCCACATCCGCCACAGCCCCACCAACAAGACCAGCGGTAGACAATCCAGGACGGTGTGACACCGTCGTCGATCCAGGAAACCGGGGCACAGGCGAGGCTCACCGCAACGAGGACGAGCAAGGCCGTTCGCCAGTTGGCTCCCAGCGGCCGAGCAGCGGTCGTCGTCACGCCGAACCTTCCCTTCGGATCGCCTCCGTTGATCGTAAGGCTCACCACGCCTTGGTCATCAGATCCCCGTGATGCTTCCGCCGGCACGGCTCTCTACATCGACAACCTGTGGATGCGGCGCATCGACACTCGCAGGGGTCTTGGTGCAACTGGCAAATCGAGAACTTGATCTCACAAGCAATCGGCAACAAGATCACCTGCTGCCTCTCCGAGATCGGGCGAATTTGCAGCGGCAGTGGGAGCCCGCGACCTGCCAGACGCCGCAACTTAGCCGTCCAGATCAGGGGATGGTCGCGTTGCCGTCACGGCTGCGACGCAGGCATGGCAAAGAGTTGGAGCATGGCCTTCTGTTCGGCGGGCACGGTGAGGAAGGGCAGGATCGTTTGGAGTTAGATCTCTGCGGCACTCCACTGATCCTTTCGGACGCTCGTGGCAAAACCGATCAAGATGTTGCTCTGGCGCAGGTCGGTCAGGACTTGGTGAGCGTTACTCACGCTTAGGTGCAAGGGCCGGGTCGGCGACTTCTCGAAACGCAAGTAGGTGTCAACACTGGCAATGACAATGCGTGCATCTACCGTCAGCAGCTAATGCCCACGAGGGACACGCGAATGTAGATATCGATGACCAAGCCCTTGTCCAAAATGGTGTCGCTGACATCCGCGAGGCTGCTGGGCGCGGGGCGGTCGAGATAGCGGTTGCGAGGTTGGGATGCGACGGTCATGAAATCAAACACTAGTTGAGTGAGCACTGGGCCCTCAGGCTGCTAGCTAGTGGGCATCGGCGAACGAATCAGCATCGGCGCGTTCCTCGTGTGGGTGGCAGTTCTTGCGATTGCGCTGTGGCGTGCGCCGGTGGACGCCGCCGATCCCCAGCACTAGGCCCACGCCGTGTCAATTCGTCAAAGCGGGCGAGAACTGTCGGACCTTGAGACAGCTCGGCGAAGATCTATTCGGGCACCCACTGCTTCATCACCCAGTTCTGCAACAGCTCCTCCCGGGAAAAGGGATCGGCGGCGATGCGCATCGCTGCCTCGAGCGAATCGGCCTCGAAGGTGATCAAGCCGCCCGACTTATCGGCGTACGGCCCGCCGAGGTAGTTGGGCAGTCCAAGGTCGTCCCAGTACGCGGCGTGCTCCGGCGCGACTGTCCTGACCCGGTCGGGCTCCTGTTTCATCCAATAGGAATACGCGATCCTCATCGCTCTCTCCCTGCTGGCTCGATCACGGGTGCCGACTTGTTGGTTGGCTTCCGCTGTCAGGCGTCGTTGCGCACGGTGATCGCATCCGCCTTGGGTGCTACATCGCCATCGAATAGGTGCTGCGGCGGTAGAGCATCAGCGCCAGCATGGCCACAATCGTCGTTGCGCAATAGGCCCCGCACAATGCGCTCTTGGTGATGTCGAACCAGACGAGGCACAGGAACGGGATCACTGGGAGGACCATTGCCGCTGCCATCTCGTAGGCGTTCCGCCGTCCCATGTGCCGGAACAGCATCCAGGCGAACATTGGGATGGTCATTCCGGCCGCGATCGCCAGCAGTGCCTGTGTGGGATACTGGACGGCCGCTACATCCCAAGTTTTGAGCCCGGTGATGAACAGGAAGATAGCGCCCGTGGCCAACATTCCAACGGCCATAGCTGCCAGCATCTCCAAGAAGTGTCGCCAGAAGGGAGGCACGATCCGCTTGTGGCTGGCCCCGCGCGGACCGGGACGCGGGGCGCTGTCGTCGGTCGGCGCGGCGTTGCGAGCATTTGTCGAAGTGCTGGTTGGTGTCATGACGACCACCCCCTTCTTACCTAGGGTCATGCCCCGCAGGGGCATGGCAACAGGGTCGGTGGTCACGTAGTCAAGGAGACCGAAGGCCCTATTTGATAGGACCCGTCGAGCCAGGTTGACCATTGCCGGTGAGCATGGGTTTGCGGACCGCCCGGGTTCAAGAGTGTTCGGGCCTCTGAGTGGCCCTTAGCGGGATCTGACTCCCGCTTAACAAGTCGACATCCGCCCCGAAGCCCTCCAGCTCATTGAGGGTGGCCTGGACGCCCTCGGCGAATACCTCCAGGTCCGGGCAGGTATCCCGGTCGGCGACCGCAGTTAGGTTGAGCTGCCCGGCGTAGGAAAGCGCAGCGACTACCAGCGTGAAGTTGCCCATCAACGACACCAGGGGAACCAGCTCCAGCAGCCGCGCCCCGGCAAGATACAGCGGCACCGGCGGACCCGGCACGTTGGTGACGCTTGTGTTCATGAGCCGCTGATGAGCAAAGCCATGCAGGAACGCGCGCTGTAACAGCAGCGATCCGAAGACCCCGCTGCCAGTCCGCGGGCGAGCCTCGTGCTTGCGCTGGGCGGTCTCGGCAGCGATCAGCTGCAGCCGGCGAACTGGATCGGGCTCGCCGAGCGGCAGCGGCACAATCATCCACCCATCCTGGTTGCCGCTGGACTGACCTGGCTGCTCATGGTGAAGCGAGATGGGCACCATCGCACGTAGCGTCAGCTTCTGGACGTCCTCGCCACGGCGTGCCAGCAACTGGCGCAGGCCACCGGCGACGGCGGTGAGAACCACGTCATTGACCTTGGCGCCGTAGGTGTGGGCGATCCGCTTGGCAGACTCCAGGCGGCTGCGGACGATCGCCAGCTGGCGCTCAGCACCGATCGGACGGTTGAGGCTGGTGCGCGGCGCGCGCTGCTCGGCCAAGAACTCCCGCCACGCCGGCAAGGTGCGACGCGCCCCGCGCAGCGTCCTGCTCGGATGGCCGATACCCGCCAGTGCCCGGCCGAACCCTTGGCCGCGTCGGCGCAGGTTGTCGCGAAACAGCTCACCGGAGGTCGGGACCGGCATCGCCGTCCATGCCGGCGCAACCGGGGTGGGCGCATCCGGTGCCAAATCCAGCAACGCCCCAAAAGCGGCCACCCCCGCCATCCCATCAGCCATGGCGTGGTGCATCTTGAACAACGCACCCACCCGCCGCTCCGGCAGGCCAGGCAGCAGCCACAGCTCCCACAACGGCCGCGCCGGATCCAGCCGTCGCTGCGCCAGCTGCTCGCATGCATGCAGCAGCTGCGCCGGGCCGCCCGGAGCGGCAAGCGGCTGGACTCCGACGTGGTCGGCCAGATCGAAGGAGGTCGCCTCGACCCACAACGGCCAGCCCAACCCCCGCCGCGGCCGGTGCAGCCGCTGCCGGAAGCGCGGGACCAGGTGCAGCCTCGGCTCCAAGTGTTGGCGGAGCTCTTCGATGCGGACGCGACCCTCGCGGTCAAGAAGGCTAGTGCCGTCGAGGATGGCGAGGGCGCCGATATCCCCCGACCAACCGAAGTCATCCCACAAAAGTAAGAACATGTCCGAAGCGGTCAGACGTTCTAGATTGCGTGTCCCGGCCATCACCTCACGCTCCGATTCAGTTCATCGTGCGTATCGCAGCTTCTACCGAGCGACGTAATCCGACCAGGGTCGAAGGACCCCTCAAAGCCGAGTCGACAGGCTCCGAATGTTGATAACTGCCAACGCCGCTACCGCAGGATGACTACCGGTGACGGCCGCCAGTGTTGGCGTCGTTGTAACCGTTGTCTGCGCCGCGGCCTCAGGTGGCACCACCGATGGCTCGTCCCAAGGCTGGTGTCCGACCCTTTCCCCATCTGGTCAGCCATCGAGCTTGCGCCATCCGGTATCAGTCCACAGCGATTCCTCATGGTTTCGGCCGAGTGGTTTCGGCCCTCCGGCCATGTTGTGAGTCAGCCTTGGCCGAGTGAGCAGAGGGCTCTTGATGCGGTGCGGTGCCCACACGCGCAGCTAGGAGCGGTTCAGACCCGCGAAGCCTGTGGCGGTAAGCTCGCGCAACCTTAGCGCGCTGGAGGCTGGGAT
>JBKOUS010000164.1:0-7619 GCA_046723505.1 Actinomycetota bacterium
GCCAGCGCGGACAAGCGCGGCAAGTGAAGTTCCGCCGAGGTAGATTGCGCCGAGGTCCCGTACATTCATGACCAAGTCGGGCCTACTACGGCCCTTGGTCACCGACGCGCCATGAGGATCACCCGCTACCTGGAACGTGCCGGTGTTCTGCCTAAGCAGCGGGTCCTCAACCCTGATGGTTACCTCTAGCTCGGTCAGGTAACGACGCGCTTCCAGAGCGCGCGGTACGTCGACCAGTCGCGCGTACGTCCCATCTTGTAGCTCGGCTTTTATCGAGTGAAGATCGTTCACCAGGTAGCGTACGGCCTCATCCAACGGCGCGCCGTGCCTGGTGAACGTACGCACCAGGTCAAGATCAAGAACGAACCGCCAGAGTGCGCCCCGTGCTGCGCCGCTTGCAGCATCCAATTCATCGATGATGACCTCGGCGCCCGACTCTTCCCAAATGTTCTTGACTCGAAAAGCGACGTAACCGTCCGGTCGGCCACGACGGTCGTAGTGCAACGCGAATCGGTACGCCGTCGCACCGCGCCGCCACGGCTCTGGATCATGCCACTTAACGTCCCACCAGTCGTTGTTGCGATCCAACGCGCCCACCCGCTCCGGCAACAAGGTCTGATGCAGACGCTTGATCACCGGAATCGCCTGGTCTCGCTCCACCTCACCGACCGAACCCGAACCAAGATCAACATCTGGACGGAAGACAGTCGTTTTGGTCTTGCCGGACAGCCGGACCTGAGGGCTCGCCTGGCCGTAGCCGAAACGGCCGTAGATCGCAGACTCCGAAGCCCACAGCAGAGCGACCGGCTCCTCACGCCGGTGGATGTCGTACAGCTGGTGCTTCATCATTTCGGTGAGCAGGCCCTTGCGACGGTATGACGGCTGCACCGTGACAACAGTGACCGCGGCAACGGGAACTGATCCGCCAGGAACGGTCAGCCTCCTGCTGTACGCGCCACAGGTGGAGATCCATCGCCCGTCTACCTGAAAACCGAAAGTGCGCTCGGGTTCGAAGACTTTGTGCATGGGCCCCCAGCGCTCCGCGACGTAATCGTCGTGAAAGCCGCGCATGGCCGCAGCAAAGAACTCGTCAGTTCCCTCTGCTGTGGCATACACCAGAGCGCGCTGAGCCAGATGCGGAGCAGTTGAGCGCCGGATCGTTGGACTCGCCATCACGCCGGCGATCCTGTTTGCAACACCGACTCGCCCTGCAGCCTCACGCCGACCGGGGTCGCTAGCTCGACCGTACGGGTCACCGTGCAGAGCCGATCATGAGATTTGCGAATCGCGATCTCGAGGACATCTGCGGCGGCTTGCCCGCCCTCGCCGTCAGGAAACGCGACATCGAAGTCGACCTGGATATCGGTGATGTGGTTCCCGTGCACGCTCCTGGTGTAGTGACCAGAGCAGATGACCTGAAAGCGTGCAGGCTCGGATCGCTTGACGGTAATCGCGTCGACGTCCATAGCGGTACATCCGGCGATGGCGACGAGCAGCAGCTCCACGGGTGTGAACTCACCCCTTTGAGTGTTGCCAAACGACAGCGTTCCGCCGCGCGAGTTGGTGGCCTGGAAGTGATGGCGTCCCAGTCGGGAAAGCTGGACCGCACGGTGTGAATCACCACTCATGCGCCAACTCTCGCAGACTTGCGAGCGTCTCAGCTTGCTGCTGGCCGCTGAAATGCTGGCATCTCGGTGAGTCCCCAGGGTGAGGCGGAGTCGCCGGCGAGCAGATCCAGGAATGGCACGGCGTCGAATGCTTCGGGACCGAGTGTGCCGGCACCCGACCAGGTGCCGTGGCGGAGATCGCAGCTACCTACACACGGCGCTTCTTCGGTCTGGACGATCTTGCGGAGATCCCGTGGGGCTCGGTGCCGCTGATGATCGCCTGCGCCGTACGGTTCAGGGCCTACTTCCGCGGCGAAACCCTCAATGAGGACACCCCCATCCTGGTGCCTGAGACCGGTGCGGAGCCAGTGGCACTCAGCGAGTAGAGGTCTGGTAGGGACTCAGACCGCGATGCGCGAGCGGTTCACCAACCTGGGCGCTTCGCGCTGCGCGTAGGTCGCGGGTTCGGGAGATTGTGGTTGCCGTACCAGACCGGTGAGGCGGTTCCACGCAGCGCCAAGACCGGGACGCCAGCGCACCGCGTTCTGCAGATCCATCCGCAATCGCGGAGTGATCGGGTGGGGGCGTACCACCTCGAAGCCGACCGCCTCCAGCCACCCGATCGGCAACATGCACGAGGGGCCGTCGTGGTAGGTGCCAACCGCCTCCAGCGCTCGAATGTCGCGACGCGCCACGAGTCCTGCGGCGGACTGCACCAGTTGCTTGCCGAGGCCCTTACCGCGCAGCTCGGGCGATACGTGCGCAGACATGACTACTGCGGCGTCCGGCCCAACCGGCGTAGTTGCGAAGGCGCCCAGCCGCGGCACGTAGACAGCTGGCGCCAACGTCAGATGACCGATCGGCTGATCGTCGGCAAACGCCATCACTCCGCAATAGCCCCAGTACCGGGTCACTGCCTCAGCCCACTCAGCCTTGATCACTCCCCGATCGACATGATCGGCAGACGCCGCGAGATCGCTGAGACTTGCCTCCCAAAAGGCGCATTGCGCGCACGGTGCTGGTAGCAGATGCAAGTCGGCTGCAGTCATCGGGCGCAAGCGGCGGGATCCCATGGGGCCTAGTTCCTGACGCGCGGCCTGGCCAGCCCGAACGCAAAGCCGATGGCGAGACCGAATAACACCCCGGCGGCAAGCCATAGTGGCCACCGCAGCCGTCGCATCTCATCGGCCTTTGCCATGGATTTATCGTAGGCGGCGGAGCCGCGGGCCGGAAATTGCAATCAATCAGCAGGGCGTTCAGCTGCGAGCGTCGGCCACAACCAGGCGAACATGGCAGCGAGCGGGGCGAGCAATTGATAAGCGCGATTGTGCGAGCAGCTCCAAACAAATGGCACCCTAGTGCTGTGAGCGAGACTTCCCCACCCGAGCCCTACGAACCGGTGCTGGAGCGGCTGCGACGCCAAGACACCCGCCTCGATGACTACATCGACCGGTACGCGGCTCGGGCACACGGCATGACGGCATCGGCGATCCGAGCGCTCTTCGCCGTTGCCAACCGCCCCGAAGTCGTCTCGCTCGCCGGAGGCATGCCCAACATCACCGACCTGCCGTTGGATGTCGTCGGCTCGGCGCTCAACGATCTTGTGCTCCACGACGGCCGGCGTGCCATGCAATACGGGTCGGGCCAAGGCGAGCCGGCAATTCGGGAAGCGATCTGTGAAGTCATGCGGCTCGAGGAGATCTCGGCGCATCCTGACGACGTCATGGTCACCGTTGGATCGCAGCAGGGCCTCGACCTGCTGACGCGCATCTTCTGCAATCCCGGGGACGTGGTGTTGTGCGAGGCACCCAGCTACGTCGGCGCACTCGGGGTCTTCCGCTCCTATCAGTGTGACGTGGTCCATGTCGCAATGGATGATCAAGGCCTGAAGCCGGGGGCGCTCACCGAGGCGATCGAAGCGCTGCGGGCCGTGGGGCGTACGGTCAAGTTTCTCTACACCATTCCCAGCTACCACAACCCTGCTGGCGTCACACAGCCGCTGGATCGGCGGATTGAGGTGCTCCGCGTCGCGGAGGAGGCAGACCTGCTGGTTGTCGAGGACAACCCGTACGGCCTGCTCGGCTTTGACGGCGACCCGATCCCGCCGCTGCGGTCGCTCAACGAGCACCGCGTGATCTACCTCGGCTCGTTCTCCAAGACCTTCGCACCGGGATTCCGGGTGGGCTGGGTTCTCGCGCCGCACGCGGTACGCGAGAAGCTGGTGCTCGCCCAAGAGGCGGCGACGCTGTGCCCGCCGGTGTTCTCCCAGTTCGCGGTTGCCGCATACCTGACGAACCACGACTGGCGCGGCCAGATCAAGATCTTCCGGGAGATGTATCGTGAGCGGCGGGATGCGATGATCGCCGGACTGACCAGCCACATGCCCGCTGGCACAAGCTGGACTCAACCGGAAGGCGGCTTCTTCGTCTGGCTGAGCCTGCCTCCGGGGATTGACTCGCACGCCATGCTGCCGCGCGCGGTCACCGCTCGAGTTGCCTACGTGCCCGGGACCGCGTTTTATGCCGATGGCCTCGGCAGCCGGCACATGCGGCTGTCGTACTGTTTCCCCACGCCAGAGCGCATCATCGAAGGCACTCGTCGGCTCGGTGAGGTGCTGGAGTACGAGGCGCGAATGCTCGAGATCTTCGGTACTGCCGTTGAACCTGAAAGTGGCCGCATGGCTCTGGGACCCCGAGAAGCACCAGGTCCAGATCAAGCCTGATGATCATGGGCGCTCGGTCGAAGTTGATCTTGATCGATGTTGATCATGGTCTGATGATCATGAGAGAAGGAGTAGGGTGACCGACAACGGATACCTGCCGACAGTGATCGTGCTTTCGGGGGGGCTGTCACACGAGCGCGACGTGTCGTTGCGCTCCGGGCGCCGGGTGAGTCAGGCGCTGCGTTCTCGAGGGTATGAGGTTGTGGAGTCCGATGTTGACTCCAGCTTGCTGGCACGGCTCGCAGAACTAACCGGTTCGGTGGTCTTTCCTGTCTTGCACGGTGAGGCTGGGGAGGACGGCGCGCTGCGCGAGGTGTTCGACCTGCTGGGCGTGCCGTTCGTTGGTTCGGTCGGTTCGGCCTGCCGGGTGGCGTTCGACAAGTCGATCGCCACGACAGTCATCGGTGCCTCGGGCATCCGAACACCTACTCAAGTGGCTCTGCCATATGAGACGTTCCGGGAGCTGGGCGCTCAAGTCCTGGTCAAGGCCCTTGGCGACCAACTGGGCTTCCCGATGATGGTCAAGCCGTCACGCTGTGGTTCCGCGCTCGGGTGTAGCAAGGTGACGCGGGCCGACGAGCTTCCGGCGGCCATGGTCGGCGCCTACGCGTACGGCTCAGTGGCGGTGATCGAGGAGTTCGTCGAGGGAACCGAGGTGACGGTGGCCGTGGTCGACCGAGGGCGCGGTCCGATCGCTCTTCCGGCCGTGGAGATCCGACCGGAGTCTGGCGTCTACGACTACACCGCCCGGTACACCGCCGGTGCAACCCGCTTCCTGTGCCCGGCCGAGGTTGAACCAGACGTGGCGAACCGATGCGCTGACGTTGCTTTACGGGTGCATGCGGCGCTCGGGCTGCGGGACCTCTCGCGAACCGACCTCATTCTCACGTCGGAGGGAGAGCCCGTGTTCCTGGAAGTCAACGTGTCACCAGGTATGACCGAAACGTCTGCCGTCCCGTTGGCGATCGAAACCGCGGGCTGGAGCCTTGGAAGGATGTGCGCCGACCTGGTCCATGCGGCCGCGGCCCGCGGAGGCCGGGCCAATCCTCTGCGAGCGTCGGTAGGCGCCCGCTAGTGATTTCACTGGCGCACTAAGACCCGGTCGACATGACCCGCCTCAAGCAAGCCCTGCTCATCGTCCTCGGCCTCGGCCTGGCGGGGGCCATGGTGGCCCTCGGCTTCTGGCAACTTGCGGTCTACGACGCCCAGGGAGCAGAAGCCGCGGAACGCCGTGCGTCAGCACCGCCGGTTCCGCTCGGCTCGGTGGCCCGGGCCGGGGAGCCGGCGACGGATGGATATGGAAGATCGGTGACCTTTGAAGGCACTTACGAGCCGGCGCTGCAACTGCTGGTCCCCATGGAAAGCGAGCAGTTCCGGGTCTTGACGGGACTCCGGCAGCCCGACGGAAGCCTGCTCGTGGTAGTTCGCGGCGTTGTGTCTAGTCCGAATGCGCCAGCGCCGCCTAGCGGTCTGGTGCAACAAGTCGGCGTACTGCTTCCTACTGAGGAACATCTGCCCGAACCGGACTTACCGGGCGGCCAGATTGCATCCGTCCGCTTGCCCGCCTTGGCGCAGCTGTGGCGAGGGCCGTTGATTGATGGGTACGTCAACCTGTCCAGTGCCGACGCCGCGAGCCAGGGGCTGGCGCCGGCTCCGGCACAGCTCCCTGAGGCGCCTGGCCGGCTGCGTAATGGGGCGTACTCAATACAGTGGTGGCTGTTCGCCGCATTCACTGTCTTCATGGCGTTCCGAATGGCACGCGATATCGGCCTTCGTGACCTTGAGGTGGCCGAGATCACACCGGAGCGCCCACTTGAGCCGACATAGGCTTCAGCCCATGCGCAATGCCTGGATCCGGTACCGGATCATGGCCTACGTCGTGGGCACCCTGCTGGTCGTTTTGGTGTGCGTCGGCCTGCCATTGAAGTACTTGGGTGGCCACCCCACCGTCGTGACCTGGACTGCGATCCCGCATGGCTACCTTTACATGATCCTGCTGATCACGGCGGTCGACCTGGGGCTGAAGGCGAAGTGGAGCTGGAAGCGGCTGATTCTGATTGCGCTGGCTGGCACGGTGCCTTTTCTGTCCTTTGTCGCCGAGCGCTCAGCGACCAAGGACGTCAGGGCCAAGCTCGCTCGGGCTGAAGCTAATGAACCCGCTCCCGCGTCCCCTTAAATGTCGCTTTGTCGATATTGCTCGCTAGCATCCGGTGGCCCGTCAATGAGAGCAACGATGCGCTCTAAGTCATCGACAGTGGCGAACTCGATGACGATCTTGCCCTTGGTTCTGCCCAGATCGACCCGGACCCGTGTGTCGAAGTGATCGGAGAGCCGATCGGCCAGATCCTTGACCTTCGGAGCGACTAACTTCGCGTGCCGCTGCCGACGAGCAGGTCGATTCACAGGTTCCCCAAGGGTCACGAGTTCTTCGACAGCCCGCACGGACAGCCCTTCCGCCACCACACGCTCCGCGAGGCGTTCCTGGCTGGCCGGATCTTCGATGGCTAGCAGAGTCCTGGCGTGTCCAGCGCTGATGACGCCGGCGGCGATGCGCCGTTGCACAGTCGGCGGCAGCCGCAGTAGCCGGATCGTGTTGGAAATCTGTGGTCGGGAGCGTTTGATCCGACTGGCGAGCTCCTCCTGGGTGCAGCCGAAGTCTTCAAGCATTTGTTGGTACGCGGCAGCCTCTTCGAGCGGGTTCAAGTCAGCGCGATGGAGGTTTTCCAGTAAGGCGTCTCGTAGCAGCGCATGATCCGCCGTCTCGCGTACGATCGCCGGGATCGTCTCGACACCGGCCTGTTGCGCGGCTCGCCAACGACGCTCGCCCATGACAAGTTCAAACCTCGAGCCGCCCAATGGCCGGACGACGACCGGTTGCAGCATGCCGACTTCACGGATGGACTCCACGAGCTCGCTCATCGCCTCCTCATCGAAGACGGTTCTGGGCTGCCGAGGGTTGGGGGTGATCGCGTCCAGGGGCAAGTCGGCGAAATAGGAGCCGTCGGGAACCGGCGCCATCGGCGCTGGCTGGGACTGGCCGTTGGTCGGAACTGAAACTGGCTGGGGGTCCGTCCTCTGGAACAGCTCACCCAAGCCCCGGCCGAGGCCGCGGCGCTCCGTACGAATGTTCATGCGTTCTCCTCAACGCCCCGACGGGCGATCTCCTGTGCGGCTTCCAGGTAAGAAATGGCACCTGCCGAGCTGGGCTGGTAGGTCAGAACGGTTTGGCCGTAGCTAGGCGCCTCTGAGATGCGCACCGAACGCGGGACTACCGTTGGGAGCGTCTCCGC
>JBKOUS010000004.1:0-5700 GCA_046723505.1 Actinomycetota bacterium
GTCGGGAACCACCACTGGCCGGGTGAACCGGACGAAATAGGAGGTGACCCGGCTGGGATCTCCTACCCAATTCGTGACGACTCGAAGCGCTGTTCCCATGGTCAGCGTCCCGTGAGCAATGACGCCGGGCAGTCCAACCCGCCGTGCGAAGTGCTCCGAGTAGTGGATCGGGTTGAAGTCGGTCGAAGCACCCGCGTAACGAACCAGCCGCTCCCTCGTGAACCGTACAGCGAGGGACGGCAGCTGGGCGCCGATCTCGACGCCTTCAACAACCGTGGCCTTCATGTCGGCACCTCACGCGCGTGGAAAAAGGTGGCTTGCGCTGTACAGATGGGCTCAGCGTCTCGATCTGAAATGTCCACAGTGGCCGATACAAGCTCCGAACCCGGACGTATCCGCACCTTGTCGATGACGAGGGTGGCGATCACCACGTCACCTGTGCGGAGCGGTCGGAGGAAGGTGTACCGCTGATCGGCCTGCACCGCCCGATCCAGCGACAGCTCCAGCTCCGGGTCGCCGAAGAGCTGGTCCCACGCGTGAACCGAGATGACAGCGGCGAAGGTGGGTGGAGCAATCGGCGAGTCGCCGCGATATCGCGGGTTGTCGTCGCCCAAGGCTGTCGCGAACTCGGTGATCTTCGCCGCCGACACCTGGTACGGATCGCAGGGCGGGTAACGGCGGCCAGCATGTGCCTCGGTGATGGCCATGGAGCAACGCTAACGGACCTGGGCGCGCCTGGATGCGTCGTCATAGCGCTGACGGACGAGCCCGGCCGCTCGCTCCCCCAGCGGCTCGGCGATTCGCCAGCCCCGCTCGGCCGCGAGTGCGCGCACCGGTGATAGCAGCAAGCCCTCTGCAAGGAACAGCGGCAGGATTGCGATGGGCTCGGGCAGCCCCTCGAGCACGTCGGTGACGCGAGGCGGGCAGGTGCCGAAGCATGCGCGTACCGGGTTGCGACGGCCCTGAGCCAGTCGCGCCGCAAGATCAACAACTGCCTCATTCGCGGCCGGTTTCGACGAGCCGACACCGAAGAGCAGCACCGAACTGTCGTTGCCGATGCCAGCATCGTCCAGGCTTTGACGGAGCACGTCAGTGACGTCGTCACCAGTACCGAGGATGTCGGCAACTACGAGCTCAAGAGGAAGGGCCTGAACGACATCGCGTACTGTCTCGGGGACATCGACAGTCGCGTGAAAAGCCTCCGTGAAAA
Source organism: Actinomycetota bacterium (assembly GCA_046723505.1). Taxonomy (GTDB): domain Bacteria; phylum Actinomycetota; class Actinomycetes; order Propionibacteriales; family Propionibacteriaceae; genus Microlunatus. Next base: position 1,211 of record JBKOUS010000004.1, read on the forward strand.
GCAGGGGAACGACCACAGCCGTCCTGTGACCAGCGTGAGCGAGCTGCAGAGCGGCTGCGCTGAGATCGGGCTCCGCCAGGTCGAGATATGCCGGCATCGCGGTGATCTTTGCCTGCTCGGCAACGGCGGCCATGAGCCGCTCGACGCCCAGACCGCCCTCCCGGTGCCTGCTGCCGTGGGCAAGCCCAATCAGCGGGGGGGAGGGCTGACTCAGTCTGGTCAGCGCGTCTCGCGGTGCGAGGTATGCGCGCGGCAGTGGGGGCAGAACTTCTTCAACTCGAGGCGATCCGGATCGTTGCGCCTGTTCTTCTTGGTGATGTAGTTCCGCGACTTGCATTGCGTGCAAGCCAGTGTGATCTTCGGCCGCACATCAACGGTCCTGGCCATGGTCGTGTCCTCAAATCCTCGTCGGTGCTGGTCGTGCCGGTAGCGGGAGCGGGACTCGAACCCGCGACACAGCGATTATGAGCCGCTTGCTCTACCGCCTGAGCTATCCCGCTGTGGTCTCCCCCTGCCAGTTTCCCGGTCGGGCAACGGTCCGGCTGGACCGTATATTCCGCCGATGCGCGGTGGCATCAGAAGCGGAGGCCGAGCCCCCATGCGGAATCGAACCGCAGACCTTCTCCTTACCATGGAGACGCTCTGCCTGCTGAGCTATAGGGGCGCGCGAATGCCACGCGACGGGCGGCATCAACGGACCAAGATACACACTGGGCAGCGCACAGGGCGAATCCAGCAGGGCTGCATATCGCCGATTCGTCCAGGCGTGTCACGCGATGACCGGCGGCTCGGAATTCGCAGGACATGAGTCACTTCCATACTCTCAGCACTGCTGGATATGGTCCGTTTTATGAATCCTCCGGTCCCCGCCGGGGTCGATGGCAAATCATCCGATGCTCTATTGAAGCTGGGCAAGTTCTTCACCAGGTGGGAGGAGTCCGACGACGGCCAGGTGGCGTTCGCAAAGGCGGTCGGGCGGGCGATGTCTTCTACCGGGATCGCTGGAGCCACGACAAGGTCGTGCGGTCCACCCATGGTGTGACCTGCACTGGGTCGTGTTCCTGGAAGATCTACGTCCGCGACGGGATCATCACCTGGGAGGCCCAGCAGACTGACTATCCTTCCGTCGGTCCGGATCGCCCAGAGTACGAGCCCCGCGGCTGCCCGCGCGGTGCCGCATTCTCGTGGTACACCTACTCACCCACCCGAGTCAGATATCCGTACGCGCGCGGGGTCCTGCTCGAGATGTACCGCGAAGCCAAGCAGCGATTGGGCGATCCGGTCCTTGCCTGGGCCGACGTGGTCAGCGATCCGGGGCGTCGCCGTCGCTACCACTAGGCACGCGGCAAGGGCGGACTGGTCCGCGTGTCCTGGGCCGAGGCCGTTGAGATGATCGCGGCAGCCCAGGTGCACACCATCAAGGCCTATGGGCCAGATCGGATTGCCGGATTTTCACCCATTCCAGCGATGTCGATGGTCTCCCATTGCGTCGGGACCCGCTTCACTCAGCTCATCGGCGGAGTGATGACATCCTTCTACGACTGGTACGCCGATCTGCCGGTGGCCAGTCCGCAGGTCTTCGGTGATCAGACCGACGTTCCGGAATCGGGTGACTGGTGGGACGCCACGTATCTGATGATGTGGGGCTCCAACGTTCCGGTGACGCGGACACCGGATGCGCACTGGATGGCCGAAGTGCGGTATCGAGGCACCAAGGTCGTCACCGTCAGCCCCGATTACGCCGACAACACCAAGTTCGCGGACGAATGGTTGCCGGCCCAGGCCGGCACAGATGCCGCGCTTGCTATGGCGATGGGCCACGTGATCTTGAAGGAATTCTTCGTCGACTGGCAGGTGCCGTTTCCCCTGCTTCGAGGCGGCCGACGGATCGGGGTCCGTGCTCCGTCGCGGCGTCCCGGTTCTCAGGATCGGCGATCACGTCGTCACCACGGTGTTCGACTTGATGCTCGCCCAGTATGGAGTCACCCGGCCTGATCTCCCGGGAAACTGGCCGACCGGCTACGACGACTCAGGCTCGCCGTCCGCCGGCTTGGCAGGCGGAGATCACCAGCGTGCCGGCAGATGCGTGCATCCGGATCGCCCGAGAGTTCGCGACGAACTCGGAGCAGTCCAAAGGTCGTCCATGATCATCATGGGCGCCGGGATCTGTCAGTGGTTCCATGCCGACGCGACCTATCGGTCGATCCTGAGTCTGTTGATCTTGACGGGCTGCATGGGCCGCAACGGCGGCGGCTGGGCGCACTACGTCGGCCAGGAAAAGTGCCGGCCGATCACCGGATGGATCTCGCTTGCCAATGCCTGGACTGGTCGCGGCCGCCGCGGACCATGATCGGCACCGCGTGCTAGTACATGCACACCGATCAGTGGCGCTTCGATGGATACGCTGCGGACGCCCTCACCTCGCCCTTGGCTGAAGAGCACATGGCGGGCATGCACACCGCCGACACGATTGCACAATCGGCCCGGCCGGGGTGGATGCCGTTCTACCCGCAGTTCAACATCAACCCATTGGATCTTGCAGACCAGGCCACAGCATCCGTTGCAGCCGGCGAGGCACCAGATGCCGCCTCGTACGTTGCGAACGCGCTGGCCGCCGGCACGATCAAGCCCTCGATCGAGGACGTCGATGCGCCCGAGAACTGGCCCCGTACGCTGACGCTCTGGCGCTCCAATCTGTTCGGCTCCTCAGCCAAGGGCAACGAATACTTCCTCAAGTACCTCCTCGGCACCCACTCCAATGTGATGGCCGAGGAGGGAGCAGCTGAAGCACGACCGCGCGACGTCGTCTGGCGGGACGAGCTTCCGGAGGGAAAGCTCGATTTGCTGCTATCGGCTGACTTCCTGATGACGTCGACGACCTAGCTCTCCGACATCGTGCTGCCTGCCGCTACCTGGTATGAGACCTTGGAAGAGCGCACCGGGCCAGGAGGTGCAGTACTGATGCGAGTCATGGCCCAGATGGGCATGGTGATGAACCTGGACAAGTGCATTGGTTGCCACACCTGTTCGGTGACCTGCAAGCAGGCGTAGACCAACCGCGCCGGCACCGAATATGTGTGGTTCAACAATGTGGAAACCCGGCCCGGCCAGGGATATCCGCGCCGCTATGAAGATCAGGAGACCTGGCGGGGCGGCTGGACCCTGAACCGCCGCGGCCGGCTCAAGCTGAAGGCTGGGGGCAGGGTCCGCAAGCTGCTGGGCATCTTCGCCTCCCCGGTGCAACCCAAGCTCGCCGACTACTACGAACCTTGGACGTACGACTATCGGACATTGATCGACGCACCACTTGGTGACGACTTTCCGGTGGCCAGGCCCAAGTCGTTGATTACCGGCGAGGACACCAAGATCACCTGGTCGGCGAACTGGGACGACAACCTCGGCGGCGTCAGCGAGCAGGGATATCTCGATCCGATCGTGCAGCGGGTACGGCAGGAGTCTGAGGAGAAGATCAAGTTCGACTTCCAGCAGACCTTCATGTTCTACCTGCCACGGATCTGCGAGCACTGCCTGAACCCGTCGTGTATGGCCTCCTGCCCCTCGGGTGCGATCTACAAACGCGCCGAGGACGGCATCGTCTTAGTCGACCAAGATCGTTGCCGTGGTTGGCGGCAGTGCGTGACCGGCTGTCCGTACAAGAAGATCTATTTCAATCACAAGACAGGCAAGGCCGAGAAGTGCCACCTCTGCTACCCGCGGATCGAAGTCGGGCTGCCGACGGTGTGCTCGGAGACCTGTGTCGGGCGGCCGCGCTATCTGGGGTTGTTCCTATACGACGCCGACCGGGTAACCGCGGCCGCGGCGATACCAAACGAGAAGGACCTGTACGCTGCGCAACTGGATCTGATCTTGGATCCCAATGATCCTCGGGTGGTCGCGGCCGCTCGTGAGCAGGGGATCCCGGCCGACTGGCTGGATGCTGCGCGGCGTTCACCGGTATATGCCCTGGCCAAGACCTACAAGGTGGCGCTGCCTCTGCATCCGGAGTACCGGACCATGCCGATGGTGTGGTACATCCCGCCGCTCTCCCCGATCGTCGACCTTCTTCGTGATCAAGGTCATGATGCCGAGTCTCCGGATGTCTTGTTCGGTGCCATTCGAGCGCTACGGATTCCGCTGGAGTATCTGGCCGAGCTGTTCACCGCAGGTGACGTCGCTGAGATCGAACGCGTGCTCACGGTGCTGGCAGCCATGCGGGCGCACATGCGCAACATCACTCTGGAGCAGCCACAGGACGACTCGATCGCGGCATCGGTGGGAATGACCGACCAGCGCATGCGCGAGATGTACCGCTTGATGGCGGTTGCGAAGTACAACGAGCGCCACGTGATCCCAAGGCTCACGTGGAGCAGGCGCATGAGCTGGAGGAGCTTGGCTGCTCGCTCGACTTCGACGGCGGACCGTACGAGCAAGGACCGTTCGGTGCTGGCCGCGTTCAAGCAGCGGTACCGCCGCTCAGGTTTTTTCCTCGT